>JAICNA010000044.1 GCA_025928955.1 Gemmatimonadales bacterium | reverse complement strand
GGTCGTCGAGCACCGCCCGCGACGAGACCTGCCGGCGGCAGCGATTGCAGAAGAGATCGAGCGGCTCGTCGGGATGCAGCCGGCAGCGGAACTGGTCTCCCTCCATGCTGCGCGACGGCAGCGGGTCGAGGCGCTTCACGCGCGCGTTCGCGTCGCACTGCTTGCAGCGCGCGAGCAGCGTCGACGGGTCATGAGCCACCCAGCAGTCTTTGCAGAGGTAGGACATGTCAGTTGGACACACCAGGGACATCGGCGGCGGTGGGCGTCAGCGTGATCTTCAGCCGAGCCACCGAGCGGGTGAGCGTCCCGGTGGTGCTCATCTTCCTCGTGATCGGCATGCTCGCCGGCTCCGAGGGAATCGGCGGGATCGATTTCACCAACTACGCGTTCAGCTACCGCCTCGGGATGATCGCGCTCGCGCTGATCCTCTTCGATGGCGGGCTCAATACGCCGCTCGCCGCGGTGCGCGTCGGGATTGCCCCGGCCGGCATCCTCGCGACCGTCGGCGTCGTCGGCATCGCCGCCGGCATCGCAGTGGTCGCGCGGGCCCTCGGCTTTCCCTGGAACGAGGCGATGCTCCTCGGCGCGATCGTGAGCTCGACCGATGCCTCGGCCGTGTTCACCGTCCTCCGCGGAAGCGGGCTTCACCTCAAGAAGCGGGTGGGCACCACGCTCGAGCTCGAGTCCGGCCTCAACGATCCGATGGCGTTCATCCTGATGATCGCCCTTACCGAGCACCTGATCGCCGGCGACGCCAGCATGGCGTGGTGGGACGTGCCGGGACATGTCGCCCTCGAGCTCGTGTCCGGCGCAGCGCTCGGCCTCGCGATCGGTTACGTCGGACGGAAGCTCATCCAGCATCTCCGGCTGCCGGCCGGTGGACTCTATCCGGCGCTGACGCTCGCCATCGCCTGCATCGCGTTCGCCGTGCCGACGCTGCTGCAGGGAAGCGGCTTCCTCGCCGTCTACCTGGCCGGCATCCTCCTCGGTAACGGCGACCTTCCGTACCGCGCCGGCCTCTTCCGCGTGCACGACGCGATGGCGTGGCTCAGCCAGATCGCGATGTTCCTCATCCTCGGCCTCCTCGTCTTTCCCTCGGAGCTGATCGAGGTCGGCTGGAACGGCGTGGTGCTCGCGCTCGTGCTGGCGTTCGTCGCGCGGCCGCTCGTCGTCGCCGTGCTCCTCCTTCCCTTCCGCTTCAAGCCGAAGGAGATCGGGTACATCGGCTGGGTCGGCCTCCGCGGCGCGGTGCCGATCGTGTTCGCCACGTACCCGGTGCTGATGGAAGCGCCGGGCGCGGGACGGATCTTCAACGTCGTATTCTTCATCGTCGTGCTCAGCGCGATCGTGCCCGGCTCGACCGTCGCCTGGGTCACGCGCAAGCTGCGCCTCGGCACGCCCGACACGCCGACCCCCCCCGCGATCCTCGCGATCGAATCGCGCCAGCGCCTGAGCGGAGATTTCTCGAGCTACTACATCAGCGAGGGTCTCGCCGTCACCGGCGCGGAGATCGCGGATCTGGGCCTTCCCGACGGCGCGGCGGTGTCGCTCGTGATTCGCGGGAACGACCTCATTCCGCCGAAGGGAAGCACCGTGCTGTCCCCGGGAGACCATGTCTACATCGTCTCGCGCCCCGAGGATCGGGACTTCGTGCAGCTCCTGTTCGGCCGGGCAGAGGACGAATAGCGCGCCAGACTATCTTTCGATGCATGCAGTCCCTCCTTCCCCACCTCGAACGCATCACCGGCCCCCGCTGGGTCCGCCACCGCCGCGCCGAGCTCGCTACGTACGCGATGGATGGCCTCCCGACGCGTGAGTCCCCGCCGGCCGCGGTCGTGATGCCCGGCACGCGCGAGGAAGTCATCGCGATCGTGCGCGAGCTGCATCGCGCCGGGGTGCCGTGGGTCGCGCGCGGGGCGGGCACGGGACTGTCCGGCGGCGCCGTCGCGGATCCGGCGGCGGTGATGATCACGCTCACACGCCTGAACAGGATTCTGTCGATCGACCCTGCGCGCCGCCGCGCCGTCGTCGAGCCGGGCGCCGTGAACGCGCGACTCTCCGAGGCCGCCCTTCCCTTCGGGCTCGCGTACGCGCCCGACCCGTCGAGCCAGGCGGCATGCACCCTCGGCGGGAACGTCGCGGAGAATGCCGGCGGGCCGCACTGCCTCAAGTACGGCGTCACGGCCAACCACATCACGGAGCTCGAGGTGGTGCTCCCCGACGGCTCGACCGCGCGCCTCGGATCGCGGGGAGGCGAGGCGTGGGGGCCCGACCTCGTGGGGCTCTTCGTGGGGAGCGAGGGGATGTTCGGCATCGCCGTCGAGATCACGACCCGGCTCGTGCCGCTCCCCCGCGCGGTGCGGACCTCGCTCGCCGATTTCGGCTCGATCCGCGCCGCGAGTGAAGCCGTCAGCGCCATCATTGCGTCGGGCATCGTCCCTGCCGCACTCGAGATGATGGACCAGGTGTGCGTGCGCGCGGTGGAGGCGTCCATCTATGCGGCGGGGTACCCGACCGATGCCGCGGCGGTGCTCCTCGTCGAGCTGGACGGATCGGAGGAAGCGGTGGTCGGCGATGGCGCGGTGGTGGACAACCTGCTCGCGCAGCACGGCGCGCGCTCGATCACGAGCGCGTCGTCGCCGGCGGAGCGCGCGCGGCTCTGGCAGGGCCGGAAGAAGGCGTTCGGCGCGATGGGCCGGCTCGCCCCCGACCTCGCCGTGCAGGACGCCGTGGTGCCCCGCTCCGCCCTGCCCGCGGTCCTCGACGCGGTCGGCGCGATCGGCCGGCGCCACGAGCTCGTCGTGAGCAACGTCTTCCACGCCGGCGACGGCAACCTGCACCCGAACATCAGCTTCGATCGCCGCGACGCGCAGCTTGCGGCGCGCGTCCATCAGGCGAGCGGCGAGATCATGGAGGCATGCGTCGCCGCCGGCGGCTCGATCACCGGCGAGCACGGCGTCGGCTCCGACAAGCGCGACTACATGCCGCTGATCTTCGACGCCGCGACCCTCGATGCGATGTGCGCCGTGCGGCGCGTCTTCGATCCGCTCGAGCGCGCCAATCCCGGCAAGGTCCTCCCGATCCACGCGTGCCGCGAGTGGCGCGCCGGAGGTGTCGCGTGAGCGACGCGGTCCTCACCCGGCTCAGGGCCCTGCTCGGCAGCGCCGGTGTCGAGCGGGAGGCCGACGGGCTCCCCCGCGCCACGCCCGATTCGAGCGAGTCGTTCGCGCAGGTGTGTCACGTGGCCAGCGAGGAGGGATGGCGCATCCGGCTCGAGGGCCAGGGCACGTGGCTCCCGGCCGACGCCCCGGCAGAGCTCGCGCTCAGCACGCGCGCCCTCGATCAGGTCGTGTCCGTGAGCCCCGCCGACCTGGTGGCGACCGTGCAGGCGGGAGCACCCCTCGACGAGGTGCGCCGCCGCCTCGCGGACCAGGGCATGTGGCTCGCCCTCGATCCGCCCGGCCGGCCCGACCGGAGCATCGGTTCGATCCTCGCCACGGCGACGGCGGGCCCGCTCCGGTACGGCTTCGGCTCGGTCCGCGATCACGTGCTCGGCTGTGCAGTCGTGACGGGCGACGGCCGGATCGTGCGCGCCGGCGGCCGCGTGGTGAAGAACGTCGCGGGTTATGACGTGACGAAGCTGCATGTCGGCGGGTTCGGCGGCTTCGGGGTCATCACCGAGGTGCACCTTCGCCTTCGCGCCCTTCCGCGCGCCGACGTCACCTTCACCGCGCTCGGCCCCCGCGACCGCCTCGCCGCCGCCGCGCGCGCGATCGGCGCCGCGAGCCTCAGTCCCTCCGCGCTCGAGATGTTCTCGCCCGCGCTCGCCGCGGAGGCGGAGTGGATGCTGGCCGCGCGGCTCACCGGCACCGACTCGGCGGTCGTCGGCGAAGCGCGGCGGCTGAGCGCCACCGGGGACGTGACCTGGCAGCAGCTCCGCGCGGACCGGAGCGCTGCGTTCTGGGGCCTCACGGCGCGCGCGGCGCTCGCCGGACCGATCACGCTCCGGCTCGGCGTCCTGCCGGATGGGCTGGAAGAGACGATCGACCTCGTCGGCCACGACCTCGACGAAGGGCTCGTCTCCGCCGGCGGCATGGGCGGCCTCCGCTGGACCGGCACGACGAGCGTCGAGCGCCTCCGCTCCCTTCGCCGTGCGATGGCCGCGCGCGAGATCCCGATGACGATCGAGCGCGCTCCCTGGGAGGTCCGCCGCGAGATCGGGCACTTCGGCGCCTACCGCGAAGGCGTCGGCCAGCTCGTGTCGAAGCTGCGCGAAGCGTTCGATCCGAAGGGAGCGCTGCAGGTGGCGCTGGAGGGGAGCGGTTGACGGGCGAAGAGCGGTCGAACAGCGGTCGAACAGCGGTCGGGTCCGGAGCGTCGGAACCCGCCGATTCCCACGACCGCTTTCCGACCGCTGTTCGACAGCTTTCCGACCGCTCCTCGACCGCTGTCCCCCCGCTCCCCGACCCCCTCGCCCCCTGCGTTCACTGCGGCTTCTGCCTTCCCGCCTGCCCCACCTACCTCGCCACCGGCGACGAGTCCGACAGCCCGCGCGGGCGCATCGTGCTCATGCGCGCCCTCGCGCTCGGCGAGCTGCCGCCGACCGACGATGCGCTCGCCGAGCACCTCGATGCCTGCCTCGGATGCCGGGGATGCGAGCCGGTGTGTCCGTCGGGCGTGCAGTACGGCCGGGGACTCGAGATCGCCCGGGCGCGTCTGGCGGAGGTCCGGGGGCTCACGCCTCTGGCGCGCATCGTCCTCGGCGTGTTCCGTCGCGCGTGGCTCTGGCGGCCGGCGTTCACGGCGGCGCGATGGCTGCGGGGCACGGGGTTGTTCGGGGTGGTGGCAGGCGAGGGGCGGATGGGCTTCGCGGCGGGAATGGTCGCGGCGACGACGCGTCATTGCGAGGCGCGAAGCGACGAAGCAATCGGGTCGCCACGCCACCCGATTGCATCGTCAGCCGCTCCGTGGCCTCCTCGCAATGCCGGCCGCCCGACCGTCCTCCTCTTCCGCGGCTGCGTCATGGACACCCTCTTCACCCACGTCCACGACGCCACGCGCCGCACGCTCGAGATCAACGGGTACGATGTCGTCGAGGCCGACGGGCAGGTCTGCTGCGGCGCGCTCCACGACCATGCCGGCGACGTGGCCGCCGCGAAGGCGCTCGCGGAGCGGAACGTGCGCGCGCTCGCGGATCGCGCCGACTACGTCGTCGTCGACAGCGCCGGCTGCGGTGCGCTCCTCAAGGACTACGGCCACCTCCTCGGCACGGAGGCCGCGGCTGCGTTCGGCGCGAAGGTGCGCGACGTGAGCGAGCTCCTCGCCGCGGCGGGCCCGGTTCCCCCCGGTCCGCTCGACCTCGACGTCGTCTACGATGCGCCCTGCCACCTGCAGCATGCGCAGGGCGTCCACGCGGAGCCGCTCAGGGTGCTGAGCGCGATCCCGGGCCTGCGGCTCCGGATGCTGCCGGGATCCGACAAGTGCTGCGGCAGCGCGGGGATCTATTCGCTCCTCAAGCCGGACATGGCCCGCGCCGTCCTCGACATGAAGATCGCGGAGATCGCCGCCGCCCTGCCGCGCCCCGCGTACGTCACCACCGGCAATCCCGGCTGCCTCATGCAGATCGGCGCCGGGCTCAGAGCCGCGGGCGTCCCGATCCACGTCGTGCATCCAGTCGAGCTGCTCGACTGGGCGTATCTGAATTCGGAATGATTCTCGATTTTTGAACCACGGAGCCGCGGAGGGGCGGAGGGCACTACCGGAGCGGGTTCCGAGCGCCACTGCCACGGTTAGGGTCCGGGAGCATCGGTTATTTTCGAGTTCGAAGGGCCGTGCATTCGGGCGGCCGCAATAAGTACGGCGCGCTCCGGCAGTGCCCTCCGCGCCTCCGTGGCTCCGTGGTTCACAATAGAAGGCAATCCGCGCCTTGCCGCCTCGGCTCCGGGGGCGTATTCCTTCCCTATGACCCCCGCCGTCCATATGAACCTCGCGGTCCCCTTCCATGGCTGAGTTCGCCGTCGCTCTCGACCGGGCGCGCCTTGCGACGGCGCGGCACGGGGCGGGAATCGTGGTGACGTCGCCGGCGGTGTTCCGGGTGGAAGGCGCGGGCGCGGTGCAGTGCGTCCAGGGGATCGTCACCAACGACATCGAGAAGCCCGGGGAGCACAGCCTCGTCTACGGCGCGCTGCTCACCCCGAAGGGCATGATCGTCCTCGATCTCTGGATCGTCCGGACACCCGACGCCCTCACCCTCATCTGCCCGCCCCGCGCGCACGACGCCGCGCTCGAGCTCCTCCAGCGCTCGCTCCCGCCGCGCCTCGCCCGGGTCACGGACCTCACTGGCGAGACGCAGGTCGCGTGGCTCGTCGGCGAGCATGCGTTCCAGACGCTCGTGAAGGCGGGCCTTGGCCCCCTTCCCGAGCAGGCGGGACGCGTCACCGTGATCGACACCGTGCGGGGACGGCTCTTCGTCGCGCTCGGCACCGAGGTGGCGCCGTTCGCGGGGATGCTCGTGGGCGCGGGGCCGGCGATCGAGCTCGCGCTCGATACGCTCCGCGGCGCCGGCGCCGAGGATGGCGACGAATCCCTCCTCGAGGCCGCGCGCATCCTCGCCGGGTGGCCCGCGCTCGGCGCCGAGATCGGCGAGCGCACGCTGCCGCAGGAAGTGCGCTTCGACAACATCGGCGGGGTCTCGTATACGAAGGGCTGCTACACCGGGCAGGAGACGGTCGCGCGCCTCCATTTTCGCGGGCACACGAACCGCGAGCTCCGCGGGCTCCGCTGGGTGGAGAACGGCCCGCTCGACGGGCATGCGATCCGGCTCAACGAGAAGGAAGTCGGCACCGTCTGCTCGATCCTCGAGCTCGACGACCGCATGATCGGACTCGCCCCGCTGCGCCGCGAAGTCTCCGTCGGCGACATCGTCGAAGCCGGCGGCCGCCGCGCCACCGTCGTCTCGCTGCCGTTCGGGCCGGCGGATATCGATGGATGATCGTTCTTCTTGAACCACGGAGGCGCGGGGGCGCGGAGGACAGCGGTGTAGGCGCAAAGGCTCCGAGCCTTCCGGCGGACATTCGATGGATCTTGTTGTGTGCTGCTTCCCTTCTCCGCGCCTCCGCTTCTCCGTGGTTCAAAAGAAACAGCCCCGAGCAGTGAAGCCCGGGGCTGGTGGGACAGTGCGGTGCCCGATGATTACATCTGTGCGGCAGTATCCCGCGGCATCATGGTGTCGCGCATCATCGTGTCGGGCATCATCGTGTCGGTCGCGGCCGGGGCCGGCATCATCGTGTCGACCGCTGCGCCCGCGTCGGCCGGCGGCGCCTCTTCGGCGCAGGCAGCTACTGCCACCAGCATCGCCGCAATCATGACCTTCTTCATCGGTGCTCCTCGCTCAGGGGGATAGAGATGGCGGGCCGGTCCGGACCGACCCTGCTATGCCGCACTGTCGCTCTGGCATAACGGCGCCCGAAATTACGGTACCCAGCCACGAAGTCAAGATAATTGCCGCGGTTCCCCGCGATACCGACAGAAAGCCGAAGGCACTGGCCAACGGGCCAGCCGCCCTCCTCCACATTGGTTCTCCCTGAAAGAGTTACCTGAATGCTTCCACGCACCCTCGGCCAGCTTCGCGAGTCTCCCTGGGCCGATCCCCCGCTCCGTGGTCGGTCGGTCCGCGACGAGCTCCGCGGCAACCTCCTCGCGCGCCTGGAGCGCGACGAGCCGCTCCTTCCCGGGGTCCTGGGCTACGAGGACACGATCCTGCCCCAGCTGGTGAACGCGCTCCTCGCTCGCCACCACTTCATCCTGCTCGGCCTCCGCGGCCAGGCGAAGAGCCGGATCCTCCGCGCGCTCACGTCGTTCCTCGACGAGCGGATTCCCGTCATCGCCGGGAGCGAGGTGAACGACGACCCCTTCGCGCCGATCTCCCGGTTCGGCCGCGAGCGCATCGCGGAGTGCGGTGACGCGACGGCGATCGCCTGGCTCACGCGCGACCAGCGATACGTCGAGAAGCTCGCCACGCCCGATGTGACGATCGCCGACCTGATCGGCGACCTCGACCCGATCAAGGCGGCGCGCGGCGGACACCTGCTCTCGGACGAGCTCACGATGCACTTCGGCCTCCTGCCGCGCGCCAACCGCGGGATCTTCGCCATCAACGAGCTCCCCGACCTGAGCGGCAAGGTGCAGGTGGGCCTCTTCAACGTGATGCAGGAGGGAGACGTCCAGATCAAGGGCTATCCGGTGCGCCTGCCGCTGGACGTCCTGCTCGCCTTCACCGCGAATCCCGAGGATTACACCGCGCGCGGCAAGATCATCACGCCGCTCAAGGACCGGATCGGCTCGGAGATCGTGACCCACTATCCGCGCTCGGTCGAGCTCGGCATGGCGATCACGGCGCAGGAGGCGTGGACCGCGCGCGGCGCGCGCGACGCGGAGATTCCCGACTTCGTCCAGGAAGTCGTCGAGCGGATCGCCTTCGAGGCGCGGAAGGACAAGCGCATCGACCAGCGCTCGGGTGTCAGCCAGCGCCTGCCGATCAGCGTGCTCGAGAACGCCGTCTCCAACGCCGAGCGCCGGGCGCTCGCCGCCGGCGAGGAGCGGGTGGTGCCGAGAGTGAGCGACATCTACTCCGCGGTTCCGTCGATCACCGGCAAGCTCGAGCTCGAGTACGAGGGCGAGATGGCCGGCGGCGACACGATCGCCCGCGAGCTCATCCGCAAGGCCGCCGGCGCGACGCTCGACGCCCGCGCCTCGGACATCGACCTCGAGCCGATCGTCGCCTGGTTCGACCAGGGGGGTGCGCTCAGGATCTCGAACGAGGAGCCGGCCGAGATCTCGCTGCGGGGCTTCGACACGGTACCGGGGCTGGTGGACGCCGTCGTCGAGAGCGGCCTCGCCACCCGCACCTCCGCCCCCCACGCGGTCGCCGCCTGCGAGCTCATCCTCGAAGCCCTCGCCTTCCGCAAGCGCATCAGCGGCAGCGAAGAGCTCGGCTGGACGCGCGCGCGGCCAAAATGGCACGGCTGAAGGAAGACTTTCCTTTGTGAACCACGGAGGCGCGGAGGCGCGGAGAACCGAGGGTCTCCGCGGTACCAGGCATTCCGAGCCCTCGGTTGGGGAGCGAATTGTTTCTGTTGTGGGCTTGCGGGGCGGCTCCGCTCGCCGGCGGTGCGGGGAGCACACAACAGGATCATTCGAAAGTTCGCCTGGGGCGCGGAGCTACTCCGTCCACGGTCCCGTGCGTTCTCCGCGCCTCCGTGCCTCCGTGGTTCAAAATCAGGAAATCGACTAGTTTCCGCCCGTGTCCGCCCTGGCAACCGTCGCTGCAGCCTTCCCCTCGCTCCGCCACCGGAACTTCCGGCTCTTCCTCTTCGGGCAGTTCCTATCGCAGGTCGGCACCTGGATCCAGACGGTGGCGCATGGGTGGCTGGTGCTGGAGCTGACCGGGTCGCCGTTCCTGCTCGGGCTCGTCACCATGCTCGGCTCGCTGCCGATCCTGCTGTTCACGCTCTACGGCGGCGTGGTGGCGGACCGGGTGGACAAGCGGCGGTTCATCCTCCTCCTGCAGTGCGGGATGCTGGTCGAGGCGCTGGCGCTCGGCGTGCTCACCCAGTTCGGCCTCATCAGCGTTCCGTGGGTCATCGTCCTCGCCGTCTTCTTCGGCTTCCTCAGCGCCTTCGAGGTCCCGGCCCGCCAGGCGTTCGTGATGGACCTGGTGGGGAAGCAGGACCTGATGAACGCGATCGCCCTCAACTCCTCGGCCTTCAACGTCTCGCGCGTGATCGGCCCGGCCATCGCCGGCGGCATCATCGCGGCGGCGGGGATCGCCGCCTGCTTCTACCTCAACGGGCTCAGCTTCGTCGCGGTGATCTTCAGCCTCGCCTCGATGCAGCTCGGCGCGATGCGGCCGGTCTCGGCCTCGATCGACGTGCGCGCGGCGATGCGGGAGGGGTTCACGTACGTCTTCGGCGAGGCGTGGCCCCGGACGCTCGTGCTCCTCACCGCGACGCTCAGCATCTTCGGCTTCTCCTTCCTCACGATGCTCCCCGTCTTCGCGCGCGACGTGCTCGGCGTCGGCGCGGCGGGCTACGGCGCGCTTCTCGCCGCCGTCGGCATCGGGGCCACGGGCGCCGCGCTCACGCTCGCGGCCTACGGCAGCCGCGCGCGGCAGGGCCGGGTGTCGATCGCGTCCGCCGGCATCCTCGGCGTCATGCTCGTGACCATCGCCCTCCTTCCCTGGCTCGTCCCGGCGATGATCGTCTGCGCCCTCGCCGGCGCCGCCATGGCCGCGGCCGGCATCGCGACGAACACGCTGCTCCAGCGCCTCAGCCCCGATCACCTGCGCGGGCGCGTCATGGGCTTCTATTCGTTCGTCGCGCTCGGCATGGCGCCGTTCGGGGCGCTGCAGGCAGGATGGGTGGCCGAGCATTTCGGGGTGCGTGTCGCGTTCGCGCTCGGCGGACTCTTCTGCGGCTCGGCGGCGGCGGCGGTGGTGTGGTGGTTTGATCCGAGGAAGGCGATGGCGCTGGAGAGGGCGGAGAAGACAGCGGAGCTTGCGGGCCGGGTGGTCACCCCGGAGCCCCCGCAGGGGGCGACGGGGGCCGAAGCTCAAATCGCGCTGGGATCTCAAAAAGGTCCCGCCATTCAGGATTGAAGCTCTCGATCAATTCCAGACGCTGGACACGCCGCCAACGCTTGATCTGCTTTTCGCGAATGACCGCTCCTCTGCAATCAGGCGCCATTTCGTAGTACACGAGACGCATGATGCAGTGGCGGGCGACGTATGAATCCGGCCGCAGCGCCCGATGCTCATGCATTCGCCGAGCCAGGTCATTCGTCACGCCGACATACAGGTGTCTGTCCTGACTTGCGAGGATGTAGACGTAGCAGGTGCGGGGCATGGTTGACGATAGACCGAACGGGTCAATCGTCCGGCAACCGCGTGGAAGTGCGTTTTCGTTTCGGCCCCCGTCGCCCCCTGCGGGGCTCCGGGGTGACACTTCCCGCCCTCCATTTCAACCCGTACCTTACCCCCCCATGGTCATCACAATCTCGCGCCAGTACGGCGCCGGCGGGTCCGAGGTCGCGCGGCGCGTGGCCGAGGTGCTGGGATGGCAGGTGGTGGACAACGAGCTCGTCGAGCAGGTGGCGGTGCGCGCAGGGGTGACGCCGGAAGAGATCGCCGAGCGCGAGGAACGCGCGCCCAGCTTCATCGAGCGCCTCACCCGCACGCTCGCCGCCGCGAGTCCCGAGCTCTTCCCGCCCCCCGGCGGCACCGTCGCCGACATCGACGAGGCGAACCTCGTGCAGATCACGCAGTCGGTGGTCGCGGAGATGGCGCGGCGAGGGAAGGTGGTCCTGGTCGGGCGCGCCGCGCCCGCGGTGCTCGGGCAGCAGGAGGATGCGCTCCACGTGAAGCTCGTCGCGCCGCGCACGTTCCGGACGCACGCCGTCTGCGAGCGGTTCGGCATCGAGCCGGACGAGGCGTCGCGGCAGATGGACGAGATGGATGGCAAGCGCGCACGGTACCACCGCGAGTACTACCACCGCGACTGGGCCGACCCCGTCAACTATCACATGACCCTCAACAGCGGACTTCTCGGCCTCGCCGGCGTCACCGACGTCATCGTCGCCCGCGCTCGCTCGCTCGGGTGGTAGCAATTGGACTAGATCGATTGTGAACCACGGAGGCGCGGAGGAGCGGAGGGGCCTGCCGATCCGTTTTGCTCGAGGTGCGTGGAGCGGTGTTTTTGAATACTCATTGTCGTGAGAGTTCCTGAACCAGTTGAGTCGCTCACAGCTGTCCCTCCGGTAGTGCCCTCCGCTCCTCCGCGCCTCCGTGGTTCACAATCAGAAGTATTAGCTTCCAGATATGCGCTTCACACGGTACACCAAGTACGTCCCCGGCCTCGCCGACGAGGTCAATCTTCAGGGGCTGCTCGACCGGCTCTCTGATTTCCTCCTGCAATCGGGATTTGCAGGAGGCGGGGATCCGTATTGGGGGGATTTCGGGGAGCACGACGCGGGCGATCGGACGATCGAGGGGCTGAAGGACGCGATCCTCCGGGCGCTGATGGAATCGGGCGAGCTCACGCCGGACATGGTCCGCCTGCTCCGGGGCCAAGGCACCGGTGACGACGAGCGCGACGCCGAGATCGGTCGAGACCTGGCGAAGCTGCTCGACGACATCGTGCAGCGCCTCATGAACGAGGGCTACATCAACGCGGAGCAGCCGCCGGCTGCCCCGTCGTCGTTCGAGCCGGTGCTCGGGCCGAAGGGGCAGGCGCGCGAAGCGGCGCAGCACGTGGAGTTCGGCCTCACCGAGAAGGGCATCGACTTCCTCGGCTGGCGCACGCTCCGGAACCTGCTCGGCGCGATCGGCCGCTCCAGCGCCGGCGCGCACGACACGCCCTGGCTCGCGACCGGCGTCGAGGCGGAGTCGGCGAGCAAGCCGTACGAATTCGGCGACGTGCTCAACCTCGACGTTCCGGCCACGCTGTCGAATGCGATCGCGCGCGAGGGCATCGGCGTGCCGATCAACCTCGAGTACTCCGACCTGATGGTGAGCCAGTCCGAGTACCGCTCGTCCGCGGCGACGGTGCTGATGCTCGACTGCTCGCACTCGATGATCCTCTACGGCGAGGACCGCTTCACCCCCGCCAAGAAGGTCGCCCTCGCCCTCACGCACCTCATCCGCACCCAGTACGCCGGCGACAGCCTCCGCGTCGTGCTCTTCCACGACTCCGCGGAGGAGATCCCGCTCGCGGCGCTCGCCCGCGCGCAGGTCGGGCCGTACCACACGAACACCGCCGAAGGCCTCAAGCTCGCGCGGCGCATCCTCCTCTCGCAGAAGAAGGACATGCGCCAGATCATCATGATCACCGACGGCAAGCCCAGCGCGCGCACGCTGCCGAACGGCCAGGTCTACGTCAACTCGATGGGCCTCGACCCGGAAGTACTTGCCGCCACCTTCCGCGAAGTCACCGAATGCCGCCGCAGCGGGATCATCATCAACACCTTCATGCTCGCCCGCGACCGCGCGCTGGTCGAGTTCGTGAAGCAGGTGGCGGCGATCTGCCGGGGGAAGGCGTACTTCACGAATACGCTGACGCTGGGGGAGTTCATTCTGCACGATTACATGAAGGGGAAGAGGACGGGGGGGAGGCGGTAGGGGCGGGAGGGGCGGGAGAGCGGGGGAGCGGGAGAGCGGGACGGTGTCACCCCGGAGCGAGCGCAGCGAGCGACGGGGGGCAGAACAAAGGGCATTCCTTCGTCCGGCAGCGCCGGGAAGGAATGCCCTGATTGTTTGCTCCCGTGGCCACGCTGCTCAGTCGACCGTGTAGACGAACTCCTCGCCGTCGTCGATCTGGTTGTCGAGCTGCGTCTGCGACGCGCCGCCGACGAAGATCACGCGGATGTCGTAGCAGCCGGCGTCCACGTCGAACGTCTTGCTCTCGCCATCCTCGAGGAACTCGTCCTCGTCGAGCCGGTCGTCACCCCACTCGGGGTCGTCGCAGTCGGAGAAGTTGACGATGGCAATGGTCGTCCCGCTCTCGTTCTCGATGGTGAGCGACGTATCGCCCGGGTCGTTGTTGTCGCCGCAGGCGGCGACGAGCAGGACCACCAGCAACACCGCCAGCCATCCCTTCACCCGTCCAAGCACTCGCATCGTCGGTCTCCTTAGGGGGTTTCGTCTGAGCTGCACTGGGGAAAAGTGTAGGGGGGAGGGTGGGGGCAGGCAAGGTCGGACAGCGGTCGGAAAGCGGTCGTGGAGCGGTCGAAAAGCGGTCGGACAGCGGTCGGACAGCGGACGGACAGCGGTCAAGAGCCATCACGCGGGCAGAACCCTGCGACCGCTCAAGACCGCTTTTCGACCGCTTTCCGACCGCTTTCCGACCGCCGCCTACTGCCGCACCCCGCCTACGACCCGCTTCGCCATGGTTCCAGCCTGCAAGGAGCCGCCGGCGTCCACGCCGTTGATGATCGCGACTTCCTCGACCGGGATCGACGACGGGAACTGACGGTTGAACTCCGCCACCGACATGGTCCGCGAGACGCGCACGAGCTCGATCTTGGCCGGCTGCACGTTGAGGGCGGCCTGGTCGGTGAGCTCGCGGAAGCTGCCGATGGACTGGCGGAAGACCTGGTCGTACCGGCTGAACGCCTGTGCCGGCGAGTAGCCGAGGAGCTGGTAGGTGGCGTTGCCGTACTGGAGCCAGACGCCGAGGCCGCGGATCGTCGCGCCGTCCTGCGTCTGCGCCTGGAAGTAGCCGGACACGGCGGGCATTCCGTTCACCGAGTTGCGCGAGACGTTGCTCGACTGGATGCCCTGCTGGCCGAAGAACTGCTGGGCGGCCTGGTCGGGAGTTCCCTGCCCCAGCGTCATCTGCAGGATGGCGTCCTGGTTCGGGCTCATCGCGGCCACGGCCTGCTTGGTGTTCTGGGTCTGCCATCCCTGCGGGAACTGCAGCTGGAAGCGGAGATCGGGATGGAGGAAGAGCCCGTTCCGGAAGAAGCCCTCACGCGGATTGAGCCCGTAGTTCATGCCGCTGATGTAGCGGATGAACTCCTCGCGGTCCACCGTCATCGCGCCGACGTCCCGGCCCAGCGAATCCACCCGCTGCGCCACGGCCTGTTCCCGGTTCTCCGGGTTCGGGTGCGTCGAGAGCCATTCCGGGAGCCGTCCCTCGCCGCTTCCGCCGGTGCGCTGCAGCGTACGGAACATCGACGCCATCTCGCGCGGGTCGTAGTTCTCGCGGACCATGTACTTGAACCCGAGCTCGTCGGCCTGCCGCTCGGCGTCGCGGCCGTACTTGAGGAAGAGCACGCTGAGGCCGGCGCTCGCGATCCCGCTCACGTTGGCCACGGTCGAGGAGAAGATGCTTCCGATGCCGAGGCCGAGGTTGGCGAGCTGCGCCTGGCTCATCTGGCTCACCGAGTGCTTGGCGGTGATGTGCCCGATCTCGTGGCCGAGCACCGAGACGAGCTCCGCCTCGCTGTTCATGTGGGTGAGGATGCCGCGGGTGATGAAGACCGGCCCGCCGGGGAGCGCGAAGGCGTTGACGGCCGCGTCGTCGATCACGTTGAACTGCCACGGGAGCTGGGGGCGCTCGGACTTGGCGGCGAGCTGCATGCCGAGCCGGGAGACGTAGGCCTGCAGGCCGGCATTGTCGTAGAGCCCGTAGGCCGCCTTAACCTGCTCCGCGTACTCCTTCCCCATCTGGATTTCCTGGCCCTCGGAGATCAGCGAGAGCTGGCTCCGTCCGGTGACCGGATTCGTGGCGCACCCGGCGGCGAAGGCGGCGAGGAAGATGAGGCGGGTGTGTCGCGACATGGTGGTCTCCCAAGGGTTTAGGGCGTCCGGGCGTCGGTCTGTCGGAGTAAAAGATGGCAGGGTCACGGTGGGGGGGCTGTGATGTGGGTCGCCGGGGGGGGGGGGGAGGGGAGGTCGGACGGTCGGACGGTCGGACGGGCGGACGGGCGGACGGGCGACGGGGAGACGGTCGGACGGGCGGACATGGGCGGCGGCAGGCCGCTTCAGCGGCCACCAGCCGAGCCGCGGCTTCAGCCGCGAGACCGCGGACACGGAGGGCGCGAACATGAAAAGAGCGGGTCGAAGACCCGCTCATGATGCGCAGGGATGAGGATCGCTGCCTTCGGGAGGGATTGAGGCCCTTCCCCCCGCGTCGGCCTCACCCCTGTCCCCCTCCCCATGACATGGGGAGGGGGAACGTGCTAATCGATGGGGGGGACGTGCTAGTCGGCGACGGGGCCCATTACGGGGGCGCGATGCGCTGTCGTGGAGCGGCGTTCCGGCAGCGGCTCCATGTTCCGCCGCCGTCGGAAGTCGTCGATCGTCCGCCGGAGCCCCTCCTCCAGCTGCACCGTCGGCGTCCAGCCGAGCAGCGACTTCGCCCGCGAGATGTTCGGCTGGCGCTGGGCGGGGTCGTCCTGCGGCAGCGGGCGGAACACCACCTGCGCCTCCTGCCCGCAGAGCCACGCGACCGTCTCCGCGAGCTCGCGCATCGTGAACTCGACCGGGTTACCGAGGTTCACGGGCTCGTGAATCCCCTCGGCCGACATGAGGCGCACCAGGCCCTCCACGAGATCGTCCACGTAGCAGAACGAGCGCGTCTGCTCGCCGGTGCCGTAGACCGTGAGCGGCTCGCCGCGCAGCGCCTGGAGGATGAAGTTCGAGACCACCCGTCCGTCGTTCTCCGCCATCCGCGGGCCGTAGGTGTTGAAGATGCGCGCGAGGCGGATGTCCACCTTCGCCTGGCGGTGATAGTCCGACATCAGCGTCTCCGCCACCCGCTTCCCCTCGTCGTAGCACGCCCGCGGCCCGATCGGGTTCACGTTGCCCCAGTAGCTCTCGACCTGCGGATGCACCGCCGGGTCGCCGTAGACCTCGGACGTCGAGGCCTGCAGGATGCGCGCGCCGAACCGCCGCGCGTTCTCGAGCGCGTTGAGCATGCCCATCACGTTCGTCTGCACCGTCTTGATCGGATCGATCTGGTAGTGAATGGGCGACGCGGGACAGGCGAGGTTGAAGATCCACTCGACGTCGGCATAGAGCGGAAGGCAGACGTCGTGCTCGATCATGCGGAAGCCGGGCTGTCCGAGCAGGTGCGCGACGTTGTCCCGGCTGCCGGTGAAGAAATTGTCCACGCAGAGCACGTGGTGGCCGTCATTCAGCAGCCGCTCGCAGAGATGTGAGCCGATGAACCCGGCCCCGCCGGTCACGAGGACACGCATGCTGCAGCTCCCTCCGCGTCAGTGCGATACAGCTCGAATCCGCCGGCGCGTTCGGCGAACCGATAACGGCTCAGAATGTCGCGTGCCACTGCATCCCGGCAGAGAAGCGCCAGGTAATCCACCGCCGGCTCGCGCGGCCTGCGCTCCGCGCCCCGAGGCGCCCGGACCACGATCACTTCCGGCGGCCTCGCCCGAAGGTCGTCGCCGTAGTGGCGGAGCATCGCGGCGCGCATGGGGTGCGCCTCGGGCAGCAGCGCCGCCCAGAGGCTCGGATACCGCGGGATGAACCGGTGCCCGAGCTCGAGCGTCACAGGATACACATCCGCGAGGTCCGCCGACAGCACCGCGATGTCCTTCCGCGCGCCGCCCAGCAGCCGCATCACCACGAGCTGGTCCGCCCTCGTCCGCGTGAAGACTCCGTGGGCCCTGCGCCAGGTGACGGCCCCGAAGAGGTAGAGCAACGGCACGAGGAGGAGCGCGGCCGTCACCCGCCGAAGGGCGACGAGCCTCGATCGGCCGATCGGCGCAGCGACCGCCAGCGCGAGCAGCAGCATGACGGCGAATGCGGCGGCCGGAAAGAAATCGGGCCCATCCCCGCTCCGCTGCAACAACGCCGCCGCCAGGCCGGCCGCAGTTACCGCCGCGAGCACCGCGATTCGCCGCCGCGGAGCGACCGTCCGCCCGAACACGAGCGCGGCACCGAGCGCAAACCAGACGACCCAGACGTGGATGTCGCCCGTCAGGAGCGTGCCGATCGAAGGCCGTGGCAGCGCCCGCCAGGCACTCCGCAAGCCGGGCCCGGTCTCGAG
>JAICNA010000075.1 GCA_025928955.1 Gemmatimonadales bacterium | reverse complement strand
GTCGTCACTCGCGACGCTCTCCGTGACCGGGGACCAGTCCATCAGGACCTGGTCGTCGACGCCCATCTCCGTCGGAATCCGGCAGGACATCTTCCGGCCGAACGTGAACCGCCTCGACCGCCGGGAGCAGCCGTATCGCACCGAGCTCGCGGAGCGGGTCTATCGAGAGGCGCGCGAGGACATCGCGATCGAGGTCACGAATCTCTTCTTCGATGTGCACGCCGCCGGGGTCACGCTCGCCAATGCGACCACGAACGTCGCGGTGAACGACACGCTCTTCACGCTCAACAAGGGACGCTTCGAGGTCGGGAAGATCGGGGAGAACGACCTGCTCCAGAGCGAGCTTGCGCTCCTCCGCGCACGCACCGCGCTGGACGGGGCTCGCCTCGAGCTGGAGCGGGCGAAGTCGGCGCTGCGGCTCGCGCTCGGGCTCGCTGCCGACGCACCGGTGGAGATCGTCGTGCCGACGGACGTGCCGTCCTTCGCCGTGGACACCGCGCTCGCCGTGTCCGAGGCGCGCCGGAACCGCTCGACCACGACCGGCGCCGAGCTCAGCGAGATCCAGGCCGATCGGCGCGTGACCGAGGCCCGCCTCAACAACGGCTTCGGTGCGACGGTGCAGGCGAGCGTCGGGTTCAACGCGACGGCATCGGAGTTCGACTTTGCCTATCGGAACCTGCTCGAGGCGCGCCAGGTGGCCGTGAGCGTGGACATCCCGCTCGTGCAGTGGGGCGCGCGCCGCGCCGGAGTTCAGGCGGCGGAGGCGGAGCGCGAAGCGGCGGAGCGGAACGCACGGATGAGCCTCGACCGGGCCGCGCAGGATGCGCACTTCGCGGCGCTTCAGCTCGAGCAGTCCCGCCGTGCGCTCGCAATCTCGGCCAAGGCGGACACCGTCGCGGCGAAGCGCTTCGAGGTAGCCTACAACCGCTACGTCATCAGCCGCATCACCATCGACATCCTCTACCTGGCGCAGGGGGAAAAGGATCAGGCGCTCATGCAGTACGGCCAGGCGCTGCGCGCCCACTGGGTTGCCTACTACCGGCTCCGCCGACTGACGCTCTACGACTTCGAGCGCGGGGTGCCGATCCAGTAACCGAAGGATCTCGGGCCGACCCCGGTCCGGGGGAGCCCCCGGAAGCACCATCGCGAAATCGCGGAATGAACCTGACATCCGCGAATGCGCCGGGGCGGCCCGGTCCCGCACCGCCGACCTGCGGGTCCGCGCGCATGCTGTGCCTCGTGTCCCGCTCTCTACTGGGCCGCCACCCGAACCTCCTCCTGCACCGCCGCCACGCGCTCGGGCGCGATCCATCCGTGTTCCGCCGCATGCCGTGCAGCGCCAAGCGTGTCGTCCACGAGCACCATCTTGCTGCCGAGCGCGGCGACCTCGGCCGCAAGCTCGCGGACCTGCGCGGCGCGGATGGGGTTCGCCGTCACGTCCCGGATATAGATCGCGGGGACCCGGCCCGGATGCCGCCGCGCCATTTCCCGGTAGATCTCCGGGTCGTGCTGGCCGCTGTCCCCGATCAGGATGAAGGGGAGATCGGGATAGGTCGAGAAGAGGAGCTCGATCGCCTCGGTCTTGTGCGAGTGATGACCGCGGGGACGGAACGTCTCGTGGGACATGGTCCAGTCGCGCAGTAGCAGCGGGCCGACCGGAATCCCGCGGATCTCGAGGAACTCGAGCAGGAAGTCGTGCATGTTCCACGGACTGCTCGAGACGTAGAAGATCGGCGCCTGCGCCGAGCCGGTGGTGCCCGCGTGCAGGGCCTGGTAGAACGCAGCGACGCCGGGAAAGGGGAGTCGCGTGCGCGCATTCTCGAGGAAGGTGGACGCGAGCATGCGCACGAGCCGGCGCACCCCGGTGCGGATGACCGTGTCGTCGAGGTCGCTGATGATGCCGATGCGCGCCGAGGCTGACGGCACCAGGATCCGGCTTTCGCCCGGAAGCCCAGACGGATCGACGAGGTCGGCGCGTACCTTCCGCCATCCGGCGCCTGCCTCGTCCGGAGCCGAGCCGTCGATCCACGTCGTGAAGTAGCCGTCCGGATCCGTCACCACTTCCTGCACGGCATCACCGTACCGGATCGCGACGCGAGCGCCCGGCACTTCGTCGCTCTCGAACCGCCCGAGCGCCGCGAACACGTTCCGCCAGCGCGGGTCGCCCGCGCCGGACGGAGCGGTATGATCGACCTCGAGCACGCGGCCCATCACCCGCGCCCGCTCTGGCGTGCCGAAACCGCGATAGACGAATGCGGCGATCGGATTGGGCCGGCCCGATCTCCACCCGATGCCGCCGATCGCGGAGTCGACCCGGCGCTCGAGGCCTTCGACCATGCGGGCGAGGTGCGCTCCCCAATCGATCACGCCGCGTCGTTCTTCCATGCTTGGGCGTCTCTCCTGTAGCCTGCTAAGTTGCGGTATGTCCCTGGTCGAGCGATTTCGCCGCCATCTCGCCGAGCTCGCGCCGCCCGCCGGACCGGCGCTCGTGGCGGTCTCGGGCGGCGCCGACTCGCTCGTGCTCCTCGATCTCCTCGTCGCAACCGCCGACGAGCACCGGCTGGAGCTCATTGCCGCCCACGTGGACCACGGCATCGGCCCGACCAGCGGGGCGGTGGCGGATCGCGTACGGGCTGCTGCCGAAAGGTATCGGGTTCGCTTCGAAATCGAACGCCTGTTCCTTGGTTCCGAAGCGACCGAGACGGTGGCTCGGGAGCACCGGTATGCAGCGCTCGGGCGGATCGCGCGCCGCTCCGGCGCCCGCCTCATCGTTACCGCGCACCACGCGGATGATCAGGCCGAGACCGTGCTGATGCGAGTTCTCCGGGGATCCGGCCCTGGTGGGCTGGCGGCGATGCGGCCGCGCGCCGGTGTGCTTCGACCCCTGCTGCCGTTCCGGCGTGAGGAGCTGGCGCAGTACCTGCATCAGCGGGGTATCGAGGCCTGGGAGGACCCGGTGAACAGCGACCGGCGCCACCTGCGCTCGTGGCTTCGGTCGGAGGTGATGCCGACGCTCGAACGCCGGCTTCCGGATCTGGTCTCCAAGCTGGGCCGCACCGCGGCCCTGGCGGGCCGGAAACTCGCAGCATGGGATGCGTTGCTCGACGCGCTTCCGGACCTCGAGCTGGTTCTCGAGCGGAACCGCGTTTCCGTTGCTGCGCATGCACTTGCGCGCTATGATTCCGCGCTCGCCGAAGCGCTGGCCGCCGCGCTCGCCAGGCGTGCCGGCTGCATCGCCGGCCCGGCGCGCGCTGCACGGCTGGTGCATCTGGCGGCAAAGGGAAGAAGCGGCGCCATGGTTCCGCTTGGGGACGGCTGGATGGGGGAGGTCGCGTTCGGGCGGCTGGCAGTGCGGCGGGCGCCTCCCGCCGCTCCGGCCGCCGCAACGATCCCGGCCGATGCGGCAGACGTGCAATGGGGGCGATGGCGCTTCCGCGTCGCGCGAGCGGTCGCACCGGTGCGACAGGCCCGGACCGGCATGACGGCGTGGTTTCCCGAGGAGCCGCTCAGCGTGCGTGCGTACCGGCCCGGCGATCGGATCCGGCCGCTTGGCGGACCAGGCCGGCGGCTCCTGGTTCGCTGCTTCCAGGACGCGCGGGTTCCGAGGCTCTCGCGCAGCGACTGGCCGGTGCTGCTGGCGGGCGAATCGGTGGTGTGGGTGCCCGGTGTGTGCCGGGCGGAGGCGCTCGTCCCCCCTGCAGGCTCGGAGGCACTGCGTGTCGATGTCGCGTACGAGTGAAGTCCTCCGGCGGACCGGCGGTCGGCGCATGAAATCCATCGTCTTCGATGAGGAGACGATCGCCCGGCGGGTGCGCGAGCTCGGGGCGGAAATCACCGCGGCGTATCCTGACGGCGACCTGCTGGTGCTCGGCCTCCTCAAGGGGAGCTTCATCTTCCTGAGCGACCTGGTGCGCGAGATCGAGCGCCCGATCCACGTGGATTTCCTCGTCGCCAGCTCCTACGGTTCGGGGACGGTATCGAGCGGCGAGGTCCGGCTGCTGTACGACCCGGAGACCGAGCTCGAAGGGAAACACATCCTGCTCGTCGAGGATATTATTGATACGGGGCGCACGCTGAAGCGGCTCTGTGCCCTGCTCGGGCAGCGGAGGCCGCGGAGCCTCGCGATCTGTGCCTTGCTGCACAAGCACCTCGCGCCCGATCCGCCGGCCGCGCTTCGCTTCGTCGGATTCGACGCCCCGCCCGCGTTCCTCGTCGGGTACGGGCTCGACCATGCGGAGAACTTTCGTCACCTCCCGTTCATCGGGGATCTGGAATAGATGGCTGATCGCACTCCTCCCCGGCCGCCGAAGGCCAGCTGGGGCAACGTGAGCAAGAACCTGGCGCTGTGGGTCCTCGTGGCCCTCCTCGCGCTTGCGCTGTTCCAGCTGATGAACGGCCAGCGCACGAACGCCCAGGATATCTCCTACACCCAGTTCAGCGAGCAGCTCGACGCCGCCAACGTGAGCAGCGTCGAGATCTTCGATGGCAAGTACATCGAAGGGGACTTCAAGTCGGCCGTGCCCCTCGCGGGTCGGCCGGTGAAGGCGTTCAAGGTGCTCCTGCCGGTGGCCGACAGCGAGGAGTTCGTGAAGCGGCTGGAAGGCGCCGGCGTCACGATCAAGGCACGCGAGCAGCGCGGCGGCCTCACGGCGATCATCATCGCGGCGCTGCCCTGGATCGTGATCATCGGCCTCTGGTTCTTCTTCCTGCGGCAGCTGCAGCAGGGCGGGAGCCGGGCGTTCGCCTTCGGGAAGTCGAAGGCGAAGCTTCTTGCCGGAGACACGCCGAAGATCACGTTCGCCGACGTGGCCGGCGCGGACGAAGCCAAGGTCGAGCTGCAGGAGATCATCGAGTTCCTCAAGGATCCGCAGAAGTTCACGCGCCTGGGCGGGCGCCTGCCGAAGGGTGCGCTCCTGGTCGGGCCTCCGGGTACCGGCAAGACGCTCCTCGCCAAGGCCGTGGCGGGTGAGGCGGGCCGTCCGTTCTTCTCGATGTCCGGGTCGGACTTCGTCGAGATGTTCGTGGGCGTCGGCGCCAGCCGCGTCCGCGACCTCTTCGAGCAGGGCAAGGCACATGCCCCGTGCATCATCTTCATCGACGAGATCGATGCGGTCGGCCGGCACCGCGGTGCGGGTCTCGGCGGGGGGCACGACGAGCGTGAACAGACGCTCAACCAGTTGCTCGTCGAGATGGACGGGTTCGAATCGAACGACGGCGTCATCCTCCTTGCCGCGACGAACCGTCCCGACGTGCTGGATCCGGCACTGCTCCGTCCGGGGCGCTTCGACCGGCAGATCGTGGTCGATGCTCCCGATGTGAAAGGGCGTGAGGGCATCCTGCGGGTCCACACGCGGAAGATCCCGCTCGCGGGAGACGTCAAGCTCGAAACGATCGCCAAGTCCACCCCGGGCATGGCCGGGGCGGACCTCGCGAACCTGGTGAACGAGGCGGCGGTGCTCGCGGCTCGCCGCAACAAGAGCCTCGTTGACATGCAGGACTTCGAGGACGCCAAGGACAAGGTCACACTGGGCCTCGAGCGGCGGAGCCTCGTGCTCACCGAGGACGAGCGCCGGCTCACCGCGTATCACGAAGGTGGCCATACGGTCGTCGCGCTCTACACCGAAGGCGCGGATCCGGTGCACAAGGTCACGATCGTGCCCCGCGGGCGCGCCCTCGGCCTCATGTACTCGCTGCCGGAGAAGGACCGCTACGGGCACACCCGGGAGTTCCTGATCGGCCGCCTCGCCATCAGCTTCGGCGGTCGCGTAGCCGAGGAGCTGGTGTTCGGCCCGGGAAAGGTGACGACCGGCGCCGGCAGCGATATCCAGATCGCGACGAACATCGCACGCCAGATGGTCACGACGTTCGGCATGAGCGACCGCATCGGCATGATGGCCGTGGGCGATCGCGAGCAGGAGATCTTCCTCGGTCGCGAATTTGCTCGGCGGAGCGAGGTGTCGGAGCACACGGCGCAGGTCGTCGACGAAGAGGTGAAGAGCCTGCTCGACGCCGCCTACGAGCGCGCTCGCCAGATCCTAACCGATCACCGTGACCTGCTCGATCGCGTCGCGCAGGCGCTGCTCGAGCGGGAGACGATCGACCACGAGGAAGTCCAACTCCTGTTCAAGGGCCGCACGCTTCCCCCGCGTCCGCCGGACGCACCGGAGCTGACCGAAAACGCGCGGCGTCCGCGTCCCGAGGTCCCGGCGCCCGGCCGGGCACCGATTCTCGGGGTCCCTCCCGCCGAGCCAGCGGGCGCCTGACCCGCGGCGTGGGCGTCGCGCCGCTGGACGTCACACCGCTCGCGCCGCGCTCGCCGCGGGGCGTGGTGGATGCCCTGACGCGCGGGGGCTGGGAGCGTGGCACCGCGGAGACGGCGGCGGCGGGCATCGCATCCGCATCGTTCCGCATCGAGGGCCTCGACGACTCGTCGCTCGAGGCCCTGGTGCATTTCGGTGGCCAGCTCGGGCTCGACGTGATCACCGGAGCGGGCTGGGCGGTGATCTCGGGCGCGCGATCGCGGCTGAGCGCCCTGGCGCGGCCGTGGTCGGTTCCCGAGCCGTTGCGGGAGCTCGCCTACCGGCTCGGTATCGCCCTGCCGGCGGAGCCGCCGAAGGCGTGGCGTACGGCGCGTGGTTCGGTGATGCTGAGCACGCCGGTGCTGATGGGGATCCTCAACGTGACGCCGGACAGCTTCAGCGACGGCGGACGGCATGCGGGTGTGGAGCGCGCCGTACGCCATGCCGCGCGGCTGATCGAGGACGGGGCGGCGATCATCGACATCGGCGGCGAATCCACCCGGCCGGGCAGGACGGCCGTCGTCGCAGCCGATGAGGAGCTCGCGCGGGTCGTTCCGGTCATCAGCGCAGTCGCGAACGCGTTTCCCGCGACGTTCATCTCGGTCGACACCATGAAATCCGAGGTCGCGCGCGGCGCGCTCGATGCGGGGGCTGCCATCGTCAACGACGTCACGGGCCTTCGCGCTGATGCGCGGCTCGGCGCGGTCGTCGCTTCGGCCGGCGCCGGACTCGTGGTCATGCACTCGCGCGGGGCGCCGCTCGAGCTCGCGTCGCTCGAGCACGCCGACTACGGGGGTGACGTGGTGGGCGGCGTGCTCGGAGAGCTGCAGGCAGGCATCGACCGCGCCGCAGCGGCGGGCGTCGACACCGAGTGCGTCGCGATCGACCCCGGACTGGGCTTCGCGAAGACGGCGGAGCAGAATCTCTTCCTGACCGACCAGCTCGAAACGCTGCTTTCCCTCGGGAGGCCGGTGCTCGTGGGGCCGTCCCGAAAGCGGTTTCTCGGCGCAGCGACCGGGCGCGACGTCGCCGAGCGTGATGCGGCGACGGCGGCCGCCTGCGCGCTCGCGTACGAGCGCGGCGCCCGCATCTTCCGGGTTCACGACGTCGCGGCCTCCCGCGACGCGCTGGCTGTCGCACAGGCGCTCGCACACTCTCCCTCGGCCTCATGACCGACATCAGCTCTCCGCGCCCGCCGTACGCCGCCGCCCTGCTCGTCTCGCTGGCGGTGCTGACCGTGTACACGCTCACGCTCGCGCCGACCGTCACGTTCTGGGATGCCGGCGAGTTCATCGCGGCGGCCAAGGTGCTCGGCATTCCGCATCCCCCGGGCACGCCGCTCTTCGTGATCATCACGCACGTCTGGGGCACGCTCCTCCCCTTCGGCGAGTTCGCGTGGCGCACGAACCTCCTGAGCGCGGTGCTGAGTGCCGGCGCCGCGGGGTTCTTCTTCCTCGTCGCGCACGAATCGCTGCGCGCGCTGACCGCAGGCAGGGATGAGGGGACAGCGAGACTGATCCGGACCGGCGGCGCGGCGGCGGGAGCGCTGATCGGAGCGTTCACGTTCACGAACTGGCAGAACTCGAACGAGACCGAGGTCTACGGCATCGCCACGTTCACGATCGCGGCGATCTGCTGGCTCTGCCACGTGTGGCGTGCGCGGCGCGGCACGCCGTCGGCGTCGCGCATCCTGCTGCTGATCGTCTACCTCGGCGGGATCTCGATGGGTAATCACCTCCTGGCGCTGCTCGTCGGGCCGGCGGTGGTGATGTTCCTCTGGGCGACCCTGCGCACCGAGCCATCCGCCGATCCGTCCGAGCGACGTGTGGAGTGGGCGCAGCTCGCGGTCGTGGCCGGAGTCTGGGCGCTCCTCATCGGCACCGGACTCGGAAGCACGACGCTCACGGCTCTGGGGCTGGTGTGCTTCCTCGCTGCCGCAGCGTTCGCGGGACTGTCGGGCGCGCTCGGTTTTGCGGCGGCGACACTCTTCATCGCGGCCATCGGCGTCACCCCCTATCTCTACCTCTTCATCCGCGCGGCGCAGGATCCGATCCTGAACGAGGCGGACCCCTCGACGCTCGAGGCGCTGCTCGCGGTCATCCGCCGCGCACAGTACCCGCCGCGGACGCCCTTCGACGATCCGACGGAGCTCAGCGGGCCCGGCAACCCGGGGCGCTCGCTCTCGCTGATCAGCCTCCAGCTGCAGAACTACATCCTCTACTTCCACTGGCAGTGGGGCCGGCTCGTGTCCGAGTCGGCGCTGGGAAAGATCGTCACCCTGGCTTTCTTCAGCCTCGGCTTCTACGGATCCGCCGCGCAGCGACGTTCCGATCGCCCCTCGTGGTGGCTGCTCTTCACGCTCTTCCTCGTGACCGGCCTTGGCCTCGTCGCCTACATGAACTTCAAGCCGGGCTTCAGCCAAGGGTACGCGCTGTTTCCCGACTTCGAGGATCACGAGGTCCGCGAGCGAGACTATTTCTTCGTCGTGAGCTTCGTGGTGTGGGGCGTGTGGGCGGGGATGGGGCTCGCCAACGTGATCAGGAACCTGGCCTCGCGCGCGTCACCGCTGCCGCGGCCGATCACCAGTGCCGTGCTCCTCGGCGCGCTCGTTCCGCTGGCGCTCAACTGGCAGCCCGCATCGCGGAAGCACGGGCCGGACGCCACGCTCGCCGCCGATTTTGCCTACGACATGCTCAATACGGTCCCCCCGTACGGCATTCTCTTCACGTATGGCGACAATGACACCTTCCCGCTCTGGTGGGCCCAGGAGGTCGAAGGGATCCGCCAGGATGTGACGATCGTCTGCCTCGCTCTCGCCAACACCGACTGGTACATCCGGCAGCTCCGCGACAACCCGATCCGCGATCTCGACGCCGCGGCGCTGCCCGAGATCTGGCAGGGGAGTCCCGCCACGAAGCCGACGTGGCCGGTCCATACGATGACGGATGAACAGATCGACGCGACCTTCACGAGCGCCGCGATCCAGCAGCTCTGGCAGGGTGGGGCATCCGTGGATTTCGGCGGGTTCGTCCAGGCGTACCAGCCCGGTGAGATCGGGCAGCCGCGGGACATCGTCGCGATCAGGGTGCTGCAGCAGAACCTCGGCCGGCGCCCGATCGTCTGGTCGATCACGGCCGGCCGGTCGTTCGGAGGGTTGACGAGCCGCGTGCTGCAGCAGGGACTGGGATATGCCATCCTGCCCGAGCCGCCCGACACGAGCTCACCCAATATCGTCGCGGCAGCCCTTGGCAGCCTTCCGGTGGACGTCGAGACGACGGGCCGGCTCGTCTGGGACACCTACCGGTATGCCGGCCTTCTCGAAGGCGAACCGGAGCCGCTCGATCCGACCTCCGAAAGCATGGCGCGCACGCTCGGCTTTCCGTTCACCGTCCTTGCCTTCGCCTATGATGCGCTCGGCGACCGCCCCCGCATGCTGCAGGCGCTCGAGCGGGCAGCCCGCCTCAATCCCGACCCGCAGCTCTCGGCAGTGCTCGACCAGCTTCGCCTCGAACAACTCGCGCCGGCCGATTCGCTTCCGGCGCCGGCGGACTCCGCTCCCCGCTGATCACATTCCGGCTACTCCGAGCCCCCAAAGCCTATTAACTTTGGGGGTTATGGCTTTCGAGGGTCTCGAGGAACGGCTCGCCATGGTCAGGGAGGTCATTGCCGGGGCGCAGCGGGCCGCCGGCCTCGCTCATCCGGTGCAGATCATCGCCGTGACGAAGTCGCATGGGCGCGACGCCGTCGAGGCGGCGTTCCGCGCGGGCCTGACCGCGGTCGGCGAGAATCGGGTGCAGGAGGCGCTGGAAAAGCAGCCCGGGAGTCCGGCCGGGCTGGACTGGCACCTGATCGGCACGCTCCAGCGGAACAAGGCGCGCCACGCCGCGGGACGCTTCGCGCTGATCCATTCGGTCGATCGCGTGGATCTCGCGGCCGAGCTCGCCCGGCGAGTCGCGCCCGGCGCGCGGCAGGCCGTTCTGCTGCAGGTCAACTGCTCGGAGGAGCCGCAGAAGGGCGGCGTCGAGCCGACCGCCCTCCCGGCGTTGCTCGAGGCCGTCGCGTCGCTGTCAGCGCTCGACGTGCGCGGGCTCATGACGATGGCCGCATACGACGCGGACGCCGCGGCGCAGCGGCGGACCTTCGCCCGGCTGCGGGCGCTTCGTGCGGAGTCGGCGCGGGCAGGGTTCGACCTGCCGGAACTCTCGATGGGGATGTCCGGCGACTACGCGGCTGCGGCGAGTGAGGGTGCGACCATGGTACGGCTCGGGACGGTGCTGTTCGGGGAGCGTGGATGAGCGACAGTGTTTTCCGGCTGACGCCGCAGGACCTGCGGAGTCAGCAATTCGGGCGGACGATCCGCGGCTACGACCCCAGGGAGGTGGATGAGGCCCTGCGGCGTGCCGCGGACGAGCTCGATACCCTCCGCCGCGACCAGGTGAAGCTCGAGGAGCGCGTCCGCAGCATGCAGACCCAGCTGCAGAGCTTCCAGGAGCGCGAGCGGGCGATGAACGAAGCGCTGGTCGCCGCGCAGCAGCTGCGCACGGAGAGCCGGAGCGCCGCCGAACGCGATGCAGAGGCATTGCTGGCCCATGCGCGCGGGGAAGCTGGGCTCATCCTGCAGCGCGCGGAGGGGGAGGAGCGTCTCATCCGCGAGCGCACGGCCCAGGCACAGATGCATTTCGCCGCATACGTCGCGGGTCTGCGCGCGATGCTCGAAAGACAGCTCGCCGAGCTCGCCGGGCTCGAGGCGCAGGTCGAGCGATGAGCTATCCGCAGTGGCCGGAGGGACCGGCGGATCAGCTGGAGCGCGAGCTGCTGGCCAGATGGAAGACCGAGGATCTGTTCCGCCAGACGCTGGAGCGGAACCGTGACGGCCGTCCTTTCGTCTTCTACGAGGGCCCCCCGACGGCGAACGGCCGACCGGGCATCCACCACGTCTTCTCGCGGACCATCAAGGACCTGATCTGCCGCTTCCGCGCCCAGCAAGGCCGATCGGTGACGCGGATCGCCGGGTGGGACACGCACGGGCTGCCGGTCGAGATCGAGATCGAGAAGGAGCTCAAGCTCACCGGCAAGAAGGACATCGAGGAGTTCGGCGTCGCGGCATTCAACGAGCGCGCCCGCGCCAGCGTCTTCCGGTACAAGGCGGAGTGGGAGAACCTCTCCGACCGGATCGGCTACTGGCTCGACTACGAGCATCCGTACATCACGTACTCGAACGAGTATGTCGAAACGGTCTGGTGGCTGCTGCACCGGCTCTGGGAAAAGGAATTGCTGTATCGCGGCCACCGCGTACTGCCGTACTGCCCGCGCTGCGGGACGGTGCTGTCGAGCCACGAGCTCGCGCAGGGCTACGAAGAGGTTCGCGACAAGTCGATCTACGTGACCTTCGCCCTCGAGGATGGCCGCGAGCTCGTGGTCTGGACGACGACGCCGTGGACGCTGCCGAGCAACGTCGCGGTGGCCGTGCATCCGGACCTTCTCTACCGGACGTATGAGAGTGCGCGGCATCCGGACCGGCGCTTCATCGCCGCCGCCGGCCGCGAGGAGAAGCTCGCCGAGATCCTGGGCGGCTCCCTGAAGGCGTCCGCGCCATACCCGGGTCGGGAGCTGGCGGGCCTGCGGTACCGCCGCCCGCTCGACGTGGTCGAGCTGCCGGAGGGGAAGGCGCACAGCATCGTCATCACCGGATCGTTCGTCACCGCCGACGACGGCAGCGGGATCGTGCACATGGCGCCGGCGTTCGGCGCGGACGACTACGCGGCGGGACAGGCGCACGGGCTCGCGCTCGTCCGCCCCGTCGCCGCCGATGGGACGTTCGCCGGGACCACGTGGCCCGAGCTCGAGGGGAAGCTCGTCACGGCGGACGCGACGAACGAGCTCATCACCCGGCGGCTCAAGGCCGACGGCCGGCATCTCCGGACCGAGCAGTACGTGCACAGCTATCCGCACTGCTGGCGGTGCCGGAGCAAGCTGATCTACTATGCGCGCGACTCGTGGTTCGTCCGCACGTCGTCGGTGAAGGCGCGCATGCTCGAGATCAACGCGAGCGTGGCCTGGCACCCCCCGGAAGTCGGGGTGGGTCGGTTCGGCGAGTGGCTAGAGAACAATGTCGACTGGGCGCTCTCGCGCGACCGATACTGGGGAACGCCACTGCCCGTCTGGGTCTGCGACCGGAACTCGGCCCACGTCGAGGTGATCGGGAGCTATGCGGCGCTCGCGGAGCGGCACGGCGCGCCGCTGTCGGAGGGCTTCGATCCGCACAAGCCGTTCATCGACGAGTACACCTGGGCGTGCGGGGCACGGTGCGGCGGGACGATGCGACGGACGCCCGAGGTGATCGATACCTGGTTCGATTCCGGGGCGATGCCGTACGCGCAGTGGCACTACCCGTTCGAGCACGACACGGAGTTCCGGGCGCACTTCCCGGCGGACTACATCTGCGAGGGAGTCGACCAGACGCGGGGCTGGTTCTATTCGCTCCTCGCGATCGCGGCCGCGGTGTTCGATGCGCCGGCGTATCGGAACGTCATCGTGAACGAGCTGGTGCTCGATGCCGAGGGGCTCAAGATGTCGAAGAGCCGCGGCAACATCGTCGATCCCTGGGACGTGATCGGCGAGTTCGGCGCGGACGCGGTGCGCCTGTACCTGATCGCCTCGAGCCAGGTCTGGCTGCCGAAGCGGTTCGATCGCCGGACGATTCCCGAGACGGTCGGCGGCTTCTTCAACGCGCTGCGGAACGTCTACGAGTTCTTCCGGCGCTACGCCGGCGCGGAGCTCCCGACGTCGAAGGGCGAGCCGACGCTCGCCGACCGCTGGATCCGGAGCCGCCTCCAGGCAACGATCGCCGCCGTCGAGGCGGCCTGGGCCGACTATGACGTGACGACCGGTGCGCGCGCGATCCTCGATTTCGTCACCGACGACCTGGCCAACTGGTACGTGCGGACGAATCGGGCGCGCTTCTGGGCCGTGGACGCGGAGCCCGATCCTGCGGCCGTCCACGCGCTGCACGAGGCCCTGGTCACGGTGAGCCGGCTCCTCGCGCCCGCCGCGCCCTTCGCGAGCGACTGGCTGCATCGGGCGCTGACCGGGACGTCGGTGCATCTCGCCCCGTTCCCGGCGCCCGGGCGGCGGGAGGAGGACCTCGAGGGCGCGATGGACGCGGTGCGCCGCCTTGCATCGCTCGCGCGCGCCGCGCGGGAAGAGGGAAACCTGCGGGTCCGCCAGCC
>JAICNA010000188.1 GCA_025928955.1 Gemmatimonadales bacterium | reverse complement strand
GGGGCAGCCGGGGCCTCCTACGGCGGCTACATGATCTACTGGATCGCGGGGCAGACGACGCGCTTCAAGGCGCTGGTGGCGCACGACGGGGTCTTCAACCCGTTGTCGATGGCCGGAAGCACCGAGGAGCTGTGGTTTCCCCACCATGAGTTCGGCGGATCGCCGCTGTCGCCGGCGGCACGGGCCACCATGGAGAAATGGTCGCCGGCCAACTTCACGTCGCGCTGGTCGACGCCACTCCTCGTCATCCACAGCGAGAACGATTTCCGCGTGGACGTATCGGAAGGGTTCCAGGCCTTCACCGCCGCGCGGCTCAGGAACGTCCCGGCGAAGTTCCTCTACTTCCCCGACGAGGATCACTACGTGGCGAAGCCGCGAAACCGGCGGCTCTGGTGGGGAACGGTGCTCGACTGGATGGATACCCACCTCGCGGAGCCACGCACCTGATGCGGATGCTTCTCCGTTTTGCCGTCAACACGCTGGCGCTCTATGCCGCGGTCTGGCTCGTCCCCGGCCTCCGCTTCGAGGGTTCGATCGGGCGGTTCCTGCTCGTCGGCCTGGTGTTCGGCCTGGTCAACAGCCTGCTGCGGCCGCTGCTGACGATTCTCACCTGTCCCCTCGTCGTGCTGACGCTGGGGCTCTTCACGCTCGTGATCAATGCGCTGATGCTCCTCGCCACCGGCTGGCTGTCCGCCCGCTGGGACCTCGGCTTCTCGGTCGACGGCTTCGTCGCCGCGTTCCTCGGCGGCATCATCGTGGGCATCACGAGCACCATACTCGCACTGTTCCTGCGGGACGAGGCGAAGCGGTGACCGACCTGCATCTGGCCGTCGAAGCGTCGAGCGATGTCGACCTGCATCATCCCTCGCTCTACCTGAACCGCGAGCTGTCGTGGCTCGAGTTCAACCGTCGCGTGCTGCACGAGGCGGAGGCGGCGCGCACGCCCCTCCTCGAGCGCCTCAAGTTCGCCGCGATCTTCAGCAGCAACCTCGACGAATTCTTCCAGGTGCGCGTCGCGGGTCTCCGGCGGCAGTGCGCGGCCGGCGTGAGCGAACGGACGGCGGACGGGATGAAGCCCGAAGAGCAGCTCCGCGCCATCGCCGTCGTGGTGGACGAGCTGACCCGGCGCCACCACCGCGTGCTGATGGAAGAGATCCTCCCGAACCTCGCGGCGCACGGCGTCGAGCTCGTCAGCGACGTCGGGGAGCTCGCGATCGCAGAGCGCGAACACCTCGCGCGCTACTTCCGCGAGAACGTCTTTCCGGTGCTGACGCCGCTGGCCGTCGATCCGGGGCACCCGTTTCCCTACATCTCGAACCTGAGCCTCTCCCTCGCGGTGGTCCTGCGCGGGCAGGACGGCGAGGACCGGTTCGCGCGCGTCAAGGTGCCGAAGATCCTGCCGCGGTGGGTGCCCCTGCCGACGCCGGGGCGCTTCGTGCCGCTCGAATACCTGATCGCCGCCAATCTCGATGCGCTGTTCCCGGGCATCGAGATCCTCGGCTCCTACCTCTTCCGGATCACCCGGAACACGGAGATGGAGCTCGACCATGACGACGCCGAGGACCTCCTGCTCCAGATTCAGGAGGAGGTGCGGAACCGGCGCTTCGGCGAGGTCGTGCGCGTCGAGATTCAGTCATCGATGCCGTCGACCCTCCGGCAACTGCTGCTCGCAGAGTTCAACGACGAGCAGGAGCAGCCGGCCATGCCGCTCACGGCGGAAGACGTCTACGAGACCGGCGGGCTGCTCGATACCGCGGACCTGCTGTCGCTGAGCACGCTCGAGATTCCCGACCTGCGGGATCTTCCGTTCCACGCGGTGACGCCGACGCGGCTCACGGCGGGGCGGAGCTTCTTCGAAGTGCTTCGCGAAGGGGACCTCCTCGTCCATCACCCCTACGACAATTTCGCCACGTCCGTCGAGGCCTTCATCGCGGAGGCGGCGAACGATCCGGACGTCGTCGCCATCAAGCTCACGCTCTACCGGACCGGCGGCGATTCGAGCATCGCGCGCCTGCTCGCGCACGCCGCCGAGCGCGGCAAGCAGGTGGCCGTGCTCATCGAGCTCCAGGCGCGGTTCGACGAGGAGAACAACATCCGCTGGGCCCAGCGCCTCGAGGATGTCGGCGTGCACGTGAGCTACGGGGTGACCGGACTCAAGACACACGCGAAGGTCATGCTGGTCGTGCGCCGCGAGGGTGGCGCCATGCGGCGCTACGTGCACATCGGCACGGGCAACTACAACCTGAAGACGGCGCGCATCTACACCGATTTCGGGCTCTTCAGCACCGATGCGGACCTCTCGGCGGACCTCACCGATCTCTTCAACGTGCTGACCGGTTTCGGCACGCCGGCAGGATACCGGAAGCTGATCGTCGCGCCGCGTGGGATGCGGCAGCGGTTCCTCGAGCTCATCCAGCGGGAGATCGAGCATGCGCGCGCAGGCCGCGATGCGCGGATCCTCGCGAAGATGAATTCGCTGGTGGACCCCGACATCATCGCCGCGCTCTACTCCGCCTCGCGCGCCGGCGTGGAGATCGACCTCGTGGTCCGCGGAATCTGCTGCCTGCGGCCGGGACTGCCCGGCGTGAGCGACCGGATCCGCGTGATCAGCGTCGTGGGGCGGTACCTCGAGCACTCGCGGGCATTCTGCTTCGCCAACGGCGGGGCGCTCGAGGTGTTCATCGGATCTGCGGACTGGATGCCGAGGAACCTCGACCGCCGCATCGAGGCGGTCGCGCCGCTCGAGGACCCCGCACACCGGCAGATGGTGCTGCACGCGATCGAGCTAATGTGGCGGGACAATCAGCAGGCGTGGGACCTGCGCGGAGACGGGGGCTACGTTCGGCGCGCGGCTGCGCCGGGGGAGCCTCCCGTCACGGCACAGACGGCGCTCATGGAAATGGCACGGCGAACGGGGGCCGTGACGGCGTAGGGCAGGCGGGAACCGGCTGGAGCGGGAACGTGCAGCGCGGTCGGGCGGCCGCGCCTGGCGGCCTCAGTGTGCCATGCCGGCCTTGTCGGCGAAACTCTTCAGGGCCTCTTCGGCTTCCGGCGTGAGCTTCTCGGGGAGCGACACCGTGACGGCGACGAGCTGATCGCCGCGGCGATCTCCCTTTGCGATCCCCTGCCCCTTGATCCGGAACTTCCGCCCCGGCTGCGTACCGGGCGGAACGCGCAGCACGACGCTCTTTCCTTCGAGCGTCCGCACCTTGAGGCGGGTCCCGAGGACGGCCTGCACCATGTTCACCGGGACCTCGCAGATCACGTCGAGCCCATCGCGATGGAAAAACCGATCGGGCTGCACCTCGAACGTGACGATGAGATCCCCGGCGGGCTTCCCGCCGCGCCCCGGCTGTCCCTGCCCCTTGAGGCGCACCTTGGTGCCCGACTCCGTGGCCTGCGGCACCGTGATCATGACCTTCCGCTCGGTGCGCACCTCGCCAGCGCCGCGACAGGTCGGGCACGGCTCCGAGGGAATGGTGCCCCGACCGCGACACTTGGGGCATGGGCGGTTGACGGCAAAGCCGCCCTGCCCGAACGCGATCGTTCCGCGCCCATTGCATTCCGAACACGTCGATGTCGTGGCTCCGGGCGCCGCCCCGGAGCCGCTGCATGTGCGGCACGGCTCGGTGACGGGAAGCGTGACCGGGATCTTGCCGCCGAGTGCCGCCACGCGGAACGGGACTTCCACGACCGCCTCGAGGTTCTCGCCGCGCGGGTCCTCCCGGCGACCGCGCCCGAAGATCGACGAGAAGATGTCGCCGAGGCCGAACCCGCCGATATCGTTGAACTCGAAATCCTCGGCGGACGGTCCGCCCCGCCCCGCGCCGGCCGGCGAGCGCCGCATCGAGGGATCGAAGGCACCCAGCCGCCGCATCTGGTCGTACTGTTTCCGCTTGTCGGCATCAGCCAGGGTCGCGTGCGCCTCGGAAATCTCCTTGAAGCGCTCGGCGGCCTGCGGATTGTTCGGATTGGCATCCGGATGGTACTGCTTGGCGAGCCGCCGGTACGCCTTCTTGATTTCGTCGGCGCCGGCGGTATCGGGCACGCCGAGAATCTGGTAGAAGTCCCGGGCAGCCACGTCAGGGCAGGCTCTGGTAGACCTGAACCCTGGCGGGGCGCAGGAGGGTGCTCTTGAGCCGATAGCCGGACTGGAACGTCGCGCTCACGGTGTTGTCCCTGTCCGGCGACGGCGATGGGGCGACGGCAACCGCCTCGTGGAGCTGCGGATCGAACGGCTGGCCGGTCGGATCGATCCGCTCGAGCCCGGCGCCTTCCAGCTCCTTCCGCAGCTTCCGCTCGATCATCTCGACCGCCTCGCGCAGTGCATCCGCGGGCGTGTTGGTATCATTGCTGACACGGTCGAGGTCGTCCACGACGTCGAGCAGCCGACCGATGAGGGCGCCCTGCGCGCGGTCGAACTGTTCGGTCCGCTCCCGCGCGATCCGTTTCTTGTAGTTGTCGAATTCGGCGGCGAGGCGCAGGTAGCGCTCTCGGCCCGCCTCGAGCTCGGCGTCCCGCCCCTCCCCGAACGACGGCTGCGTCGTCTCCTGCCGCGAGGAGGGCGTCGCGGCCATGTCGGTGGACGCGAGGTCGGCGACTTCGGCCGCCAGCCCCTCGGCCGCAGCCGCCTCGGCCATGCCGCCGGGGGTGTGGATCGAGGCGGCGCCGGAGTCGGGGTCGTTGCTGTATCGCGAATCGCTCTTCACTGAACTCGCTCGGTTTCGAAGACCGGGGAAAGATAACGACGCCGGGGGGGCCGGGAGAGCCGCCGGGTGCGCGCCGTCACCGCCCGGGAGGCCGCGGTTCCCTATCGTTCGGGGCCGCAGAATGCCGCGGATTCCGATTTCCGTACCACTCCTCGCTCCGGCGGGCCCGAGACGGCCCGGTCAACCGACATGGGCAACAGCGCACCTTCGAAGGCGCAGCGGTCGGGCCTGGTCCCGGATGCACCCTCCGGTCCCCGGCACGACGAGATTCTCACCGATGATGCCCTTGAGTTTCTCGCGGACCTCGGACGCCGCTTCGGACCCCGCATCGACGAGGCCCTCGAGCGGCGCGCCTCGCGCCGGCGGGAGCTGACCGCAGGCGGGAACCTCGATTTCCTCCCGGAGACCGAGGACATCCGGCGCGGGGAGTGGCACGTGGCCCAGGCGCCGCGCGACCTCACCCGGCGCGTCGTCGAGATCACCGGGCCCGTGGACCGGAAGATGATCATCAACGCGCTCAACTCGGGCGCCGATGTGTTCATGGCGGAT
>JAICNA010000233.1 GCA_025928955.1 Gemmatimonadales bacterium | reverse complement strand
GGCCGCCGTCGCCAGCGCGGTGACGGCGTCGAAGAACTGCTGCGACTGCCCGGCGAAGAGGCCCGACTGCGCGAGCCCGGTCGCGGCGGCGACTGCGCCGGCGTTCTCGGTGCTGCACGGGCGGATGACCGAGCAGAGCGCGAGGTCCTCCCGGAGGAACCGCGTCGGCTCCGGGAAGATCGCCTCCGAAAGCTCGCGGTTCCTGCGCAGGTCCGGGAACCGCAGCCCGTCCTTGGTGTCCAGGTCGAAGAGCCCCTCGAGCGACTTGTGGAACGCCGAGAAGTGGTAGACCTCGGTCGGCCCGATCGCGGCGAGGATGCGCAGGACGTCGAGGCTCGACGCCTTCGGGATCAGCGAGCAGTAGAGGCTGCTTCCGCCCTGCTCGATCGCGGCGAAGTGGAAGGCGGCCGAGTGCGCGACGCCTTGCATCTTCGCCTGCGATAGTGAGCGGGTCGGGATCGTCGGCCGGTTCTGGATCTCGACGAGCTGCGGGAAGGTTGCGCCGAAGTCGGGGTTGTCGGCGCTGCGGTAGCGCGTGTACCAGCTCGTGTCGACCGTCAGCCTGGTCAGGTTCGTCAGGCGGCCGCGGTCCTCCGCGCCCGGCACGTCGACCGAGGGCAGGATGCGGAACGGGTCGAGGTTGATCGGCTCCTCGCCGATCGCGGCGAGGAAGGAGTTGATGAGCGCGGCGTGGCTGCGCTCGTCGTCGCGGTCGTCGCAGACGTAGCGGATCAGCGACCGGTCGATCCGCCGCAGGGCCTTGTTGTAGGAGGGGTTGGCGACGGCCAGCTCGCAGTACTGCTGCCAGAGGTCGTCCTCGAGGAGCTCCGCAGCGGCGAGGAACCTGAGGATTGCGATGTCGCCGGGTGTCACGGCATCCCGGTCGATCGGGCCGAAGGCTTCCGCGACCTTCGCCATCGCGGCCGGGCTTCCGGCCGCGGCCGCCGCCAGGGTGGCACCCAGCACGGCGCCGCCCCTCAGGAACGTGCGCCGGTCGTGGGCGCTTGGACTCGATGCGGTCATGGCTGTCCTTTCCGAGGGCCGAGCTGCCTTCGCAGGCTCAGGCCATCTCCGGTGCGTGCGTCTCGATGCCGAAGTCCGCGGCCTTCGCCTCGGTTCCGGGCCGCGGGACGAAGTAGCGCTCCACTCCGCCGGGAACGAAGCCGAGGAGGAGCGTCGCCCGCCCGTTCCGGAACTGCTTGCTGCGGTCGAACCCCGGCACGGGGATCGCCGGGATGACCCGCCCTGCGCTCCGCAACGCCACCTGCCAGCAGTTCGCGGAGTCTCCCGATCTTCGCAGTCCAGCCCTCACGGCTCGTTTCACATCGCCGGGGCGGCCTGATGGATCACGAGACCGAACTTGGCTGGGTCGGCATCTGAATCGTCGCGAGGCACGAACAAGTACTCCGCGCCCGCTGGCTCCAGTGTGATGAGTAGTCGCGCTTCCTCGCCGTGGACGGTCAGGGCGTGCGGCACATCCTTGGGGAGTGCCGCGTACGAACCGGCTTCCACCTCGATCTTCTCGCCACCCACGTACGCGGTGATCGCGCCCTCGAGGAGATAAAGGGTCTCGTCCTCGCGCGTGTGCGTGTGCATCGGCGGCTCGTCGCCTGCACGAACGCGCCACTCGACGACCGCCCAGTCGCCGCCGGACTGCTCACCGGCGATCTTCAGTTCGGCGCTCGAGCCGTGGCCGGACTCGACGGTGCGGCCGGCACCAGGTGCGGTCAGGATCGGATCGGACAGGGACATTGATCTTCCTCCTAATTCGAATCGGTCGTGGGTTGGTCGACGTCAACCTGCCGCTCGATCCGACGTTTCCGGACACCGGGAGGTGACAAGGGGACGGTGGTGGTGACCTCCCGCGATCGTGGGCGACGCCCGCATCGACGTCGGCCCCGGCGCGTGCGCGGCGCTCCCGCGCGGCATTCCGCACACGATCGAGGTCAAAGATGGATTTCGAACGCGCCCGCGAGCTGCTCGCGGCCGAACGGCTGGAACTCGAGTGCGCGCTCAGTCATCGTGGGCGTGAGGGCGACGGAGAGAACGCCGGCTTTCAGGAGCCGGCGGATCGCGAGACCTCTCTCGGGATCGAAGCATCCGAACCGTGGGTCCGTGGCCGGGCACGGCGTCATTCCCTTGACACGAGGGTATGGCCTCGGGCTGCGAGCTTGCTGGCAGGCTGGTGACGAATCGGGTGAACGAGGAGGTCGGTACGTGAGCGACGGCGTTGAGAAAGCGATTCTTGCCGGAGGATGTTTCTGGGGGATGGAGGATCTCTTCCGGAAGCGACCCGGCGTCATCTCGACGCGGGTCGGCTACACCGGCGGCGATGTTCCGAACGCGACCTACCGTTACCACGGCACGCACGCGGAGGCGATCGAGATCGTCTTCAATCCGGAGCAAATCTCGTACCGCGAGCTGCTCGAGTTCTTCTTCCAGATCCACGATCCAACCACGCTGAACCGTCAAGGCAACGACATCGGGCCGAGCTATCGCTCGGCAATCTTCTATCTCGATGAGCAGCAGCGCCGCCTCGCCGAAGAGGCGATCGCCGACGTCGGCGGCTCGGGCCGCTGGCCCGGGACGGTCGTGACCGAGGTGACCCCCGCCGGGCCGTTCTGGGAAGCCGAGCCCGAGCATCAGAACTACCTCGAGCGAAACCCGCACGGCTACACCTGCCATTTCGTTCGCCCGGGCTGGGTTCTGCCAGAACGGACAAAAACGGCCGCCGGCTAGGAGGGACTGGTGAAAACCGCAGTCCGCACGAAGTCGCCCTTTGCGATCCTCGCGATCTTGCTCGGCGCCATCGTCCTGGCAGCCTTCACGGGACTCAAGTCTGGCGCCATCCCGCTGCTCCCGGCCAAGATCATCCTCGGCGTCACAATCCCGATCCTCTTCGGCACCTTGCTCGGCGCCATCCCGCGCGGCCGCGTGGCGGCTCTCGGCCCCGGCTGGCGTCCGGCCGAGGCGGCTCCGGCAGCGGAGGACGACCTGCAACGGGGTTCGGAGGTCGAGCGCGTAT
>JAICNA010000177.1 GCA_025928955.1 Gemmatimonadales bacterium | reverse complement strand
GGCCGGACGAGGGTCGCCCTCCCGAACCCCGCCCGAATACCGTAGTATCCAGATTGGACATTTTTCGAGTCGAGGAGCCGTTACCCAGTGATCGAAAGACGCTTCACCCGCAGAATCGCACTCCTGACGCTGGTCGCGGCGCTCGCCGGCTGCGCCCGGTCGACGGCCGAACCGACCTCGGCGCCTGCGCCCGTCGCGGTCGGACCGGAACATCTCCCGCCGAGCCCGGCCGACGTCAGGTTCATGGGCGACATGATCGGCCACCACGCGCAGGCGATCCGGATCTCGCGCTGGGCCCCGTCGCACGGCGCGAGCGCCGCGGTACAGCGGCTCGCCGAGCGCATCGTCGTGGGCCAGCAGGACGAGATCGCGATCATGCAGCGCTGGCTCCGCACCCACGACCAGCCGGTCGTCGAGCCCGATACCGCCGGGCACGGCGCAATGGACCACTCCACCCACATGCCGGGCATGCTCAGCCCCGAGGACCTGGCGCGGCTCGACGAGGCGCGCGGGGCCGCGTTCGACCGGCTCTTCCTGACCTACATGATCCGCCATCATCAGGGCGCACTCACGATGGTGGACCAGCTCTTTGCCTCGCAGGGCGCAGCGCAGAACGACACCGTCTTCCGGCTCGCTTCGGACGTCTACGCCGAGCAGTCCACCGAGATCGGCCGGATGCAATCGATGCTCGGCTCCCTCCCCGCCGAGGGTGCCGGGCAATGAGCAGGATTTCCATCAGGGCATTCACTCACCTCCGACTCCAACAGGAACCAGGCATGTCATCCGCTCGCAGCATCCTGTCAGTCGCGCTCGCGGCGCTCACCACCGCCGCCTGCGCATCATCATCGTCGTCCACGGCCGACACCGGCGCGGCGCCGGCCACGATGTCCGCCGAGCCGCCGAGTCCCGATCCTCGCATCGGACTGCGCGCCGGCCTCATGGACGCGGCAGAGGCCGCCTGGAACATGCGGAAGGTTTCGACCACGCCGCCGGCGGACAGCTTCGTCGGCGTCACGAACTCGGACCTCGCGTTCATCGGCAACTACGCGATCCAGGGCAACTACAACGGCTACCAGGTCTGGGACATTTCCAACCCGGCGCGCCCGACGCTCAAGAACGCCTACCTCTGCCCTGCCTCGCAGAGCGACGTCTCGGTCTACAAGAACCTCCTCTTCGTCTCGGGTGAGGGCACGAGCGGTCGCGTGGACTGCGGAACGCAGGGCGTGCAGGACACGGTGAGCGCGGACCGCCTTCGCGGCATCCGCATCTTCGACGCCACCGACATGGCAAACCCGAAGTACATCGCCAACGTGCAGACCTGCCGCGGCTCGCACACGCACACGGTCGTCGAGGACCCGAACGACAAGGAGAACGTCTACATCTACGTCTCCGGCTCGGCCGGCGTCCGTTCACCGAGCGAGCTGGCCGGCTGCTCGCGCCTCTCGCCGGACCAGGACCCGAATTCCGCGCTCTTCCGGATCGAGGTCATCAAGGTGCCGCTCGCGAATCCGCAGGCGGCGGCGATCGTGAGCTCCCCGCGCATCTTCCAGGGCCTCGTGGAGCCGCCGGAGCACGGCGACGCGCCGGAGGACATCGCCGAGCGGCAGCAGCGGATCGCGGCCGCGAAGGCTGCGGGTGAGTACACCGCGACGATCCAGGGCCAGGAGATGGTGATCCCCTCGCGCTTCACTCGGCCCATGCTCGACAGCATCGTCAAGGCGCGGAACGGCACCGGCGCCCCGACGGCGGCCGACAGCGCCGCGCTTCGCCAGGCGCTTCCCGGTATCCTGGCCCGGATGTTCGGCGGCCAGCAGAATCAGCAGCAGCAGCAGGCGGGGCCGCGCCCCGGCCCGACGCAGTGCCACGACATCACCGTCTATCCGCAGATCGGCTACGCCGGCGGCGCCTGCGAAGGGTACGGGCTGCTGCTCGACATCAAGGACGTGGCCAATCCGCGCCGCGTCGACGCGGTCGCCGACTCGAACTTCTCCTACTGGCACTCGGCCACGTTCAACAATGACGGGACCAAGGTGCTCTTCTCGGACGAGTGGGGCGGCGGCGGCGGGGCCAAGTGCCGCGCCACCGACAAGAAGGAGTGGGGCGCCAACGCGATCTTCACGGTCGTGAACAACAAGCTGGTGTTCCAGAGCTACTACAAGCTCCCGGCGCCACAGACCACGCTCGAGAACTGCGTCGCCCACAACGGGTCGCTCATCCCGGTGCCGGGCCGCGACATCATGGTGCAGGCGTGGTACCAGGGCGGCATCTCGGTCTTCGACTGGACCGATGCGGCCAACCCGAAGGAAATCGCCTTCTTCGATCGCGGGCCGGTCGATTCCACCGAGATGGGGAACGGCGGCGCATGGTCGAGCTACTGGTACAACGGCTATATCGTGAGCTCCGAGATCGGCCGCGGGCTCGACATCCTCGAGCTCACCCCGAGCGCGCATCTCTCGCAGAACGAGATCGATGCCGCGAAGTCGGTGCGCCTCGAGTACTTCAACGCGCAGCAGCAGCCGAAGTTCGTCTGGCCGCCGAGCTTCGCGGTCGCCCGGTCGTTCGTCGACCAGCTCGAGCGGTCGAAGGGCCTTTCGGCCGATCGCATCCGGACGCTCCGGAACGAGCTCGCCGACGCGGAGAAGGCGTCGGGCTCCTCGCGGCGCTCCACCCTGACCGAGCTCGCCACGTCGGTCACCGCGGACGCGGCCGGCTCGTCGGACCGCGCGCGTGTCGAGAAGCTGGCGACCGCGCTCCGGGAGCTCGCAGGCGCGAGCTGAACCGGACCGGACCCCCGGCTCAGGGATGGTCCTGACCGGGGATCGGTACTGAGCGAAGGAAAGGAATCCGCGGATCGAAGGAGATCCGCGGATTCTTCTTTTCCGGTTCCGAGCCGCGGCGATCCGGTTCGGGAATACCCGATCGCCGCGTTATCTTCGTACGCGTTCCTGATCCGTTCCCTTGCATCTCCACCCGGCGAAACGTGAAATCTGCGGAATCCGTGGACCCGAGAACGGTCCTGCACGACGTCTTCGGCTACACGGACTTCCGTCCCGGCCAGGAGAAGGTCATCGAGGCGGTGCTCGCCGGGCAGGACTGCATCGCGGTCATGCCGACCGGCGCCGGCAAGTCCCTCACGTTCATGCTGCCGGCCCGGCTCATGGACGGCACCGTGCTCGTCGTCTCCCCGCTCATCTCCCTGATGAAGGACCAGGTGGACACGCTCGCCTCGCTCGGCTTTCGTGCCACCGCCATCAATTCCACCCTCCTGCCGGAGGAGCGGCGCGCGCGGCTCGCCACGTTCCGGCAGGGAGGGTACGAGCTCGTCTACCTGGCCCCCGAAGCCCTCGACGGGAGCCTCCGCGATTTCGTCCGCGGCTGCCGGGTCTCCCTCATCGTCGTGGACGAGGCGCACTGCATCAGCCAGTGGGGCCATGACTTCCGGCCGTCGTACCGTCGGCTGCAGGGCCTCAAGAACGAGCTCGGGGACATCCCGGTCCTGGCACTCACCGCCACTGCGACGCGGCGCGTGGCGCGGGACATCATCCGCCAGCTGGGCATGTCGAAGCCGGCGGGATACAAGGGATCGTTCTTCCGCAGCAACCTCCACATCTACGCGCGGAAGAAGGGCACCGGCGAGACACGGCGCGAGATCCTCTCGCTGGTGCGTGCGCGGCAGGGCCAGAGCGGCATCGTGTATTGCCTTTCGCGCAAGTCGGTCGAGCAGACCACGGAGTTCCTCTGTGCGCACGGGGTCCGCGCGCGTTCCTATCACGCCGGGCTCGAGGAAGCGGAGCGGACCGGCGCTCAGGACGCCTTTGCCCGGGACGATGCCGACGTCATCGTGGCGACGATCGCGTTCGGCATGGGGATCGACAAGTCGAACGTCCGCTTCGTCATCCACCGCGACATGCCGCGGGACATCGAGTCGTGGTATCAGGAGATCGGCCGCGCCGGACGGGACGGCCTCCGGAGCGATTGCTTCGTCTTCTACTCGTGGGCCGATGTGAAGCTGCACGAGCGGTTCCTCGACGGGATCGAGGATCGCTCCGAATGGGAGGCGCGGCGCGCCACGATCGTCCGGCTCTTCGACCTCCTCGAACGGGGGCACTGCCGGCACCAGGCCATCCTCGAGTACTTCGATGAGCAGATCGCGCCGTGCGGCACCTCGTGCGACGTCTGCACGGGAGAAACGGTCGCCGAGCTGACGGCGAAGGCCCCTCCGGTGGCGCGCGGTGCCCGCGCCCGTGCCCGCGCCGCAGAGCTTCCGGCGGACGTGGACACGGCCCTGCTCGATCGCCTGAAGGTGCTCCGCCGCCGGCTCGCCGATGCCGACGGCGTCCCTGCCTACATCGTGTTCAGCGACCGCACGCTGATCGACATGGCACAGCGGAAACCACGCACCCCGGCGGAGCTGCTCGGCGTGTCCGGGGTCGGCGCCGCGAAGCTGGAGCGCTACGGCTCGGAGTTCCTGCAGGAGATTTCGAAGCGGACGCCTTGACGCTCGCTCGGTACGGCGCCAATACTCCCGGGAGTGGCTCGCGCCTTTCTGCCTCCGGCAGCGCCAGCTTTCCCCTCGCCTCCCGCCGATGACCGACGAACCCACCTGTGGCAGGGGCCTCGCAGCCAATGCCGCGCTGCCCGGGAAGATCGCCGAGCTGTCAGCGGCGTTGGCCGAAGTCCTCGAGCGGCACATGAAGGCCCTCGACCTGAGCGACGAGCATTCGCGCCGCGAGCACGCGCTCTACGATCGGCTCGCCCGCGAGCATCGGGACGCTGCCGCCGCCCTCGCGGATACGGCGGCGCGGATGGCCGCCGCCCGGGACCTGCCGATGGGCCGCCACGACATGGCCGCCATGGCCGACGCGGCGATGGGCGCCGCCTTCGAGCGCTTCGTGCGCCGGGAGGAGGAGCTGCTTCAGCTGCTCCAGTCGCGCCTCGACGACGACCGCGTGATGCTCTCCACCATGCGCGACGAGGGTGACTGGGCGAGCTGATCCCGAACGGAGTGCGCCATGGCCCTCACGCTGACCTCCTCCGCTTTCGCCCATCAGGGCGTGATTCCCGCGCAATACACCTGCGACGGCGCGGACCGTTCGCCGCCGCTCGAGTGGTCGGGCGCGCCGCCCGGCACGCGGAGCTTCGCGCTGATCGTGGACGATCCCGACGCCCCCGATCCCGCGGCACCGAAGATGACCTGGGTGCATTGGGTTCTCTACGACATCCCGCCGTCGATCGCATCGCTCGCCGAGGGCGCCGACGTGATCCGTGACGCCGCGGGCACCCGTGAGGGCACGAACGACTGGAAGCGCACCGGCTACGGCGGGCCCTGCCCCCCGATCGGGCGCCACCGCTACTTCCACAAGCTCTATGCCCTCGACACCCTCCTCGGCGACCTTGGCACGCCGACCGCGTGGGATATCGCGGATGCGATCGAAGGGCACGTGCTGGACAAGGCTGAGCTGATCGGGGTTTACCGGCGGGCGGGGAAGTAGGATCGGTGTGTCGGGAGGGATCGCTGCAAGGGCGAGTTCTGGCGGAATCGCGAAACCGCGAAAGACTGCCGCACTCGCGGAAGGATCCGGTACATGCTGGGTGAACGGCAGCACACGAAAACACGAAAGAAACGAAAAGGGCCGGGGCACGCACTGGATTCGTAAGGCCCGGCGACGAATCGATGGACTTCTTGTGGGCTCCCCACCCTCGCAATCGGACCCATTCAACTAACCCACACGAACTTCACTCAGAGTCAGCTGAGGGCAGCTCTCTCAAGTCAACCCTCCGCGGTTCCCTTATCCTTTCGCGGCTTC
>JAICNA010000237.1 GCA_025928955.1 Gemmatimonadales bacterium | reverse complement strand
CAAGTACGACGCGCACAGCCACCGTCTCATCGTGGCCGGGGGATTCACCGGGCAGGCGTACATCCACGACGCGGCCACCGGCGCCACGCTGGCAGTCTACCAGCTGGCCGATCCGGCCGAGGGGCTCACACTCATCAACGACGTAGTGCTCACACGCGACGCGGCATACCTCACTGATTCGTATCGGCCCGTGCTCTACCGGATCCCGCTGCCACCAACCGGCGCGCTCGCTGCCACGGGCGACATCGAGGCGCTCCCGATCTCCGGCGATTTCGAGTTCGATCCCGCGACGCCGATCGGGAACGCCAACGGCATCGTGGCCTCCCCCGACGAGCGACACCTCGTGATCATGAACAGCGCGAACGGAGCGCTCTATCGGGTGGATTCCCGAACGGGCCATGCGAGCGAGGTGGACCTGGGGGGCGCCTCGCTTGCGGGCGACGGGCTCCTTCTGGTGGGCCGCCTGCTCTACGTGGTCGAGGGTCCCCTCGACCAGATCACGGTGGTCCGGCTGGATCCAGACCTTGCCGGGGGCGCTGTCGTGCGAACCATGACGGATGCCGATCTGCAGTTCCCGTCCACGATCGCGCGTTTCGGCGGCGCGCTATACGCTGTCAATGCGCGGTTCGACGTCGTTCCCGGGCCCGACGTAGCCTATCAGGTCGTTCGGCTCGAGGTCGGGCATTGAGACCGGCGTCCCGGGCCGCGGCACCGGGAAACGACCTTGCCTGAACGGAACGCCGCCGATTACTTTGCGATGCAAAGTAACGATCCCGGCTCCACCGTTCAGGAGGCGATCATGTCCGATTCAAGATCCCGGCAGCTCCGGGCCGTCCTCCGCACCGCGCTGACATGGGCCGCCGCGTGGGCGGTCGCGGGCGGGACCATCGCCGGAGTGCTCGGACTGTTCGACCCGAATCCGGGCATCGAGTCACTGCCCGAGCGGCTCGGCATGGCGATCTTCGCCGGCGTCGCCTGGGGCATCCGCTTCGGAATCGCGGGCGGCGTCATCGGAACGGTCTTCTCCGCCGCCGTCCGGTTCACGTACATGGGCCGCCGGCTCCGGGACATCAATCCGGCGAAGTTCGCGCTCCTGGGAGGCATCGTCGGCGGCGTGGGCGTACCGCTCTACCTGCAGTTGATGAACGTGCTGAGCGGCGGTCCCATCCCATGGGGCCTGGTCGCCGACGATGCCGGATGGGCCGCGCTGTTCGGCGCGGCCGCGGCCGGGGGCTCGATCCTGCTGGCTCGTCGCGGCGAGGCGCTGGCAGCGGGGACCGAACCGGAAGCACTCGAGGGGTCGATCGACCTCGACCCGATGCCCGTGCACGACGAGTCTCTCCGGAAGCCCGCGCGCGCGACCCGTCGCTGAGGGCGTCGCACCGGGAGTCTTCGCACCGTGCGGTGCTAGCTTTCAGTCGTGACTCTCCTCCACGAACGCTGGTTCGTCGACAGCTCCCCCTTTCCGCTGGCCTGGGCCGGCGTCACCCGGCCCGGGGCACTCCTCGCCGTAGCGGCGGCGTCCGGCCTCTTTCTCGCCGCCGCGTTCGTCTGGCGGCAGAGCGGGCGGCGGCCGCTCGTGCCGGGGCCGTTCCGGCTCGGCGCCGACGCGGATTCGCTCGCGGTGCTCTACGGGGCCATCCCCCTCGTCCTCGCACTGCACCTCTCGGTCACGCTCTTCGTGAGCGGCGTGACGCTGCATCTCTTCGCGCCCAATCTCGCACTCGGCGAGCCGGGGGCGGTGCCGATCGGCTCGATCGGCGGCGCCGTCGCGGCGCTCGCCCAGATCGGGATCGGGCTCGCGCTCTTCTATGGCGCGCTCACGCGCATCGCGGCACTCCTCCTGGTGCTGCTCTGGGTCGCCGGTGCGATCTGGTTCGGGCCGGTGCTCCTGCTCGAGCACGCGATCGTGCCGGGAATCGCGCTCACGCTGTACCTCACCGGTCGCGGGCCGTTCGCCGTGGATGCCCTGCTCAACCCGCGGCTCGGGCTGCCCCGGCTCAGGTTCCTGACACACGCGCTCACACCGCTGAGGATCGGCACCGGGGTTTCGCTCGTGACGCTCGCGTTCACCGAGAAGATCTGGAACCTTCCGCTCGGCCTCGCCTTCCTGGAGCGCTATCCGGTGAACTTCCTGCCCGCGTGGGGTATCCCGATCGGCGATGAGACATTTCTCCTGGCGGCCGGTGCGGTCGAGCTCCTCGCCGGCCTCCTGCTCATCGCCAACGTGTACGTGCGGGTCGGCATCCTCGTGCTCTGGCTTCCGTTCAACCTGACGCTCGCGGCCTTCGGCTGGATCGAGCTGGTCGGCCACCTCCCGATCTACGGCGCGATGGCGGTGCTCGCGCTCTGGGGTCGCGGCAGCGCCGATGACCTCCGCGCACTGCAGCGCGGCCTCATGCAACGGCCGGCGCTCCTCCCTCCCCAGCAGCCGCATGCCGGCAGCCGGGAGGCGGCGACGTGAAGCTCACGCTCAGTGGTCTCGTGCTCACACTGACGCTGGTGGCGCCCGCAACGGCGCAGACGCCGGCCGCGGAGCCGGGCTCCGAGCTCACGATCTCGCTCGTGACGATGGGACCCGGGAAGTACGTGTGGGAGCGGTTCGGCCACAACGCGATCCGCGTGACCGATGCGCGCACGGGGGCGGACACGACGTACAACTACGGGATGTTCGACTTCGGCCACGAGAACTTCTTCCGGAACTTCGCGAGTGGCCGGATGGATTACTGGATGGAGGGGCACGACGCGAACCGCGAGATCCGCTCCTACATGCGGGCCAACCGGTCGGTGTGGGTCCAGGTCCTGAACCTGACGCCGGCACAGCGGGTCCAGCTGCGCGACTTCCT
>JAICNA010000086.1 GCA_025928955.1 Gemmatimonadales bacterium | reverse complement strand
TTCCTGTTCGCCGCCTGGGTGCCGATCACCGCGGAGAACGCGGAGCGGGCGCACGGGGGAGGGGAGATCGTCGGGATGCGGCTGGAGACGGAGCCGCGGCTGGAGCACCTCGTGACACTCGGTGCCTTCCTCGACACGGAAAAGCTCTCCTGGCGAGCACGCCTTCGCCGCTCGGTCGGAACGCCGGAGGAGGTGGCGAAGGCGATCGGCTGGGGCGTGGTGGCGCTCGCGGCCTGTATCGCGCTCCTGCTGGCGAGCCTCGCGCTTACGGCGTGGCTGCTGGGGCTCCTGTGGGGGCTGCTTCAGTGGGTGGCGCCGCGGGCCCGGCAGCCGTCCTGATCTCGACGTCGCGTCCGAGGACCTTGGCCAGCACGTCGGCCTTGCGTGCCGCACCCCAGCACTCGAGCGCGAGGTCGGCGCCGGCATAGCGCGGCACCACGCTCACGATCAGCCGCTCGCCGGTGAGCGTCGTCGCGAGCGAGTCGATGATCGCGGTGTGGCCGCGATCGAGCCCGTCCGCCACGCGCAGCACGCCACTCAGCCGCCGCACGATCGCGCGCTCCTCCGGCGTCAGCTGCGCATAGTCCTCGTCCTTCCGGCTGGGCCCCGACTTCCGGTGGTACCGGCTGATCAGGGCCACCAGCAGGCGATCGCGCGCACTGAAGTGCAGGCGCTCCGCGTGCATGATGAGCTGGAAGCTGTGGTGGTGGTGCCGGCGGTAGCTCACGAGCTGGCCTACGTCGTGGATGAGCGCCGCTGATTCGAGGAGGAGGCGCTCTTCGGGGTCGCCGCCGAGGACCGGCGCCAGCTGGTCGAACAGCAGCAGGCTGAGGTGGCGGACCTGCTCGATGTGCCGCCGGTCCGACTGGCACCGCTCCGCGAATTCCCGCACCAGGCGGAGGGGGTCCCGTCGCCGGTCTGCATCGGCGCCCGCCATCTCCAGCAGCAGGCCGTCCCGAAGCCCGAACGCGCTCACGGTGAGCGAGCGTGCGTTCACCAGGGCCAGGAGCTCGGCCGTCACCGCGAGGCCGGCAAGGATGATGTCGGCGCGCAGGGGGCTCAGGCCGGCGACCGCACGTCGCTGCTCCGGCGACTTGGTCGACAGCCACTCGAGCAGGTGCTCGACTTCGGCGGTCGACACTTCGACGCCGTGCACGTTCTCGGGAATCGGCGCACCACGCCGGGCGATCGCCATCCGCGCGAGCGACGTGAACGTCCCGCCGGAGCCGATCAGCCGCGAGGTGCCCCAGTCGCGCGCGCTGAGGCCCTTCCGGAGCTGCTTCCGCACCTGCGACCGGAGCTTCCGGACGCGCCGGATGGTGTCCGAGGTGTCGTCGAGGTGCAGCTCGGTGAGCCGGACGGCGCCGAGGGGCAACGAGGCGGTGAGCTCGACGAGGCCGTTGACCGCGCCGATCAGCTCGAGGCTGCCGCCGCCGATGTCGGCGACGAGCGTGCGGGAGGCGTCGAGCTTGAAGTGGTAGGCCACCGAGCGGTAGGACAGCGCGGCTTCCGTTTCTCCGTCGATGATCCGGAGCGGAATCCCCACGTCCTCCTGGACCCGGCGCACGAACTCATCCCCGTTCGCCGCCTCCCGCACGGCCGACGTGGCCACCGCCGAGATGCGCGCGACACCGCGACGCTCGCATACGTCGCGCATCCGGCTCAGCACCTGCAGCGCATGCTCGATCGCGGCGTCGTCGAGGCGTCCCGTCTTCGCGAGCCCCTGGGCGAGCCGCGGCTGGTCGCGGACTTCGTCGATGATCGTGAGTCCGCTCGCGCGATCGTACTCGGCCACGAGCAGGCGGATGGAGTTCGACCCGACGTCGATCGCGCCGAGGCGCTCGCGGGGCGCTGCGGGCGTCTCGGTCGTGGCGCCGATCGCGGCGACGGACTCGGCGGTCATCGCGCGCCGGTATCCCGCGGCTCGCCGCGGTCCTCGGCGTGATGCTTGATGGACTTCCCCTCGACGAGAAAGACGACGTCCTCACCGATGTTGGTGGCGAGGTCCGCGACCCGCTCGAGATTCCGGCTCACGAGAAAGAGCTCCATGCCGGCTCCGATCGTGTGAGGGTCTTCCATCATGTGGGTGAGCAGGATCCGGAACACCGAGTCGTGCAGCGCATCGACCTTGTCGTCGCGGAGGCAGACCTCGCGCCCCGCGGCGGCATCGCCGCGGATGAAGGCCTCCAGCGCGTCGGACAGCATCTCGCGCGCGAGGCGCGCCATCTCGACGAGCTCAGGCTCGGGGGCAATGGCGCGCGCCTGGGCGAGCCGCTGCGTGCTCTGCGCGATGTTGACCGCATGGTCCCCGACGCGCTCGAGATCGTTCGCGATCTTGAGCGCCGAGGTGAGCATCCGCAGGTCCCGGGCCATCGGCTGCTGGAGGGCGAGGAGGTTGATGCAGCGCTCCTCGATCTCCATCTCCATGTCGTCGATGGCCCGGTCGTTCGCGATGACCTCGGCAGCCCGATCGGCATCGCGCTCGAGCAGGGCGTCCACGGCGAGCCCGAGGGCGGCCTCCGCTTCGCCGGACATGGTGAGGAGCCGCACCTTGAGGTGGCTCAGCTCGTCGTGGAAGTGGCGGTGGACGTCCAGGCTCATCCGAATCTCCCGGTAATGTATGCTTCGGTCCGCTCGTGTGCCGGGCGCGTGAAGATCCGCTGCGTCGGCCCGAACTCGACGAGCGCCCCTTCCTCGAGGAAGGCGGTGAAGTCCGACACGCGGGCCGCCTGCTGCATGTTATGCGTCACGATCACGATCGTATAGTCGCGCTTCAGCTCGACGATCAGCTCCTCGAGCTTCTGGGTCGAGATCGGGTCCAGCGCGGAGGCCGGCTCGTCCATGAGCAGGAGCTCCGGGCGGTTCCCGAGCGCCCGGGCGATGCAGAGCCGCTGCTGCTGCCCCCCGGAGAGGCCGGTGCCGGGCTCGTCGAGCCGGTCCTTGACCTCGTCCCAGAGCACGGCGGCCCGGAGGCAGCGCTCCACGAGCTCGGGCAGGTCGCGCCGGGGAACGAGGGCGTTGAGCGCCGGTCCGTACGCGACGTTGTCGTAGATCGACTTGGGGAACGGGTTCGGGCGCTGGAAGACCATGCCGACCCGCTGCCGGAGCGCCACCAGGTCGGTGCCCGGCGCGAAGACCGACTGGCCTTCGACCTGGATGTCCCCGGAATACTTCGCGCCGGGCACCAGGTCGTTCAGGCGATTGATCGAGCGGAGAAAGGTGGACTTCCCGGAGCCCGAGGGGCCGATGATCGCCGTCACGGCCTGGCGGGGGATCGTCAGGTCGAGCGAGCGGATGACCTCGCGCGCGCCATAGGCGAAGCCGAACGCCTGCACCTCGACGGCCGGCGCGCGCGACGCACCGGGCGCCGGCCTGGGCGTCAGCGTGGTGGTGCTCACGGCGATCGGCGCGTCCGTCATCCGAACCGCCCCGTGATGTACGCTTCGGTCTGCTCGTTCCTGGGCGCGGTGAAGATCTGCCGGGTGCGGCCCGTCTCCACCATCGTACCGAGGTAGAAGAACGTCGTCGTATCCGACACGCGGGCCGCCTGCTGCAGGTTGTGCGTCACGATGATGATCGTGAAGTCGGCCTTGAGCGTGAAGAGGAGCTCCTCGATCCGCTGCGTTCCCTGCGGATCGAGCGAGGCCGTCGGCTCGTCGAGCAGGATGACCTCAGGCTGCGGCGCGATGGTCCGCGCCACGCAGAGCCGCTGCTGCTGGCCCCCCGAAAGGGCGAGGGCGTTCTCGCGCAGCCGGTCCTTCACTTCCTCCCAGAGCGCGGCCTGCCTGAGCGCCCGCTCGACCACGTCGTCGAGCGCCCCGCCGCGGACCTTTCCGACCTTGTTGTCGACACGGAGGCCCGCCGCGACGTTGTCGTAGATCGACATCATCGGGAACGGCGTCGGCTTCTGGAAGACCATGCCGATGCGCCGCCGGAGCTGCATCGCATTGATCTTCGGGGCGTAGATGTCCTCCCCGTCGAGCAGCACGCGCCCCGTGATCCAGCCCTCCTCGCTCAGCTCGTGCATCCGGTTCAGCGTGCGGAGAAACGTCGACTTGCCACACCCGGACGGACCGATGAGCGCATGCACCTGATTGGAGGCGAACCGGAGCGAGACACCCTTCACCGCGGTGAACTTCCCGTACATCGCGGTGAGCTTGTCGGTCTCGAGCCGGGGCTGGGCCTCAGCCATGCGTGCCCGCCCCCCGGCGGAGCGCGAGACGGGCTCCGACACTGAGGACGAGAACGACGAGAATGAGGACGAGGGCGCTGGCCCAGGCAAGCTGATGCCACTCATCATAGGGACCGGTCGCGTATGTGAAGACGGTGAGCGGCAGGGCCGCCATCGGCTGGTTCGGATTGGTGCTCAGGTACTGGCTGCCGAGCGCCGTGAACAGGAGCGGCGCCGTTTCACCGGCGATGCGCGCGACGGCGAGGAGACTGCCGGTGATGATCCCCGGCAGCGTGCTCCGGACCACGATGCCGAGGCTCGTGCGCCAGCGGGGATAGCCGAGCGCGAGCGCCGCCTCCCGCAGCGAGTTCGGCACCAGCCGGATCATCTCCTCGGTGGTGCGCAGGACCATCGGAATCATGATCATGGCGAGCGCCGCACTTCCGGCGAAGGCGGAGAAGTGCTTCTGCGTGGCGACGATCCACGCCCAGGCGAAGACGCCGATCACGATGGACGGGGTGCCGTTCAGCACGTCCGCCACGAAGCGGGTGATCCAGGTGATGCGACTCCCCGGATACTCCGCGCAATAGATCCCGGCGCCGATGCCGATCGGCAACCCGATCAGCGCCGCCATCCCCACGATGATCAGCGTGCCGACGATCGCGTGTACCACGCCGCCGCCCTCGTCGCCGGCGGGAGCCGGCGTTTCGGTGAAGAAGGCGAGGTCGAGATTCCCGGCGCCCTTGATCACGAGGTCGGCGAGAATGAAGAGCAGTGGCAGGACCGCGAGCACGACCGCCACGATCATCAGGCCGACCATGGCGTTGCTCTTGAAGCGACGGAACGTGCGGCGGTTCACAGCGCCCGGCTCCCCGCCGCCGAGCCGCGCGCGACGCGCCAGATGAGCAGCCGGGCGGCCGCGTTGACGACGATCGTCACGCCGAAGAGCACGAGGGCGACATACGCGAGCGCGGACAGGTGCAGGTCGCCGACGGCCTCGGTGAACTCGTTGGCGATCGCCGCCGCCATGGTGTAGCCCGGCGCGAAGAGCGAAGCGGCAATCTCGTGCCGGTTCCCGATGAGCATCGTCACCGCCATCGTCTCGCCGAGCGCGCGGCCCAGGCCCAGCACGATCGCGCCGAGGATGCCGGTGCGGGCATAGGGGATCACGACCGTCCGTACCGCTTCCCACCGCGTCGCACCGAGCGCGAGCGACGCCTCGCGCTGGCTCGCCGGCACCGCGATGAGGATCTCGCGGGCCACCGACATGATGTACGGCATGATCATGATCGCGAGGATGATGCCGGCGGACAGCATGGAGGGCCCGTAGATCGGGCCATCGAAGATCGGGAGAAAGCCCAGCGTCCCCTGCAGGAAGGGGAAGAGGGTCGAGCGGAGGAAGGGGATCAGGACGAAGATCCCCCAGAGCCCGTAGACGACACTGGGAATGGCCGCGAGCAGGCCGATCACGAAGGCAATCGGCTGCCGGATGGACATCGGCGCGAACTCGGTCAGGTAGACGGCGACACCGAGCGAGAGCGGCACGGCGATGACCAGCGCGATGAACGACGAGAGCAGCGTGCCGAAGATGAGCGGGTACGCCCCGAACTTCCCGGTGACCGGATCCCAGGCGCTCGAGCCGATGAAGCCGAGCCCGAACTCGCCGATCGCGAGGCGCGAGCCGACCCAGAGCTCGTAGACCAGGAAGACGAGCAGCACCGGGACGATCACCGCGGCGAGCGTGAGCAGCCCGCGAAACACCATGTCACCATGGCTTCGCCGCCGGAGGACCGGGTCGGCCGCCAGGGGCGCTGCTGCCGGGGCCGGAAGGGTCGAGGACGTCATGCCGAAAGCTACAGCCGTCCGATCCGTTCCTGGACCAGCTCGATCACCGGCATCGGAAGCGGCGCGTAGTGCAGGTCGGACGCCATTCGCTGCGCTTCGGGCGTGATCATCCAGGTCATGAATTCCCGGAGGATGCGCGCCTTGGCCGTGTCCGTCGGCTCCGGGCGGACCAGGAGCCACGTGAACGAGGCGATGGGATAGGCCGCTTCGCCGGGCGCGTTGGTGATGGAGACGCGGAAGTCCGTCCCCGCCCGGAGGTCGGCGGATGCGGCCGCCGCCGTGACGCTGTTGAGCGTCGGCTCGACGAAGTTGCCGGCGGCGTTCCGGACGTCGGCATAGGGGAGCCCGTTGCTGATCGCGTAGATCAGCTCGACGTATCCGATCGTCCCTTCGTTCTGCTTGACCTGCTGCGTGACGCCTTCATTGCCCTTGCCGCCGAGCCCGGTCGGCCAGCTGACCGACGTGGCGGAGCCGACCCGCTCCTTCCACTCGCTCGAGACCTTGGAGAGGTAATCGGTGAAGATGTAGGTCGTGCCCGAGCCGTCCGACCGGTGGACGACCAGGATCGGCTGGTCGGGAAGCGCTACGCCGGGATTGAGCGCCGCGAGCCGCGTGTCGTTCCACCGGGTCACCTTGCCCAGGAAGATGTCCGCGATCAGCTCGCCGTCGAGCTTGAGTCGCGTCTGCCCGAGCGACGGCAGGTTGTACGTGACGACGTCCGCGCCAAGCACCGTAGGGATGTGTGCGACGTTGTTCTCGACGCCCGCGATCTGCTCGTCGGTCATCGGCCCGTCGGTCGCGCCGAAGTCGACGGTTCCTTCCGTGAATTGCCGGATCCCGCCTCCCGAGCCGATCGACTGATAGTTGATCTGCACGCCGGTCTGCCGATGGTACTCGTCGAACCACTTCGTATAGATCGGGTTCGGGAACGTGGCGCCCGCGCCGGTAAGTCCGGCGCCGCTGGTGGCCCGGGCCGGGGCACCGTCCTTCGGCGCGTCCCCCGGCGAGCAGCCGAGCGCGAGGCCAAGCAGCGCGGCGCCGAGGAGACGCGAGGTCGAGGAGATCATGGAGGACTCCATCATGTGGGATGAATGACGCGTCGCATCAGAACGAGAGCGAAGCCTGGAACAGCGCCTGGGACCGCGCCGCCTCCAGCGCCGGCGTGGGCGCGCCGCCTTCGTAGGAGAGGTGGTCGATGTCGGCGAGCAGCCGCAGGTTGGGCGAGAGCTGGTAGGCGATGCCCCCGATGTAGCGGGTGCGGCGATCACCGGAGGCGTCCACGTCGGGATTGACCACGTCCACGCGGCCGATCAGCATCACCGGCGAATCCGGAATCCGCAGGACCCCGAACGCGGTGATGACCTCGCCGCGGAGCGTCGCCGCATCGGGCACGGCCGGTGGCGCCGGATCATCGGCGCGATCCCGCGTGATGGCGTACTCGGCCGCGAGCGTCAGCAGCTTCGACTTGTAGGAGAGCATGCCGAGAGCCCGGCTCCGGATGCCTCCGCCGGTGGGCGTGCCGGAATGGCCGAAGCCGGAGAGGCGCAACCCGCCGGTGCGGCTCGCGTCGTCGGTGGGCACGAGGCGCACCGAGATCCGGCCCGCGAAATCCTTGTGACGGTCGCCCGGGGTACGGTTGTACCCCTCGCCGTTGAAGACGCCGACCTGCGCCGTCACGGCGTCCTTTCCCCAGGTCCCATCGATCCCGGCGCCGAAATCCGACGAGGTCAGGTAGCCGTTCCGGTCGAGCGCGATCGTGCCCTGCATCCGGAAGTCCCAGAGCGCCTCTTCGAAGTCCACCCATGGGGTATGGATCTGTCCGAGCTTGAAGGTGAGCGCGCTCCCGTCAGGATTGTACGCGGCGTATGCGTACTTGAGACGGTAGGTGAGCGAGCCGTCGCCCGGGCGATAGATGTCCGCCGTTACCCGGCCCGAGACGCCGTGACCGAACGCGCCTGTCACGTTCACGTAGGCGCGGGCGACGTCGAAATTGTTGGCGTCCGCGGCCTCGTCCGAGAGCAGGTATTGGTACTGCGCGTAGACCACGCCACCCACTTTCACCGGCGACGAGCTCTGCGCGGCGGCGATGGTCGGCGCTACCGCGATCAGCACTCCTCCGGCCAGGGCGTTTCGTAGCATTCGCATGTCTCCACCGGGGTGACACCGCGCGCAACCAGTTCTGCGCGCATGTAACGAATCCCCGGCGTGTAACGGAATACCCGGCCGATTGTCACGGGCGCGTAACAAAGCCCCCGGCGGGGGCCTCTGGCGTCACGAAACCGTCACAGGCTCAGCGCGCGCTTTCCCGCGGGCGCTCGAAGGGATCGCCGAACAGCTCTTCCTCGAATTCCCCGGACGGTGCTCCATCTGTTGCGGCCGCGCCCACGCGAGTCATGCGCGAGCGGTCAGCAGGGCCCGGTCCCGATTCGGCCTCGTGTCGTTCGTTGGTTGCGAGTCCCGTCATGCCCCAACGATCGCCAGGCCACGTCACGACAGCGCGCTCGGCATGTAACGCTCCCGCCACCGATGGATGAACTGCTCCCCGTGACAGGATCGTTGCCGAATCGTGTGCCGTCCGAGACAGCTCCAGAGGACTTTCCCCTCGTCCTCAACCGGGGTGACCTGGAATGCGCGGTCGTGTGCTGTCGGTCCTCGCTGGAATCGCTCTGCTGCTTTCCTATATGAGTGCGGCCGCCGCGGCGCAGGCGCCGGGGCGGATCGTCGGCCGCGTCGTCGATGCGGTGCAGGGTGCCCCAATCTCCGGCGCGCAGGTGGAGCTGGTGGGCGGCGACGCCGTGGTCATCTCGGCGCTCGATGGACGATTCAACCTCGTCGGGATTCCCGAGGGGCCGGCCACGGTGCGCGTCCGGATGATCGGATACACCGCGAAGGTGGTCTCGGGCATCAACGTGCGGGCCGGAGAGGCGGCGTCCCAGGACATCTCGCTCGAGGCGGCGACCGTCGAGGTGGCCGAGATCGCCGTTACCTCGGAAGCCGAGCGCGGCACGGTGTCGCGTGCGCTCGACGAGCAGCGCAATGCGGTGGGCGTCGTCAACGCGGTGAGCAGCGAGCAGATCCAGCGGAGCCCGGACAGCGACGCGGGCCAGGCGGTGCAGCGTGTGAGTGGGGTGACCGTGCAGGATGGCAAGTACGTCTTCGTGCGTGGGCTCGGTGAGCGCTATACGACGACCTCGCTCAACGGCGCCCGGGTCCCGAGCCCGGAGCCGGAGCGGAAGGTCGTGCCGCTCGACATGTTCCCATCTTCGCTCATCGAGACGATTACCACGTCCAAGACCTATACGCCCGACCAGTCGGGGGACTTCAGCGGCGCCCAGGTGGACATCCGGACGCGCGAGTTCCCCGGTCAGCGCCAGATCGCCCTCTCGGTGACGAGCGGCTTCAACACCGAGGCGACTCGCAGCAGCGTCCCCGCGGCCCCGACGAGCGGCGGTGAGTGGCTCGCCCTGGCGGGTGATGACCGCCGGATCCCGCTCCCGGTCGCGAACGCCGGCGACCTGCGGGAGGCGCTGCCGCAGGCGGCGATCAACCAGATGGTCTCCTCGTTCCGGCCCGCGTGGTCGGCGGAGACGCGCCGCGCCATGCCGAACATGTCGCTCGGCCTCAGCACCGGGGGCACCCGGACGCTCTTCGGCCGGCCGCTCGGCTATCTCGTGTCCGGCACTTATTCGATGAGCCAGGAGGTCCAGTCGGATCAGGTCCGCGGCGTCGCGATCGCCGGCAGCGAGCCCGGGAGCACCGTCCAGGCGGACCGGTACGAGGGAACGACGGGTCGGAGCGGCGTGCTCTGGGGCGGGTTGCTCAACCTGAGCACCACGGTGGGCGACCGCACGCGCATCTCGCTCAACAACGCCTACAACCGGACCGCGGACAACGACGCGCGCCACGAGGTCGGCGCCAGCGAGAACCTTGGCCTCAACCTCGCCATCGATCGCCTCAGGTACGTCGAGCGTGCCATCCGCTCCACCCAGCTCGCCGCGGTGCACCAGATCGGCGACCAGACGCGGCTCGACTGGAGCGCGACCACCTCGGGGGTGACGCGGCGCGAGCCCGACCGCTCCGAGATCGTCTATGCGCGCGATGAGGGCGAAGGCGGCGCCTGGCGCTGGCTCAGCGGCAGCAACGAAGGCGCGGTGCGCACGTTCGGCGACCTGACCGAGTCGAGCCTCGAGGCGAGCGCCAACCTGACGCTCGGTCTCGGAGCGACGGCGAGCGCACCCGCCATCAAGATCGGCGCGCTCGCGCGCGGCACCACCCGCGACGCGGAGACGGCTGCTTACAGCCTCTCGGCGCCCGGACTCTCGGCCGCGGACCGCGCCCTGACCCCGGAGGAGATCTTCGACGGCCGCTTCACGAAGCCGGAGGATGCCGTCTTCCGCATCTCGCCACTTGCGCAGGGCGGGGCCTACGAGACCACCGATCGGCTCCTCGCCGGTTATGCGATGAGTGACGTGGGCCTCGCCTCGAACATCCGGCTCGTCGCCGGAGCTCGCTTCGAGTCATCGGAGGTGACCATCACCGCCGAGCCCACGATCGGTGACCCGGTGACGACCTCGCCGGGATACGTCGACGTCCTTCCCTCCGCGGCGATCAACTACAACGTCACGCCGCAGCAGACGCTCCGGCTCTCGCTCTCGCAGACCCTCTCGCGTCCGGAGTACCGCGAGCTCGCCGAGGTCCAGTATCGGGAGGTGCTGGGAGGTGACAACATCGTCGGGAACCCCGGCCTCCGCCGCACGCTGATCCGGAACGCGGACCTCCGGTGGGAGTGGTACCCCGCCCAGGGCGAGGTTGTGAGTCTCGGTGTCTTCGCCAAGCAGTTCGACAGCCCGATCGAGCGCATCTACCTCGCTACGTCCGGGACCCGGCTCATCCGCTACGTCAACGCGGAGGGCGCGCGCAACTACGGCGTGGAGATGGACCTCCGGAAGAATCTCGGCTTCCTCGCGCCGGCACTCGGCGGGGTGTCCGCGTTCGCCAACGCGACGGTCATGCACAGCGATGTCGAGATCGGCGCCTCGGATGCGAGCAGGACGAACGACAACCGGGCCATGGTCGGCCAGGCCCCATACGTCGTCAATGGCGGCCTCACCTTCAACGCGGGAAGCCGGGCGAGCGCAACGGCCCTCGTGAACCGGGTCGGCCGCCGGATCGTGAGCGCGAGCGAGGCGCCGTTGCCCGACATCTACGAAGAGGGACGGACCGTGGTGGACTTCTCACTCCGGTTCCCGGTGACGCACGGCCTCTCCGGGCGAATCGACGCGAAGAACCTGCTCGACGCCGCCCACGAGGTGACGCAGGGGACCGTGATACGCGAGGCCTATCGCACCGGCCGCGTCTTCCAGGTGGGCTTCAACTGGGCGCTCTGACACGAACGGCAGGCGTGACGATCCTGTGACCCTGCCGCGACCGGACCGACACGCGAAGGGATTTGGTTCACGTGCAGCGTGGACCGCCCGATCCCGCGTGAACCCAAACGAGGTAAGGAGATCATGATCCCAGTGCTCGAACGCAGGCTCCGCCGTACGGTCGCAGCAGGCACCGCAGCGCTCGTGCTCGTGCTCGGCGCCTGTTCCGACGACAATGGAACCGAGCCGAACGAGGCGCCCGCCGCTCCGACCAGCGTTCAGGCCACCGCCGCATCGGCGAGCGGCGTGAACGTCACCTGGGCGGCGTCCGCCGGTGCCACCGGGTACATCGTCGAGCGCGCGCCCGGAACAGGCGGCGCTTTCGCACAGGTCGGCACGCCGACCGCGACGACGTTCGCCGATGCCGGCCTCGCGGCGGCCACCGCCTACCGCTACCGCGTCTATGCGGCGAACAGCGCCGGGACGAGCCCGGCCAGCTCGGAAGTGGCGGTCACGACGGACGCAGCCGGGGCCAAGGTGGCGACGATCAGCACGGACATCACGGCGGACCGCACGCTCTACGCCGATACCCTCTACACGATCTCGGGCTTCGTGCACGTCGCGAGCGGCGCCACGCTCACGATCCAGCCGGGCACCGTGATCCACGGCGACTACAACACCCTCGGCTCCTCGCTGTTCGTACTGCGCGGAGCGCGGATCGAGGCGGTCGGCACGGCCGACGCGCCGATCGTCTTCACCTCGTCGCGGCCGGTCGGCCAGCGCCAGCCGGGCGACTGGGGTGGCCTGATCATCGTCGGCAACGCGCCGATCAACCGCTCGGCACCGGTCCTCCTCGAGGGATCGAACACCGGAGCGGCGAACCCCGCCGTGGATTATTCGGGCGGCACCAGCGACGGGGACGACAGCGGCGAGCTGCGCTACGTCCGCGTCGAATTCGCCGGCTATGCGCCGGCGCAGGACGCCGAGCTCAATTCC
>JAICNA010000152.1 GCA_025928955.1 Gemmatimonadales bacterium | reverse complement strand
CGGTCTCGATTTCCGCTGGGACCGGAAAAGCTTTCCGGTGGACTCGTCGCTCCTCGAGAACTATCGCACGAATCGCCCCGGCACGCGGCGCTCGCCGTATGAGCTCGAGGCGACGGATCAGTATCGCACCGTCGACCGATTCCGCGATGGCCCGTACGCGACCTACGGGTTCAGCGAGGGGGGCGGCCCTGTGGGGCTTCTCTCGATATTCGAGGAGAAGCGGACCACCCTCGCCGGCGCGGCGACGTGGCGAGTCTCCGCGAACTCGCACTTCACGCTCGGCGCGGATTACGTGACGTACGCGGTCTCGAGCTACGACCACCAGCTGACGTCGCAGGCGTTCTCCGGCATCTATCTCGAGGAGCCGGTGCGCGGCGCGGTCTTCGCCGAGGACCGCTTCGAATACGGCTCGCTCACGTTCGTCGCAGGCGTTCGTTACGACGCCTTCAACGCCGGCGGGAGCCGGCCCTGGGTGCTCGACACCGTCGCCACGCTTGCGGGCGGGCTGCCGAACCCGCGATTCGGCGAGCACTATCCGTTTCCCCGCATCTCGAGCTACACCGATTCCGATGGCACCTTCAGCGTGAACGGACAGGCGGTCCCGCTCGTCGTCTTCCGCGACGATTCGCGCCATTCGGCATGGAGTCCCACCTTCCGCGCCGCACTGCGCGCTTCCGATGCCACCACCCTTCGCGCCGGGCTCTCCCGCTCGGCGCACATGCCCGATCTGGCGCTTTCGTTCCAGGGGATCAATACCGATCTCGCCATCACGAGCCTCGCCCAGGTCTACGGCACCGACCTCGGCTTTCAGCGCGCCTGGACGATGGAGCTCGGGGCGCTGCATCGTTTCGGGTCCGCGGTGTCGGGAGATGTCGCCCTGTATCGTCGTTCCTCGAGCAGAGTACCGACCGTCGTGCTCCACCAGGCGGCGGATCCGAACCGGCAGAACGCCGAGGTGTCGATCAGGCAGGTCCAGGATATCGGGGAGGAGAGCGCCCGGGGAGTGGAGACCCGCCTCGCGTGGGGCAGCGAGTGGCTCGGCGGCTCCCTTGCATGGTCGTGGCAACGCGTGCGCATCGGGGTGCCGTTCCTGGATCTGCCGGACCTCGCCGACATTCCGGCGAGCTGGGAGCGCCCGCACACGGTGACCGCAACGATGGCCTATCGGGCGCCCGAGGGAGGCGGCCGCGGTCTCCTCCGCGATGCGTCGGTCTGGCTCGCATTCCGCCTGGCGAGCGGGACGCCCTACCGTCGCTGCGACGGTCCCGAGCTCTCCGATGAACCATGCGGGTCGATCGTTGCACCCGTCATCGCGCACGACCGCCTCCCGTCGTTCCGCCAGCTCGACCTCCGGTTCGCGAAGCGGTTCGGCGGCCGGAGCAGCGCGAGCATCTTCGTCGATGCGCGGAACCTGCTCGGCAGGCGTAACCTGCGGCGGGTCTTTGCGGCGACGGGCACCACGACGAACGAGTCCGCCGCGGAAGACGCGCGCCTGCAGGCGGTGCAGGACTGGCTCTACGAAGCCGCGGCGAACGGCGCGCAGGCGGGATCGAGCATCGACCTCACGTTCGCCGGCCAGGGCGCAGGCGGGTGCGCGAACTGGGTGACGGCAAGCGGATCTCCCGCCACCCCGAGCTGCATTGCGCTCGTGCGGGTCGAGCAGCGATGGGGAAATGGAGACGGGATCTATACGGCGGAGGAACAGGCGCTCGTCGCCGATGCGGCATTCGCGGCATTTACCGCCAACGGATTCCACGCCGCACCTCGCCGGATCCGGCTGGGCGTCGAGCTCGGGTTCTGACGTCAGCCGGCGGCGGAGGTGTCGCTGCCCCGACTCGTCCGTCCCCGGTTGAGCCGCGCCACGACTCGTGTCACCAGGCTTCGGGGAGTCGCCCGCACGAGGAGGCCGGCGGCGCGGTTCGCGACCCCCGGCACGACGATGCGCTCCCCCCGCATCATCCCCCGGTAGCCCGCTGCTGCCACCGCAGCGGCATCCATCACGGTGTGCTGCGCCAGCGTCGACGCACGCATCTCTGCGCGGGCGAAGAATTCGGTCCGCGTCGGGCCCGGACAGAGCGCGGTGATGGTCACCGCGCTCTCGCGCACCTCTTCGGCGAGCGCCTCCGACAGCGACAGCACGTACGCCTTGCTCGCATAGTACGTCGCGAGGTACGGACCCGGCTGGAACGCGGCAGTGGACGCCACGTTCAGTATCCGCCCCCGGCCGCGCTGGAGCATCGGGGGAAGGAACCTGCGCGTGAGCTCGGTGAGCGACACCATGTTGAGCTGCAGGAGCGAGAGCTGCCGCTCGAGCGGCAGCTCGGCGAACGGACCGGCAGCACCCATGCCCGCGTTGTTGACGAGGATGTCCACCGCAAGACCGGCGTCGTCGACTCGCGCGGCCAGCTCGCGAGGCCCGGATGGCAGCGACAGGTCGCACGGAATGACCGTCGAACGCGCCTGCGATCGCTCCGTGAGCTCGGCGGCGAGCGCATGGAGCCGCGTCCCGTCGCGGGCCGTCAGGATCAGGTCGAAACCGTCACGTGCGAGGAGGAGCGCCAGCTCGCGTCCGATGCCGGCAGACGCACCCGTCACGAGCGCGGTGCCCGCGCGGGGCGCTTCGGTCACTACTACAGGCGAGCCCGGCGCGCGGGCCCTCCGGTCGGAAGCAGCCGCCTCAGGCCGAGACCGAGGAGCGTGCCGGCGAGCGCCGGAACGAGTGCGACGACCGTGACGATGTAGTGCGGCGCCGGAGGAAAGGGAATGGTGAGGTCGAGCAGCGTGGCGACGAAGTAGACGAGAGGGATCGATAGTCCCAGCACGAGCGCCCGCGGTACCGCGCCGGTGGGAGCCACGACAGCGAGCATGAGGCCTGCGGCGCCGAGGAAGAGCGCCATCGTATCCGAGCGGCCGGTGTGCAGGTCGTAGATGCCGCAGGCGATGCCGATGCACGCCGCCAGGAGGATTCCGACCGGCCGGAACGGACGCACGGGAGCGCTCCGGTGCGTGCGGCGGCCTTCCGGAACGAGGACGCTGTGGCTGCGGCGCCCCGTCCTGCCGGAAATCCGCGCCGGTGCAATCGATGACGGCGATTCAGTGGCCAATCAGGCAGTCCCTCCCTGTTTCGCGCGCCTGCGCCTCGAGTGCGCGCCGCGCGGCGATGCGGGACACGTTCCACGTTTCTCCGCCGCCGCGCCAGCGCTCCTCGAGCGCCGCGACGAGCTCGCAGCGCCGCTCACGGACGAGTCCCGCGGAATGCCGGATGAGCGTCGGTACCGCGTCCGCGCTGAGCGTCGCCAGGTAGGAGACATCGACCGGGACCTGGGCCGACGACCGCTGGAGATTCACCCGCGCGATGAGCGCATCCGGATCGAGGAGGTTGAGCGCGGCGACCGCGCACCCCCCCGCCACCAGCGAGCCCCGCATGAACGCCGGCCGGCTGCCGCGCAGCACCGTCAGCGCGAACCATGAAAAAATAGCACAGAGGAGCAGCATGAAGGCGGTCACGTAGAGCCGCAGCTCCGTGAGACCGTACATCCCCGTATACAGCGCCATCCGCGACAGCGCCGATACTACGATCGCTCCAAGTAGCCCAAGAAGTAAGAGGGCGAGGCCGCGGAACCGCGCGGCATCGCGCGTGCGGCGCTGGTCGAGCGACCAGTCAGCGAGGAGGAGGACCGGGAGCGTCAGGGCCGTCACTCCGACGAGCTCGAAGAAGCCTCGCTTGGCGTACTCGGCATGGCTCAGCCCCCCTGGCCCGGCGACCAGTGACTCACCGCCGAACAGGTAGCGGGTCTGCAGCAGGATGAAGATCGAAAAGAGGGCGATGATCCCGCCAAGGGCTGTCCCCACCGTCGCGAAGCCGAGGGCTCCGCCGGGAAGCTCCGGGGCCCGTCCGCGCTTCCCTGGGAGCACCGCTCCGCGGAGCAGCCCGGTCGCGATCCAGCCAGCGGCACCGACGACCGCGATGTGGGGGAAGAAGACGCGCAGGTCGCCGTCGAAGGCTCGTCGGATTCCCGCCGCGAAGAGCGGGTCGGCCTCGGCGAAGAGCGCGCTGAACACGGCGAGCACGGGCGCCACCAGGACGAGGCCGAGGACAGGTCCGCGTGCCGCCTTCAGGCCGCCGCCGCTCGGCACTCGCGACCACGAGGCCTCGGAGATCGCGGCCGCCGCACCGAGCGCGGCGTGGGCGCCGGCCTCGAGAACGGCGAACGCCCATGCGACCACGCCGCCCATGCCCTGCGCCACCGCCGCGCCGATACGTGAGCCGGCCAGGAGGCAGCCGCCGATCACGGCGAGGTTGAGGAGATGGAGCGCCGGCGAATCACGCCAGACCAGCGCGCCTACGCCGATCGCCGCGGCGGCGAACGGCAGCGAGACCGCGTCCTCATCCTCAGCGAGGAGGAGCAGGGCAATCAGGAAGAGGCCGAGCCATGCTGCCAGCGCGAGGCGCTCCGGAAACCAGACCCGGATCACGTCGGCCATGATGCCCAGTCCTCCGCCGACCGCGAGGCAGGCGAGCGAGCGGCGCGCGGTGCTCATGAGCCGGGCTCCCTCGCCACCCTGAACTCACCGAGTGCGAGCGAGCGGCGCCGCTGCACCAGCGGGTTTTCGGGGCCCGGGACCAGGTAGCTCTCCCAGTCACGCCATGTGAGGCCGACACGCTCGATCCGGAGCCCGTCCGCCGGGGCGAACCACACGACCCGCTCGACCGTATCGCCGGCCAGGAGAGGCACGTCAGGAATCGCCGCGAGCGGAGGGTACGCATTGCCGTGCTCATCGTAGCCGCGTATCCGGAGGTGCCCGGGATGCTCCGCAACGGCCTTCGCATCGCTCCGGAACCGGAGCACGACCTGTTCAGGCGATGCGCCGCGGTTGGCCGACACATGGAGATGACAGTCGAAGCCACAGAACGAGAGTTCCGCGCCGGGTGGCAGCACCCGGGGCTCCATGAACCGGGGCCCTGCGGCGATCAGCGCCGCGTGCGCGGCAACCGCGCCGCCGGCAATGATGCCGGCATGGCGCAGCAGTCGGCGGTTCCGGCGCCCGATCGCGTAGACGGCTGCGAGCAGGGCGCCCGTGAGGGTGAGCGCGGCCGCCGCGAGGAACAGCAGGCCGAACACCCGGAGATAGAGGTCCATGGTCACCTCGGCGCGAGGGCGGCGGCGGGTGGTGTCCGCGAGGGCAGGCCGCCGAAGCGCCGCTCGCGCTGGTGGAAGGCATGGACCGCCGCCGCCAGGTCTGGCGCGCCGAAGTCGGGCCACATGCATGGGGTGAAGACCAGCTCCGCGTAGGCGCATTCCCAGAGGAGAAAGTCGCTCAGGCGCTGCTCCCCACCCGTGCGGATGAGGAGGTCGACATCCGGACCAGGTGTGCGGCCATGGTCGGCGATCGCGAGGAGCCGGCTGAAGCTTTCCCGGGTGATCGGTGTGCCCGGTTCGAGGCACTGTGCGGCACGCAGGATCGAATCGCGCGCCGAATAGTCGACCGCGATCCGGAGATGCAGCCTCTGCCCGCTGGCCGTGGCGGATTCGGCATGGCGGATCGCCGCGTCGACGCTGCGCGCGAGGCGATCGCGTCGCCCGATGACGCTGATCCGGACGCCTTCAGCCGCTGCCCGGGCGCATTCGCTTCGCAGGTATTCGCGAAAGAGCCGCATGAGCCACTGGACCTCCCGCCCTGGCCGGCGCCAGTTGTCGGCCGAAAAGGCGAAGACCGTCAGCGTCCCGATGCCGAGCGCAGGCGCCGCCTCGACGACGCGTCGCACCGCCTCGACCCCTTCCCGGTGGCCTGCCGCGCGCGGGAGGCCGCGGTGTTCGGCCCAGCGGCCGTTGCCGTCCATGATGATGCCGACGTGCAGGCAGGCCGTACTCTGTGAAGTGCTTTGCATTGCAAAGTTCCTCGGGAAAAAAAAGATCAGCGCTCGCGCGCGGCGCGGATCAGCCCTTCCATATGGTCGAGGTAGCGGGCGAGCGCCGCGCGGCCGGAAGCGGTCAGCTTGAACTCCGTGCGCGGGAGCCGGCCGTCGAACATCTTGCGGCAGGCGACGTACCCTGCCTCCTCGAGCTTCCGGGCATGCACGCTCAGGTTGCCGTCGGTGGCCCCGAGCATCTCCTTGAGCTCGTTGAACGAGAGCGACTCGTTCACGGCGAGCGCGCTCACGATCGCGAGTCGCAGCCGCTCGTGGATGAGCCGGTCGAGCTCGAGCGGGCTCGCGGGCTGGCCACCGGCCTCGCCGCTGATCGCGGCGCGTTCCTCCACGTGCCTTCGCCGCGCAGCGCCTCCCCCTCTAGCCACCATGCCTCCGTGCGATCAGGACGCCGAAAATGATGTGCAGTACGCCGAATCCGAGGGCCAGCAGCGGATCCCCCCAGCTTTCCGGACCGAGCGCGGCGACCGTGCCGAGCACCAGGAAGCAGAGACCCATGAGCGGCACCGCCCGGACGGAAAACGCGCCGCCGGTGACGACTCCCGTGCCGTAGAGAAGAAGCCAGAGCCCCGGGAGTGCACGGCCGAGTCCCCCCTGGTACAGCACGTAAGTCAGGATCGCCCCAACGGCGATCGCCGGCGTGAAGCTCAGCAGGAACCGCTTCGTCGGTCGCGCCAGGAGCGCGCTGCCGAGGGCCCGGGCCTTCCGCGCCATCGCGAAGCTGCCGATACCCATCGCCACGAGCGCGTCGAGCAGCCAGACGCCGAGCCAGCCGCGGATCGAATCCTGCCCTGCCGCGAGGGGCGCCGCCACGAGGGCGGTGACCCCCATCGCCACCCCGCCCCACCCCGGCACCGCCGTGAACGGAGTGGCCCGCTCGATGGTGGTGCGGATGAAGGACAGGTTCTCGATCGCCCGGTCGCCGAGGGCAGGCGGTTCCGATCGCGCGGCTCCCGATGCGCTGCTCATCTACTTTGCATCATAAAGCTAGGCGGCTCCTGCGTCAAGGCTAGAGCACCGTCGTGCAATGCGGGCACTTCCGCGCGAGCAGCGGGATCGCCATGGCGCACTCGGGGCAGTCCTTCGTCGTCGCCGCGGCGGCCTCCGGCCGGTGGAGGCGATTCACCGCTCGGACGAGGAGGTAGACGGCGAACGCGATGATGAGGAAGGTCACGATGCTCGTGATGAAGAGCCCGTAGTTGAGCGTGACCGCACCCGCCGCCTTCGCCTCCGCGAGCGTCGCATACGGGCCCGCCGCGGCGGTGCCTTCCTTCAGCACGACGAACATGTTGGCGAAATCGATCCCGCCGAGCGCGAGCCCGATCGGCGGCATGATGACGTCGTCGACGAGCGACTTGGTGATCGCCCCGAATGCGGCGCCGATGATGACGCCGACGGCCAGATCCACCACGTTGCCCCGCATCAGGAACGCCTTGAACTCGCTCAGCATGGTGGCGCCTCCTACGTGCCGTCTTCCCGTCCGAGGAAGTCCAGCACGCGCTGGGTGACCTGT
>JAICNA010000074.1 GCA_025928955.1 Gemmatimonadales bacterium | reverse complement strand
CACCGAGAATCTCCAGGTCAGCAAGAAACAGCGGGCCGCTCTTCCGAGCGGCCCGCTGCCTTTTCCCGAATTTCGACCGCGGTGTGACCTTACTTCACCTTGGTCACGTTCTCCGCCGCCGGGCCCTTCTGGCCCTGCACGATGTCGAACTCGACCCGCTCACCCTCGGAGAGGCTGCGGAAGCCATCCGCCTTGATGGCGGTGTGGTGGACGAAGCAGTCCTTGTCCCCGTTCTCGGGGGTGATGAAGCCGAAGCCTTTGGCGTCGTTGAACCACTTCACCGTGCCAGTCGTGCGAGCCATTCTGTACTCCATGTTGGTTTGCCTACACCGGTCCGGATCGATCCGGAGCCCGGTCCATCCATGTGCACGGGCCTGTCCCGTGTCATGGAAGTCTGAAGACCCGTTCAGGCCAGGTCTGTAATTGCGTAAGGGCAGTGCTGGCTGGGATGGGCCGAAATTCAGCGGCTAAATCTGCACATCCCGCCCATTCCGTCAAGGGGTCTCCGCCTCACTCCCCGGGGGGCAAGCGGAGCCAGCGGGCCGCGGCGCGCGCCCACTCCGGGGTGCGCGCCCGGGCCTCCGCCCCGGTGGCCCGGTTGAGCGCCTGCAGGAACTCCCCGGCCGACGGATAGCGCTCGTTCACTTCGGCGCTCAGCGCCCGGCGGAGGACCCGCTCCAGATCTTCGCCCACATCCTCCCGCGCCGCGCCCAGCTCCGGCAGCTGGTTCGTCGTCTGCCGCGCAAGGATCTGCTCCGGGGTCGATCCGGTGAAGGGGGGCCGCCCGAGGAGCGAGAAGTACGCGACCGCTGCGAGACTGTAGAGATCCGACCGCTGGTCCACACGTTCGCCCAGGAGCTGTTCCGGGCTCGCGAACTGGGGCGTCCCGCTCTGGCTCGTCGCGCCGCCGAACTTCCCCTCTCCACGCAGTGCCAGCGCCAGCCCGAAGTCGGTGATCCGGAGCCCGCCGTCGGGCTCGATCAGCATGTTCTCCGGCTTGATGTCGCGGTGGACCAGCCCGGAGCGGTGCGCGTGCGCGAGCGCGGACAGCGCTTCGCGGAGCAGCCTGAGCGTCGCCGCCAGCGGCAGCGGCCCGCCCCGTTCGACGAGCTGGCCGAGGTTCGGCCCCTCGATGAGCTCCATCGTGTACCAGATGAGCCCGGCGCGCCCGCCGATATCGTAGATGTTCACGATGTTGATGTGATTCAGCCGCGCGGCGAGCTGCGCCTCCTTGCGGAACCGTTCGACGACCGCGGAATCCCTGGTGAGGAGCGGGTGCAGCACCTTCAGCGCCACCTCGCGCTCGAGGTGCAGGTCGCGGACGCGGTACACCTGACCGAATCCCCCGGAGCCAAGCAGCGTGAGCAGCTCGTAATCGTCGCCGAGCGCGCGGCGCAGGCGCTGCTCCCAGCGGATCCGGTCCTCGGACTCGTGCGGCCGGATGTTCGCCATCGACACCGCCGGGAACTCGAACGAGCCGGCGTCCGACGCGAAATCCTCGAGCATTTCGATCGCGTTGAGGTACCGGTCATCGGGGGCGGGGCGCATCGCGCGGAGGATGACGCGCTCGATGGCGCGCGGGCAGTTGGGGCGCAGCTCGCCCGGACGGGTCATGAAGCGGGTGTCGAGCGGCGGCTCCTGCCCGGTCACCGCGAGGTAGAGGATGGCGGCGGCCGTGTACACATCGCTCGCAGGATCACCCACTGCGCCGGCGCGCACCTCGGGGGCCATGAACGCCTGCGCCGAGGGCTTCGTGCCCGGCGGAATCGCGGGCAGGGTCCAGCTCGCGAACCGCGCGTCGGTGACGGTTCCGCGGCCGGTCGGCCCGACGAGCAGCGATCCGGGCGCGATGCGGCGGAGAATGATGCCCGCCGCATGCGCGTGCTCGAGCGCGCCCAGGATGTCACGCGCGAGGGAATGCACCACCGGAATGAGCCGCGGTCCGCGCAGCACGGCGAGGTCGAGCCCTTCACCGTCGATCCAGTTGCCGACGCGGTAGGCGAGATCGCCCACGATGCCCGAGTCGTAGATGTGCCGGATGGCGGGGTGGTCCAGCTGGGCGAGCGCCTCGGCCTCGCGCATGAACCAGGCGCGCGTCCAGTCGTCGGAATAGAAGTTCACCCGCAGGCTCACCTGCCGCTTGAGCGTCAGGTCGAATGCCCGGAAGAGCACCCGCTCCCGCGAGACGGCCGCAATCTCGTCGAGCCGGTAACGGTCACCCAGGGCGGCTTCGGTGCGCTGGAAATACCCCGCTGGATCAGTGACTGCTCCGGCGCCCATGGCGATCCCGCTCACCGGAGCGCGCCGCGCCGGCGCTCGACGCGCGTCTCGCGCCCGCAGGGCTCGAGGTTGCACCAGCGCCGATCCAGCGCGCCCTTCGGCACCGCGAAGAAAAGCGTGCATTCGTCGGCGGCGCACTCGTGCACCTCCACGGCGGCGTCCGACAGCGTGGTCGCCACGGAGTGGGCGATCGCCACGAGCCCCTCGGGGACGGCACTCGCCCCGAAGCGCAGGCGCCACGCGCCGCCTTCGCGCGTCAGCTGCTCACGGCCGGGCGCACGATCGAGGAGGGTGTTGAGCGAGGTCACGACGGTGGAGGGAGCCGCCTTCCCGCCATGGAGCGCCTCGGCGAGCTCGATGAGCCGCGCCCGGAACCGGCGGACGTGCTGGAACGGCGTGGCATCGGCGTCGGAGCCGATCCGCGTGGCCTTCGCCCAGCGGTGATAGGCGGCCGCGTCCGGGAGGCGATCGACGACCTTCCCGCGGCCCCGCACCGTATTGACGAAGTCGAGCCAGAGCGCGTCGCCCAGCAGAATGAATTCGGGATCGGCCATCGAAGGTCAGTCGTCCGCGATCTCGACCGCGTTGCGCCCGCCGCGCTTCGCCTTGTAGAGCGCGGCGTCCGCCGCCGCGAGCAGCGTGCTGACGGTCGTGCCGTGTCGCGGGGAGTCGGCGATGCCGATGCTCAGCGTGCAGACCCCGAACTCCGGGTACGTGCGCTGCAGCTGCCGGAGGCTCTCTTCGACGCGGCCGACATAGATACGCGATTCCTCGGGCGTCGTCATGGGGAGTATGACGAGGAACTCGTCGCCGCCGAAGCGGCCCACGACGTCGAGCGTGCGGCACTGCTGGCGGAGCACGCCGCTCACGAGCACGAGGAGCCGGTCGCCGGCCGCGTGACCCATGGAGTCGTTGATCGCCTTGAACCGGTCCAGGTCCACCAGGAGCACGCTCGTATGGACCTGATGGCGCAGGCTTCGCGAAATCTCCGCGGAGAGGCGGTCCTCGAGGGCGCGGCGGTTGTAGAGGCCGGTGAGCTCATCGGTCGTGGCCGCGCTGTGCAGCTGCTCCACGAGCTCGGCATTCTTGAGCGCGATTGCCGCAGCGAACGACAGCGTCCCCGCGAGCTCGAGCTCCGGGCGCGCGTACGGCCGGTCGCTGATGCGGGGGCCGAGCACGAGCACCGCCATCCGCTCGGCACCGGCGTCGAGGGGCACCACGAGCTCTGCACCTGCGCCGATGTGGCGCGCGATCGCGACGTCTCCGGCACCGCTCGAAGCGCTCCCGGCGGGGAGGGCGGCATCGAGCGGGGCGCGGGGGATGGCTTCGGAGGGATGACGATCGTTGAGCGAGCGGTAGACCTTGGGGACGTAGTGCTCGCCGACCGGGCGGTAGAGGCACGCCCACCAGGCGAAGAACACCTCCGCCATGAAATCGAGGATCAGCTGCTCCGTCTCCTCCGTGGAGTGCACCGAGGAAAGGAGGCGCGCCACCTGGCGCAGCGCGCGCAGCTGGAAGACCGCATCGTCGAGCGCCTCCTGCCGGTCGAGGAGGATGCTGCGGAGCTCGAGCACCACGCTGAGCCCCACGACCATCGGCATCGTGATGCCGGCCATTTCCTGCGCGGCCGCGGGCTCGGCATGGATGACCACTTCGGTTTCGCCGTTGGTGAGCCGTGCCGACTCGACGGCTCCCTCGAACCCCTCGGCGGGTCCTACGCGCGGACAGGCCCCCGCAGGGGTCCGGACCGAGAACCAGATGTTTTCGGTGGCGAATCGCCCGACGAGAACGGCGCGGCAACGCTCGAACAGCTCGCCGTCCGTGCGCGAGAGGCGGCAGGCGGTGGCAAAGGCGCTGGGAAGCGAGGCAAGGGTCTGGGTGGGGGAGACGCCCATAGATGTGCCAAAGATAGCGAAAACCGTGCCCGAGAGCGAGCGCGGGGTTGCGTCAAATCCGTGTCGTGGGTATACTTATCGCCAGAAGACATAGCCCTTCGGGGCCCCAGGGATTTCGGAGTCTTGCCGCCTGGGTGAATAATCGAGCTAAGACCAACCGTTCCCGGATGGGCAACCGCCCTCCCGGGATTCGTGTTTTCTAGGAACCTTGCCGGATTATGCGACCCGCCGGCGGGGCCGCCACCTGCCCGCCGAGTGCCCCCTGGATGTGCTGCAGCACCAGGTCCGCCGCGCGCGGTGCCGACCGCCAGGCCCTGCACGCCTCAGCGGCCTCCGGGATCACGTACCCGTCGCCCCCTTCACATGCCGGATAGACGCCGAACGCGACGCGCACGCGGTCGGCCGGCTGAATGACGCCACTCCCGGCGCGCTGCACCTCTCCGACGATGCGTGAGCCGTCGGGCCGGGACCGGTCGTAGGTGAAACTCAATCCCGAGACCTGCAGGAAGGGCCCCGCGCCGATGCTCCGATCGGACACGCCATGCTCGAGGACTTCGCGGAGCCGCTGGCCGGTAAGGGTGAACGTGACCGTGCGCGCCTCGTCCGGAAAGAGGAAGAGCGACTCGATCGTGTAATTCGTCACCGGCCCCGCCGGCACTACGTCGTCGAGGCGGAGCGTGCCCGAGTTGAGCAGCGCCACGTCAGCGCCGGTGCCCGCCCGCATGGCATCCGTCACCAGTCGCCCGATGGCACTCTCGCCCTGGCGCGAGACGGCATCGCGCGCGTCGATCGGCTCGGCGGCCCGGCCGATCACGGTCTCGGGCCCGAGACGCCGGCGCAGGCTGTCCTGCCACGTCGCGGTGATCCTGAGGACCGCCGTATCAGGGCGCGTCGCGGCATCGACCCGGATGAGATTCGGCGCCTGCCGCCATGCGCCTTCCGCACCCCATACGGTCACGAACTGCACTGACCGGGCGTTCGCATCGGCCTTGAGGATGTGGCGGGCGTCGGATGCCTCGCTGATGGCGTGATGCTCATGGCCGCCGAGGATCAGGTTCAGCTCGGGCTCGCGGCGGAGGAGGGCGCGGTCCGCGGCGATGGGCTGGTGGGTCAACCCGATGATGAAGTTCGCGCCGAGGCGGTCGAGAGCATCGATTGCGCGGCCGGCGGCGCTGTCGGGATCGCTGCAGCGAACGTAGCTGCGATAGCTGCCCTGCATCGTGAGCCCGAAGATGCCGACGAGCCGGCCGTGCATGCGCACCGTGTCCCAGGGGAGCACCCGGGGAAAGGCCGCACCGTCCGCCTCCGTGCAGTTCGCGGACAGCCACTTGAAGCGCGACTCGGCGATGCGCGCGGCCAGGGTGTCCCGCGGCAGCTCGAACTCGTGATTGCCGAAGGTGGCGTAGTCGAGTCCGGCCGCATTGAACGCTTCCACCATTTGCCGCCCCGAGTAGTACTTGCTGAGGAGACTGGGTGAAAGGAAATCGCCGGCGAGGAGGAACAGCGTCGGGCCTTCCGAGGCGATGCGCGCGCGGATGGCAGCCGCCCGCGCCAGGCCGCCGGAGCCGTCGGAGAGCGTATCGAGGACGTAGACGTCGTTGACGAGCAGGAACCGCATCGGGTTCGTCGGCGGCGGTGCCGGCGGAAGCCCACACCCCGCCGCCGCGAGCAGCAGCAGTCCACCCCTCACCCAACCCCTCATGAGCCTTCCTCCCTCGTCCGCAGGTTGCGCACCAGCTGGGCGCTCATCGTCCTGAGCTCCGCCAGCATGATCCGGCCCGGCCAGTCGCTGCGCGCGTCGAGCACTTCGAGCATCGAGCGATACCACCAGACCGTCTGCTCAGACGTCGCGCGGGACACCGTACGCACATATTCGGCGCCGAGGCGGCGCAGGGACGTGGCCGTGTTGCCACACCCCTGGATCTCTTCGGCGACGCAGATGTCCAGCGCCCGCGGTTCCGCCTCGGCGAGATGCGCGAGGAATTCGTGCTTGCAGGCGCGCCACGGCCGCTCGAGCCCGCGTCCGTCGTAGCGCGGCTCGAGCGCGTCGAGCGCCACGCCCAGCACCACCGGGCCGAACTTCTCCCGCACCTTGTGCTCGAGCTCGGTGCGCTGCGCGGCGGCGGCCTCCTCGAGCGCATGATGCAGGATGCTGGCGACGACGGTCACCTCGTCGGCGCCGTAGCGCGCGAGGATTACCGCGACGTTCGCCGGATGCGCGAGGTACGCCATCGGGCTCGTCGCCGGCGGCCGGGCCCCATAGTACTTCGCGGAAAAGGCGAACGCGTGGCTGACGCGATCCGAATAACCGTGCATGCGATCACGGGAGAGGGTGGAGGGAGCGTCGTTCGGCGGACACCGGGGAGGCGAGGCGTCTGCCGCCCTACCGTATCCCCAGCAATTTATGCGTCTGCAGGCTCAGCCTCCAGCGCGGATGAGCGAGGCAATACGCGAGCGCGGCCGAGGTGTTGTCCGCGACGCGCGGTCCATCCATCGGCTGCAGGAAGAAATGATCGAACTCGAGCGACTCGAATCGTTCGGGCTCCGCTCCCTCCTGCGGAAAGACGAGCTTGAGCTCGTTGCCCTGCCGGAGTCGCAACGGTGCACCGGCCTTCGGGCTGACACAGATCCAGTCGAGACCGGCCGGCGGATCCTGCGTTCCGTTCGATTCGACCGCGATCTCGAACCCGCGCGCGTGCAGCGCCTCGACGAGCGCCGCGTCGAGCTGGAGGAGCGGCTCGCCGCCGGTGCAGACGACCAGCGGTGCCCCACCAGCGCCGCCCCAGGCCGCGACGACCGCATCGGCGAGCGCGTCGGCGGTGGCGAAGCGGCCGCCACCGTCGCCATCGATGCCGACGAAGTCGGTATCGCAGAATCGGCAGACGGCCTCGGCCCGGTCGGCCTCACGCCCCGACCAGAGATTGCAGCCGGCAAAGCGGCAGAACACCGCCGGACGGCCGGTCTGCGCCCCCTCGCCCTGCAGCGTGTAGAAGATCTCCTTGACCGCGTAGGACATGGGCGGAAGGTAGCAGAAGCGCGTCCGGTGGGCAGCCTCGTTCGCGTCAGCGGCGATAGGCGACCGGGTCGGCCAGCCCGGCCTCCGCAAATCCCCGGAGCCGGAGGAGGCAGGCGTCACACCGGCCACAGGCGGCGCCCGACGGATCGGGGGCGTAGCAGGTGCGGGTGAGGGCGAAATCGACGCCGTGAGCGGTGCCGCACTCGACGATCTCCCGCTTGCTCATCCGGAGGAGCGGAGCGTGGATCACGAACCGCTCGCCGCGCTCGGCGCCGGCGACCGTCGCAAGCTGGGCGAGGCGCTCGAACGCGGCGAGGTACTCGGGCCGGCAGTCGGGGTAGCCGCTGTAGTCGATGGCGTTGGCGCCGATGAAGATGTCGCGCGCGCCGAGCACTTCCGACCACGCGAGCGCGAGCGAAAGGAACACCGTGTTGCGCGCGGGGACGTACGTCGGAGGTACGCCATGCCCGATTTCGTCCGCGGATCGGTCCTGCGGCACCGCGATCGCGTCGGTGAGGGCCGAGCCGCCGAAGGCGGCGAGGTCCACGTCCACGATGAGGTGCTGCGCCAGCGCCAGCGCGCGAGCGACCCGCGCCGCCGCCGCGAGCTCGATGGCGTGACGCTGGCCGTAGCGGAAGCTGAGCGCGTGTACGCTGAAACCGGCGTCCCGCGCGATCGCCGCTGCCACCGCCGAGTCCATGCCGCCAGAGAGGAGGACGACGGCAGGCCGCGCCGGATGCTCCGGACCGGTCGTCATGAGCGCAGGGCCGCGTCGAGCGCCGTGTCGAGCGTCGGATGAAGGAAGCGATATCCACTCGCGTCGAGCGCGGCCGGGACCACCCGTGCACTCGCGATCAGCAGCTCCTCCGCGAGCTGGCCGTAGACCAGGCGCAACGCGGCGGGCGGCACCGGGATGATCGCCGGCCTGCGCAGCGCCCGCCCGAGCCCGGCGGAGAATTCGCGGTTGGTCACCGGGGTCGGCAGCGACACGTTGAAGGGTCCTGCCAGGCCGGGCGAATCGATCAGGTGCCGCATCGCGCCAACCACGTCGTCGAGCGACACGAGCGGCATCCATTGGGCCCCGCGGCCGATCGGTCCGCCGAGTCCGAGGCGGAAAGGCAGGAGCAGCCGGCCCACCACCCCGCCGGAGGCAGCCAGCACGGCCGCGAGCCGGGGATGGGCCACCCGGATCCCGGCGTCGCGAGCCGGATCGGCCGCCTTCTCCCAGATCACCGCGACGTCCGGGAGGAATCCTTCGCCGGGCGGGGATTGCTCGGTCAGCGTCTCATCGCCCCGGTCGCCATAGATACCGACGGCGGAAACGGAAATCATGGTCGACGGCGGCCGGCGGAGACCGGCGATCGTTCGCGCGATGAGCGCCGTCCCACGCGCCCGGCTTTCCCGGATCCGGTGCATTCTGGCGCGGGTCCACCTGCCCGACGCAATGCTTTCCCCGGCGAGGTGAACGAGGACGTCGATGCCCTCGAGTGCCGGCGCATCGATGCGTCCCGCCTCCGGATCCCACTGGACCTCGCCCTCGCGCGGCGCACGCCGCACGACCGGAACGACGCGATGGCCGGCGGCCCGGAGACTTCGCCCAAGCGCCGTGCCGATCATGCCGCTCGCGCCGGTGACGGCGACGGTGAGGGGTCGACCCTCGTAGATTCCGGTCATGCGTCGTCCTGCCTTTCTGATAGTGCTCCTCACGGCGTGTGCCGCGGGGCTGCGCGCGCAGACGAGGGAAGCGTGCGTCGTCACCCACATCGTCGACGGGGACACGTTCGATTGCGCCGGCGGTGCGCGCATCCGCCCCATCGGCATCGATACGCCGGAGCGAAACCAGGGCGAAATCTACGCGCTCGCGCGCGACGCGCTCCGCACCTACGCGGACGTCGGCGACACGGTGCAGCTGGAGTGGGACGCCGCGCGCCGCGACCGGTACGGCCGGCTCCTCGCGTGGGTCTGGCGCGATTCGGTGCTCGTCAATGAAGCGATGGTGGGCGAGGGGTGGGCGATTCTGCATACGGTGCCGCCGAACGTGCGGCACGTGGCCCGGCTGGAGGCGGCACAGCACCGCGCGCGAGCGCGGCGCGCCGGGCTCTGGGCGCGAGACGGCTTTGCCTGTGCGCCGGCCGCGGCGCGCCGGCGCGCGTGCTGATCCGTGCGGAGCGGGGCTACGACGGGCGCCTGACGTCGGCGCCGAAGTGGGTCAGCTCTTGCCGACCGCTCGCCGGATCAGGAGGAGATCGGTGATGTTGTCGAGCGTCACGAGGCCGATCAGCCGGCCCCCGTCGACGACGGGCAGCGCCGGCAGCCGGCTCGCCCGGAGGCGCTGAACCGCCTCGTCGAAGGTGAGGTCGGGCGCGAGGTGAACGAGACCCGAGCTCATGGCGTCGCGTGCCATGCCGCCCGCGCCGCGAGCCGCGAGCCCCCGAACCAGATCGTCGCGCGTGAGGAGCCCCTCCACGCCACCGAGGTTGTCGACCACGGGAAACTCGCGCTGCTCCCCGGCCACGAGGAGTTCCGCGGCATCCGCGAGCGTCGCGTAGATCGGCAGCGTGCGGAAGTCGGTGACCATCATGTCGCGCACGGCGAGGCCTCGGCCCGCAATCCTGGTCTCGACGGCGGTGGCCTCGCCCCCGGCGCCCGTGAAGATGAAGAAGGCGATGAGGAGGAGCAGCAGCTCGCCGTTCATGATCGCATAGAATCCGATCACGAATGCCAGCATCTGGCCGACCGATGCCGCGATGCGCGTCCCGCGCACAAGGCCCAGGCGCGCCGAGAGGATCGCGCGCAGGACACGGCCCCCGTCGAGCGGGAAGGCGGGGAGGAGATTGAAGAGCAGGAGGAGCACGTTGATGCGGTACAGCGTCTCGATGAATCCGCCCGGGTCCACCCGCAGCGACGGCAGCAGCGGCGGCGGCGTTCCGTTGACGGCGAGCCAGGCGTAGAACACGGCCGCGATCACGAGCGTGACCGCGGGCCCCGCGATGGCGATGAGCAGTTCCTGCTTCGGCTCTTCCGGCATCCGCTCGAGGCGCGCGAGGCCGCCGATTGGCAGGAGGATGACATCCGGGGTCCGTACCCCGAACCGCGCCGCCATGCCGATGTGCCCGAACTCGTGCAGCAGGACGCAACCGAACAGCGCGAGCAGCAGCAACCCCGCCGCCGGCCCGCCACTGAACCAGAAGAAGCCAAGGAGCAGCAGGAACGTGACGTGCACCTTCACGTCCGTACCGGCAATCCGCGCGATCCGCAGCGACCAGGTCATGCGCACTCCTCAAGTACCGGAAACGACGACGGGCCCGGGTACCCACCCGGGCCCGTCGTCCGCTCGCGGCGATCAGCCGAGCGCGCGCAGCCCGAGTACGTGGCTTGCCGAGCGGCGCGGGGTGACGACCACCGGCGCCTCGACCGGCGTCTCGAGCGGCAGCTCGATCTCCGTCTCGGCGAGGTTGGCCATGGCGCGCTGGAACACCAGCTGCGCCGGAACCGACGCCAGCTCGAATGAACGAATGTAGTGCATGATCGCCTCGTCGAGGGGCAGGACGGGGCCCAGCACCCGGGCCACTTCCAGCGCCATGCGCACATGCGTCGCGGCCACGGCTTCGTCCGCGGCGGACGCCGCGAGGCGGATCGCGAGCGTCGTGTCCTCGACATACCGGGCCCGGCGGCGGATGGCCTCCACGAGGTGGTCGGGACGGAGGACGCGCCATGCCTCGGTTTCCGGCCCCTGATCGGCCCGCTCCTCGGGCGTCAGCGCGAGCAGCGCCCGGGCGCGGACGGTCTCCTGCATGTGGATCGGCACGGCCACTTCCCGGACGTACCGCTGCAGCGCCTCTTCGGAACTGAGCCGGCTGCGGAGACGGCGGACGAAGCCGACGGCCTGCTCTTCATGCGTCTGCGTCAGCGCTTCCCAGGCACGGGCGTAGGCGACCTGCAGCTCGATGCGCACGGAGTCCGGGAAACGCCGGGTGGGGATCAGACTCGGAACGACCATATCGATAGCCTCAATCTTTGAGACAGTGGCGGCAGGTGCGACGCTGGGCAGGCGCTCCCGAGTCTGCCGCTCGGCGGGCGCCCACCGATGCAGTATGCGAGGTTTGTGCCTCACCGAGGCAGATGGGCCACACACGACCTAAGCTATTGAGGATCAGTGGCTTGCACGCTCGTTGACGGGTCATCCAGACCCGTCGGACGAGGACCGAAAGGGGACCGTAGTGCCGTCGTTGCATGGGCGCCACAGCGGGGTCGCCTCAGAGTTGGGCGGGCACCAGCCGTGTGCCGCAATGCTTTCCACCCCGCCGCGGCCTCGTTACGTTCTTCTCTCCCTGTCTGCGTCAACGAGGAGCGCCTTATCACCACGACTGTTGCGGCTCCCGCGGGCTGGACCACGAAGGAATCCGAGAAGCTCTACAACATGAGCGGCTGGGGGCTCGGGTACTTCCGGATCAGCCCCGAAGGCCATGTCACCGTGCATCCCGACGCGAAGCCGGCGCGCGGCCTCGACCTCTTCCGGCTCGCGCTCGATCTGCAGGCGCAGGGCGTCGGGCTTCCTCTCCTCCTCCGATTCTCGGATATCCTCCGCTCCCGGATCGTGACGCTCGCCGAGAAGTTCGCGAACGCGATCCAGGAGTTCGGATACGAGGGAACCTATACGACGGTCTATCCGATCAAGGTCAACCAGCAGCGGCACGTGGTGCAGGAAATCGTCGAGTTCGGCGCGCCGCACGGCGTGGGGCTCGAGTGCGGCAGCAAGCCGGAGCTGCAGGCGGTGCTCGGCCTCAACGAAAGCACCAAGCACGTGATCGTCTGCAACGGCTACAAGGACGAGGAGTTCCTGCGGCTGGCCCTGATGGGGCAGAAGCTCGGCCACACCGTGTTCATCGTGATGGAGCAGCTCCACGAGCTGGACGTCGTCCTGCGGGTGGCCGACGAGATGAACGTGACCCCGACGCTCGGCGTCCGGATCAAGCTGGCCACCGAGGGATCGGGACGCTGGGCCAAGAGCGGCGGCGAGAAGTCGAAATTCGGTCTGAGCGCCGTCGAGCTGATGCGGCTCCTCGACCGTCTCGAGACGCTGGGCCGGAAGGATCTCCTCCGCCTGGTGCACTTCCACCTGGGCAGCCAGATCACGGACATCCGGTTCGTCAAGGCGGGCCTCGAGGAGATCGGGCGGTTCTACGTCGAGCTCCGCAACATGGGGTTCAACATCTCGCACGTGGACGTCGGCGGCGGCCTCGGGGTGGATTACGATGGCTCGCGCTCCACGCGGCCGGCCAGCGTCAACTACACGATGCGGGAGTACGCCAACGACGTGGTGTACACGATCGGCACGGTCTGTCGCACGCACGAGCTGCCGATGCCGCACATCATCTCGGAGTCGGGGCGCGCGCTCACCGCGCACCACTCACTGCTGCTGATCAACGTCATCGACGTCGAGTCGCAGATGGAGCCGGTCCCCCCCGTGATCGGCGAAAGCGAGCCCCATCCCCTCCTCGTCGAGATGCAGGAGACGCTCGAGACGCTCTCGCTCGATCGCGTGGACGAGGCGTTCCACGACACGATCTACGCCAAGGAACGGACGAACGAGTACTTCGCGAGCGGCGTCTTCTCGCTGCGCGACAAGGCGGACGCCGAGCAATTCTATCTCTGTACGCTGAACGCAATCCAGAATCTCGTCGCGGACGACCGGGCCGCGCATCCCGAGATCATCAGCCATATCGAGGCCGAGCTCGTCGACCGGTATTTCTGCAACTTCTCGGTCTTCCAGTCGCTGCCCGATAACTGGGCCATCGACCAGCTCTTCCCGATCATGCCGGTCCACCGGCTGGACGAGGAGCCGAAGCGGCGCGGCACGCTCCAGGACGTGACGTGCGACTCGGACGGGGTGATCGACCGGTTCGCCGGCGGGCGAAAGGGGAAGCCGTCGCTCGAGCTGCATCCCGCATCCGCGGCGGAGCCCTACATCCTCGGCATCTTCCTCACCGGCGCGTACCAGGAAATCCTGGGCGACCTCCATAACCTCTTCGGCGACACCAACGCCGTGCACGTGTCAATGAACGAGCAGGGGGGGTATGAGATCACCGACCTGGTGCACGGCGATACCGTGACGGAGGTGCTCAACTACGTCCAGTTCCACGCCTCCGACCTCCTCACCACGTTCCGGCGGAAGGTGAGCGCCGCGACGGGCCTGTCGCGCCAGGAAGCGAACAGCTTCATCGCGGACTATGTGGCGGGGCTGGAGGGGTATACGTATCTGGAGGGGGATGTAGGGTAGCGGTCGGACAGCGGTCGGACAGCGGTCGAACAGCGGTCGAAAAGCGGTCAGAAAGCGGTCGGGACTACCCGGCCGCTTTCCTCCTCACGCCACGAACGACCGCTGTCCGACCGCTCCATGACCGCT
>JAICNA010000016.1 GCA_025928955.1 Gemmatimonadales bacterium | reverse complement strand
TGCCGCTCTTCATCGAGGCGTCGCTCCAGGCGGATGTCGTCATCGGGTCGCGCTACAAGCAGGGCGTCAACGTGATCAACTGGCCGATCTCGCGCCTCCTGCTCTCGCTCGGCGCGAACCAGTACGCGCGGATGATCACCGGCCTTCCGATCTCCGACTCGACCGGCGGCTTCAAGTGCTTTCGCAGGGAAGTGCTCGCGGCGATCGACTTCTCGCGCGTGCGCTCGAACGGCTACGCCTTCCAGATCGAGATGAGCTACCGCGCGTGGCGACAAGGCTTCCGGCTCGTCGAGATCCCGATCGTCTTCACGGACCGGGTCGAGGGCCAGAGCAAGATGAGCAAGCGCATCGTGCGCGAAGCGGTCTGGATGGTCTGGTCCCTGCGTTTCCGCGCCCTCCTCGGAAAGCTGTAGACATGACCGTCGCGTTCTACAAGATGACCGGGTCGGGAAACGACTTCGTCTTTCTCGACGGGCGGACGCACCGGCCGGAGCAGTGGCCTCGCGAGCGCATTGCCGCCGTGTGCGACCGGCGACGCGGCGTCGGCGGCGACGGGCTCGTGCTGCTCACGCCGGAGGGGGGAAATAGCGTCCGGATGATCTACTACAACTCGGACGGCGGCCGCGCATCGATGTGCGGGAACGCCGCGCTCTGCAGCACCCGCCTCGCGTCCCGGCTCGGGCTCGCCGAACCCGCGGGCATGCGGCTCGTCGCCGACGCCGGAACGTACGATGCCCGATGCGTGGGTCCCGGCGACATGGCGGAAATCCATCTCGCCGACTTTCCGACGCCGGCCGCCGTGGCGGGGATCGCACCGGTCGATGGCGAGCGGATCCTCGGTGTCGCGACCGTGGGGGTCCCGCACCTCGTCGCCCTCGTCGAGGACATCGAGGCAGTGGACATCGAACACCGGGGGCGGGCGCTGCGGTTCCATCCGGCGCTCGGCGAGGCGGGCGCGAATGCGAACTTCGTGGCTGCGCCAGTCGCGCCTGGCGAGCCCTGGCTCATCCGCACGTACGAGCGCGGCGTGGAGGGTGAGACGCTCGCGTGCGGAACCGGGACCGTCGCCGCCGCCGTCGCAGTCGCCGCCTGTGGCGGAGGTGAGCTTCCGATGCGATTCCGAAGTCGCGGCGGCTCACCGCTCTCGGTGTCCGCAACGCTCGACCAGGGGAGCGCTCGCGACGTCTGGCTCTGCGGGGAGGGGCGTCTCGTCTTCACAGGTGAGCTGATCTGACGGCGCTCGAAGTGCGCGGGGCGGAGCCGGAAACGCAAAGGCCAGCAGTACCGTAGGGCAGGGATCTCAACCGTTTTCGAGGTCCCTGCATGCGATCGATCGCGACTGTCTTCTCCCTCTCGCTCGCCGGGCTCGTCTTCGGCAGTTCTCGGCCCGACTACAGGGCCGTGGAACCATCCAGTTCCGACTGGCTGCACCTCCTGCCTGACGGTCCCGTCAAGCGCCAGTTCATCCTCGACTGCACCGGGTGCCACCAGTTCGATTCGCGGATGGCGCTGCGGTTCGGGCGCCCGCGAACCGAGGGTGAATGGAAAGAGGCGGTGCAGCGGATGCTCGGCTTCGCCGGTCCCGAGAGCGGATTCCCGGTCATCTCGGCGGCCCAGCATCCCGATTCGACGGCTGCATGGCTCTCGCGCGCGCTCGGCGACCGCAAGCCGGATCCGCGGGATCCCCCCAGCGATCCGCGCATCACGGAGTTCCTCTTTCCGGCCGCGCAGGACCTGCCGCACGATGTCGCAGTGGACGACGATGGACGCGTCGTGGTCACCGGCATGTTCACCGGCGCGATGTACCTGCTCGAGCCGCAATCCGGTCGATTCACCAGAGTGGAAATTCCCGTGGAGCAGGCGAACCCGCGCGCGGTCGAGATCGACCGCGATGGGCGGTGGTGGGTCGTGCTCGGCAATCCGCAGCAGGTGGCGCGCTACGACGGCGTCGGCTGGACCACCTTCAATGTGGGCGTCTATGCGCACAGTGTCGCGCTGGACTCCTCAGGCGGTGCCTGGGTCAACGGGCACTTCACGCGGCAGCCGGAACTCCTCGTGAGCATCGATCGGCAGGGCAACGTCCGGCAGGTGCCCCTTCCGGATCATCCCGTCCTGGCGGGGCGACCAGGAGGGCCGGTTCCATACGAGCTCCGGACCGGACCCGACGGCCGGCTCTGGATGTCCGAGCTGCAGGGTAACCGGATGATTGTCCACGATCCGGCCACGGGGCACTCGAAGGTCTTCGAGCTCCCGACGCCGGCGAGCGGTCCGCGCCGGTTCGACGTCGGCCCGGACGGAGTGGTCTGGATTCCCGCCTACGGTGCGGGATCGCTCGTCCGCCTCGACCCGGGCACTGGGCAGATCCGGGAAATCGAGCTTCCGGTCCGGGACGCAGCGCCGTACGTGGCGAGAGTCGATGGCACGGGCGGGGTATGGATCGGGACCGGGGCCGCCGACGCGCTGTTCCGGTACGATCCGGTCGCCGACAGCTTCGAGACGATCCCTTTGCCCACCCGCGGCGCCGTCGTCCGCCATATGGCTATCGATCCACGGAGCGGCGATGTCTGGCTGGCCTACGGAGAGTCGCCGGGGAAGGCTCCTGCCCGAGTCGCGCGATTCCGGCGCTGAGTTCCGGAACGCGCGATCTGAGGGGTGTGGGGAAATCAGGGTGGTTTCCCACACTTTTCCCCAGCACAACTTAACATAACATATCTTATACGTAGTATTGCAGATTGTGCAGCGAGCCGACAGATAGCGCCCACTCTGGCGAGGATCCCCTGATTCCGGCGGGCTGCTCGGCCCTGCCGCTGGCTTCGACGACCGCGTTGCTCAGCCGGTTACTTGTTCGACCTCAAGTGATCTCTCAAGTGTCGAGTTCGATGGCAGGAAAAAAGGCCCCGGCGCACGCGCCGGAGCCCTCCATTACCCCTTTCGCTGCCGTTCAGGACTTCCCGGCGGTCATCTCCGACAGCCGAACCTGGGCCTCCGTATATGAGGCAGTCTCGCGATAGTCGTCGACGACCGTCTGGTAGGCCGCCTGAGCCTCTGAGGGCTTACCAGCGGCGAGGAGCGCCCGCGCGGCCTGCAGGAGGTATTCCGCCTTCAGGTAGTCGATTGGCGCAATCCTGGCCGCCTCCTGGTAGGCCGCGGCAGCGTCGGCCGGTCGGCTGGCGTTCTCGAGCGCCGCACCGAGCAGCGCCTGCGCCGGGGCCGCGTACTTGGGCTCGGGACTCGTCGCGATGAACTCGCGGAGGCTCACCGCCGCGAGATCCGACTGGCCGTTGATCAGCCGGAGCTGATTGAGGCCGATCAGGGCTTCACGGGCCGCGTCGCTCCCGCGATAGGTATCCACCAGCTGCTGGAACTGCGTGGCGGCCAGCGGGAGGTTGCCCCGCTCCGCCGTCATCCTCGCCTCGAGCAGCGCCCGGGTGGCGAACTGCTCCTTGCGGCGCGCGCTGGTGAGCACCATCCAGGCGCCGAGTGCCAGGAGCGCCACGACCACAGCGGCGATCGTCAGCGTGCGCTGGCTCGGCATCTTCGTCCGCGCGCGTGGCGCCGGCTCGGCCTGGGGAGAAGTTGCCTGCGTCATCTTGGTGGGTTCCACGGTGGTTGCCATTCGCATCCTGCACGAGAAATAAGGTCCGGACGGGATCGACGAGTCCCGGTTCCGGGGCGGCGCCCGAATGCCCCCGGGGCGATTCGAACGCCCGGCCAACGGTTTAGGAAACCGCTGCTCTATCCATCTGAGCTACGGGGGCAAAGACGTCCAAGATACCCGCCGGGATCGCGTAAAGTCAACGACGGGCTGATCTTAAACCGCGCGAACCGGCCCTCATCTGACCTCGAACCGATCCGCGGGCCCGCGTTCCGCCGCGTCGGTCCGCAGCACCCCCGCGACGCGCGCGGCCGGCGGCCCGCGCCGGAGCGCAGCCGCCAGGTTCTCCACCGCGGCCGCCTCCCCCTCCGCTACCACCTCCACACTCCCGTCGTCGCGATTGCGGACGTAGCCTGCGACGCCGAGTGCCCGTGCCTGCTTGACCACGAACCACCGGAAGCCGACGCCCTGAACGCGCCCGGTGACGACGAACCGTACGCTCATGCCGGCTCGCGGCGCCGGGCCTTGAGCATCTCGATGGCGATCGGCAGCACCGAGAGGCCGATGATGGCGAGGATGACGAGCGTGAAGTTCTCCTTCACCGCCGGGATGTTCCCGAAGTAGAAGCCTGCCAGCGTGAAGAGCGTCACCCAGACGACGGCCCCGATCACGTTGTAGGCCAGGAACCGCGCGTAGTTCATCCGTCCCACGCCGGCGACGAACGGCGCGAAGGTGCGCACGATCGGGATGAAGCGTGCGAGGACGATCGTCTTGCCGCCGTGCCGCTCGTAGAACTCGGTGGTGCGGACGAGATATTCCTGCTTGAGGAACCGCACGTTGCCGCTGAACGCGCGCGGCCCGATGCGCGCACCGATCCAGTAGTTCACCGTGTCGCCCGCGATCGCGGCGACGATGAGCAGCACCATGAGGGGGACGAGCTCGAACGAGCCGAGCGCCGCGAAGGCGCCGGCGGCGAACAGCAGCGAGTCCCCGGGCAGGAACGGCGTGACCACGAGCCCCGTCTCGCAGAACACGATCAGGAAGAGGATGCCGTAGGCCCCTGCGCCGAAGCGGTCGATGATCTCGGCGAGGTGCACGTCGAGGTGCAGGAAGAAGTCGATGAATTCGCGCAGCAGCTCCATTACGTCTCCAGTTGGATGAGCCTGCCCAGGGTCACGCGCCGTGCCAGCCGTGCGCGCCGATGAGGGGCACGAAGCGGGCATCGCCGATCGTGCTGGTCTCGATGCCATTCGGTCCGAGGCGCACGACCACCAGCGCCTGTACGTCGCGATCGCCGACCGGGACGATCATGCGCCCGCCGGGCGCCAGCTGGCTCACGAGCGGTTGCGGGATTTCGGGGGACGCGGCCGAGACGAGTATCGCGTCGTAGGGGGCTCCCGGCTTCCAGCCGAGCGTCCCGTCCCCCACGATGTAGTTGATGTTGCGGTACCCCGCGCTCTCGAGCACGCGGCGTGCGGACTCGCTGAGCGCCGGCACGCGCTCGATCGTGTAGACCGTGTCGGCGAGCAGCGAGATGAGCGCGGTCTGGTAGCCCGAGCCCGTTCCGACCTCGAGCACCCGCTCCTTGCCGGTCAGCCCGACGGTCTCCAGGTACTTCGCCTGGATGAACGGCTGCGAGATCGTCTGCCCGCTCCCGATCGGCAGCGCGCTGTCCTCGTAGGCGTTGTGCCGGACGCTCGGGGGCACGAAGAGGTGCCGCGGGACGTGCGCCACCGCATGCAGGACCGCGAGGTCCCGCACGCCCTTCTGGCGCAGCGTCTCGACCAGCCGGGCGCGGTATCCGCCGAACCCGTCGCCGGGACCGGACCCTACCACTCGAGGCGCCACCCCCGCACCGTCTCGATCAGCGAGTAGTTGGTGAGATCCATGTGGAGCGGCGTGATCGAGATGAATCCCTCGGCGACTGCCGCATGGTCCGCATCTTCGCCGCCGGTCCACGTGATCGTCCCGCCCCCGATCCACATGATCTCCCGCCCCCAGGGATCCTTCATGCGCGTGAGCGAGTCACTGAAGTAGCGGCTGCCAAGGCGCGTCACGCGCACCCCCTTGACCTCGGCGGCCGGCAGCCGCGGAAGGTTGATGTTGAGCAGCGTATCCCGCGGGTAGTCTTCGGCGGAGGTGATCCGGCGGATGAGCCGGACGAGCGTTTCCCGATACGTCCCCATCATCTCGGGGTCGCTGCCGGCGAAGGAAATGGCGACGCCGGGAACCCCGAGCATCACCCCCTCCATGGCCGCCGAGACCGTTCCGGAGTAGAGCACGTCCTCGCCCATGTTCGGGCCGTGGTTCACGCCGGAGAAGACGAAGTCGGGGCGCTCCGGCATCAGGGTCTCGAGCGCGAGCATGACGCAGTCGGTCGGCGTGCCGTCCACCTGGAACGCCCCGTCGGGCCGTCGGGCCGGCCGAAGCGGGCGATGCAGCGTCAGCGAGTGCGAGGTGCCGCTCTGTTCGCGGTCCGGCGCGACGACCGTGACGTCTCCTACCTCACGGCAGGCGTCGGCCAGCAGTGCGAGCCCCGGTGCGAGTATCCCGTCGTCGTTGCTGCACAGAATGTTCATCGCGCGCTGCCGCCAGGCGCCGGGGGCTCGCGGCCGTCGAGCACCGCGAGCACCGCTTCGAGCGCGCTGCGGAGCTCCTGGATGGTCTCGAGATCGGTCGCGCGCCGTGCCTCGGCCTTGAGCTCGCCCGCGCGCTTGAAATGGTCGATGCGCTGGCGCGCGCCCTCGATCGTGAACTTCTCCGTATACAGAAGGTGCTTGACGAGCATGATGAGCTCGACCTCCCGAGCCTTGTAGACCCGGTTCCCCGACCGGTTCTTCGCAGGACTCAGGAAGCGGAACTGGCTTTCCCAGTACCGCAGCACGTGGGGCTTGAGATCGGTCAGTGCGCAAACCTCGCCGATCGAATAGAACTCCTGCTTCGGGACGGCGCCCTGGCTTCGGGTTGCCATCACCGCCACTGCTCCGACTTGAGGTCACGTTCCATGAGCTCCTCCATGCTCTCGGTCGCCGTCTTCCCGTCGAACAGAATCTGGCAGACCTTCTCGGTTACCGGCATCTCGACGCCCACCTTGTGCGCGAGCGCCGCGGCCGCGCGAGAGGTGTAGGCGCCCTCCGCGACGGTGCGGTGGCGCGCGCTGTACTCGGCCAGCGTCTCCCCGCGCGCGAGCGCGAGGCCCAGCGCGCGGTTGCGGCTCAGGCTCCCGGTCGTCGTCAGGATCAGGTCGCCCATGCCGGCGAGGCCCGCGAACGTCATCGGGTCGGCGTGCATCGCGAGTCCGAGCCGCGTGATCTCCGCCAGCCCGCGCGTGATCAGGGCGGCGCGCGGGTTATGGCCGAGGCCGAGCCCTTCGAGCATGCCCGCCGCGACGGCGATGACGTTCTTGAGCGCGCCCGCGAGCTCGACACCCACGACGTCCCGGTTCGAGTACACCCGGAACCGCCTGGTGGCGAAGATCTCCTGCGTCTCCCGCGCGGTCTCGAGGGTGGCCGCGGCGGCCACCACCGCGGTCGGCTGGCCCTCGAAGACTTCCTGCGCGAAGCTCGGCCCCGAGAGCGCCGCGAACCGGGTGTCGGGAAGCATCTGGGCCACGATGTCGGACATGAGCGCGAGCGTCTCGTTCTCGATGCCCTTCGTGGCGCTCACGACGAGCGCACCAGGCTCGACGGCCCCGCGTACGCCGCCGATCACCGATCGCACCGCGTGGCTCGGTGCGGCTGAGAGGATGACGGGCGCCCCGCGCACGGCGTCGCGCGCATCGCCGGCGGCGCGGAGGGAGGGCGCCAGGCTGGCACCGGGCAGGAACAGCGCGTTCTCGTGGGTCCGGTTGATGCTCGCGACGACCTCGGGCTCGTACGCCCAGATCGTCACGTCGTGGCCCTTTCGCGCGAGGAGGTCCGCCAGGGTCGTACCCCAGCTGCCGGCGCCCAGCACCGCGATGCGCGTCACGGGGCGGGCGGCGCCGCCGCGCCGCGGCGTCCGAAGCGGTTCTCCGTTCCGGCGAGGAGCCGCCGGATGTTGGCGCGGTGCAGCCACACGATGCCCGCCGCGACGAGGCCGATGACCGGCAGCAGGCCGCGCGCCCCCGGATGCAGCACCCACACCGCGAGGGGGAGGAGGGCGGCGGCCACGATGCTTCCGAGCGATACGTAGCCGGTGCCGAACACGATCAGCGCCCAGAGCACGACCAATGCGAGGACGGCGTAGGGTGCCAGGCCGAGCATCACGCCGGCCGCGGTCGCAACACCCTTCCCTCCCCTGAACCGGACGAAGACCGAGTAGACATGGCCGAGGACCGCCGCGATCCCGCACGCGACGGCGACGCGCTCCGACGCCGAGACCTGCGGCGCGAACAGGACGACGGGCACCGCTCCCTTCGCGATGTCGAACAGCCCGACGGGAATCGCGTACTTCCAGCCGAGCGTGCGGTAGAGGTTGGTCGCGCCCAGGTTCCCGCTGCCGTGCTTCCGGAGGTCGATGCCGCGGAACATCCGCCCCGCGAGGTAGCTCGTCGGTATCGCGCCGACGAGGTACGACAGGATGAGCCACGGGGCCAGGTCGGTCACCGGCGCGCGGCTCGCATCACCGGCGTGATCCGCGGCTGGTGAACCGGATGCGGAGCGGCGAGCCGGAAAACGGCCACACCTTCCTGAACCCGTGCACGAGGTACCGTTCGTAGGACGGCGGCACGTCGTCCGGGCGGTTCGTCACGATGGCGAAGGTCGGCGGCGCGGTCCCGATCTGCGAGGCGTAGAGGAGCTTCACTTCCTCACCCGGCTTCTGCGGCGGGTTGTTCTGCTGGATCAGCGCCTCGAGCACCTTGTTCACCTCGCTCGTCGCGACGCGCGCTTCGCGAGCATCGGCCACTTCGAGGATCAGGTCGAGCACCTTGCGCACGCGCTGGCCGGTGAGCGCGGAGCCGTAGAGGAACGGCACGTAGCGGAGGAATGGCGCCTTCTCGATGAGCGTCGCCTCGCCGCGCTTCGCGGTCTGGGCGTCCTTTTCCTCGATGAGGTCCCACTTGTTCACGACGATGATGAGTCCGCAGCCGCGGTCCCAGGCTTCGGTGGCGATCCGCAAGTCCTGATTGTGCAGCCCGAGCGCAGCATCCACGACGAGCACGCAGACGTCCGCCCGCTCGATGGCGCGCTGGGTCCGGAGCGTCGAATAGAATTCCAGGTCGTCCTCGACCTTCGCCTTGCGGCGAAGGCCTGCGGTGTCGATGAAGTTCAGGTTCCGGTCGTGGTAGCGCATGACCGAGTCCACCGCGTCACGCGTGGTGCCCGCCTCGGGCGCGACGACGTGCCGTTCCTCGCCGAGCAGACGGTTCACGAGCGACGACTTCCCGGCGTTCGGCCGGCCGACGACCGCTACCTGGATGTACGCTTCGGACTCGGAAGGGTCGTACGGCGGGAGCAGCGCGACGATGGCATCGAGCAGGTCACCGCTGCCCTTGCCGACGGCCGCCGACACGCCGTGCGGATCGCCGAAGCCGAGCTCGTAGAACTGGTATTGAGCCGTGCTCCGCTCCAGGTCGTCGAGCTTGTTCACCGCGAGCACCACAGGGCGTCCTGCGCGACGCAGCTTCGCCGCAATCGCCTGGTCCACGGGACTCACCCCTTCCCGTCCGTCGACCAGGAAGACGATGACGTCGGCCTCCGCGAGCGCGAACTCGACCTGCTGGCGGATCGCGCGATCCATCGAGTCGCTCGAGTCGGGCACGAGGCCGCCCGTATCCACGACCCAGAAGCTGCGGCCTGCCCATTCCGCATCGCCGAAATGGCGATCGCGCGTGGTGCCCGCGCGATCCGAGACGATCGCCCGGCGGCCGCCGAGAATCCGGTTGAAGAGCGTGGACTTTCCGACGTTGGGACGCCCGATGATGGCGACGGTGGGCTTGCTCATGCCGCCACCGGGGCGTCGAGCGCGTCGGAGAAGACCTTCGAGCGCCGCACCTCGACCGGCACCGCGGCGACGAGCTCGCCGATGCTCATGCTGTCCATGAAGAGGCCGTCGTCGTTGACTGATTCACCGGGGATGAGCGCGAGATCGAGGTCCGTCCGGCCGGCGAGCGCCGACTGGATCGCGGCGCCCGGCAGCAGCCCCGCGCATGTGACGGACGGGCCGAACAGCGTGTTCGTGACCACGACGAGCTCGAACGCCGCGCCGGTGGCGCGTGCGAGGGGCTCGAGGACCATCGGCATCAGCGCGCCCATCGCCGTGCCGGTCACGATTCCGATCGTGCGCCCCGCCCAGCCCCGCAGTTCGGGCGCGTCCTCGCGCACCTGGCGCTGGAGGAACCGCACCGCACCGACGCCATTTTCCACCTGATCGAACGCGCCGTACGCCGACTCCGGCGGCAGCTCCACTCCTGCGCGGTTGTACAGCTCGTCGGCGCCGAAGGCCCACGTGATCCCGCGCTCGCGCTGCGCGGCGGCCGCGCGCGCGTCGATGATGGCGATGGCCTCGCGGCATTCCGCCGCGGTCGGCTCCCGCACGAGGTGGTGTTTGCTGAATTCGGTGAGCCCCACCGGCACGACCGAGCACCCGCCCACGGTCTCGCCCATGGCGTAGAGGTCGGAGAGCGTCTGCTCCAGCACTTTGCCGTCATTGACGCCAGGGGACATCACGACCTGCGTGTGGAACCGGATTCCGTGCGCCCCGAGTTCGCGCATCAGCGGCACGATGTCCTGCGCGAGCGGGTTCCGCAGGACGTAACGCCGGATCACCGGATCGGTGGCATGCACGGACACGTAGAGCGGCGAAAGGCGGTACTCGACGATCCGCTTGACGTCCCAGGGCTTGAGATTCGTCATGGTGACGAAATGGCCGTAGCGGAACGAGAGCCGGTAGTCGTCGTCACGGATGTAGAGGCCTTCGCGCAGGCCCTCCGGAAGCCCGTCGACGAAGCAGAAATCGCACCGGTTGGCACAGCGCCGGACGCGTGGCGGCTCCAGGGTGACACCCATCGGCTCCTCGAGCGGGCGCTCGATGTCGAACTCGATGTCCTCGCCGTCAGGCTGGCGGACGTGCAGGAGAAAGCGCTCCTCCGCCGTCAGGAACTCCCAGTCGAGAAAGTCCTCGAGGTTCCGCCCGTTCACCGAGAGCAATTCGGTGCCGGGCAGGAGCCCGAGCTCGTCGGCGATGGATCCGGGGTGAACCGCGGTGACCTTGATCATGCTTGAGAAGATACTTTAAGTGGCGGCTAAACTCAATTCACGACAACGACTTCCAATGAACGATCGAAGCGGGATCTGAAATGAATCGCCCCGTCGGCGCCTGAGCGCGACGGGGCGGATCTGAGAGCGGGAGACGGGGCTCGAACCCGCGACATTCAGCTTGGGAAGCTGACGCTCTACCAGCTGAGCTACTCCCGCGAACATTATCTGGTCTGCAACCCCTCACCTTCCGGGCGGCGCGGAAGTTCACGATCCGGCGCCGCGAAGTCAAGCGTCCTCAGCTGTGGCCCGCCGCCTCGAGGAAGCTGCGGAGATCTGCGGGGCTCACCTCGGGCTCTCCGCCCGCGACGTTGTCCAGCCGGCCGTCCCGCATCCACTGCTCGAGCTCGCCGACGAGCTCGAAGAGGTGGTCGAACGACTCGACGATGAACAGCAGCGGCTGGTAGTGGTCGATCTCGAAGTACTGGTTCACCACCCACTCCAGCTGGATGGGATACCGCTGGACCTCGGGCGCATCGATCGCGTGGGCAATCTCCCCATAGGAGCTGAGGAGACCGCTCCCGTAGACCTTGAGCCCCCTGGCGTCCCGCATGAGCCCGAACTCGATCGTGAACCAGAAGAACCGGGCCAGGGCCTTCATGATGCTCGTGATGCGGCGGATTCGCTCGTCCTCGTTCCGGATTCCGCTCGCGATCTCGACGGCAGTGTGCGCACAGTCCCCGAAACGCACCAGCGTGTCGGCGAAGGCGCGGTCGGTGTGCATCGGCACGTGCCCGGCGATATCGTGGAAGATGTCGGGCTCGGGGAGATAGTCGAGCGTGGCGATGTCGCGGATGGTGATCGTCGTCGGGAACTCGCGGTTCCGGAGGCAGTCGAAGAAGAGGAAGGACGGGATGTATCCGCTTACGGCCTTCGCCTTGAAGCCGGTCAGCGGGCTCAGGAATCGGTTCACGTCCTCCAGGCGGGGCACGGCAGCGGGATCGAGGCAGAGATTGTCGATCCCCTGAAGGAACCGCGGGTTGGCATAGCGCCGCCACCGGTCCTCCATACGCGCGTAGAGCCGGCGCCACGCGTCGTGGTTGGCCTCCGAATAGAGCTCGTACGGCTGATGGATGTAGAGCTGCCCGTTGGCCTGCGCCTGCTCGATGAACGGCGCCCTGGTCGTGGTGAGCCCCGATGTTCCGCTCTGTACGCTCGTCATCCCCGGCTCCTTGAGTGAGGCGCGCTCCGGGCGAAATCTATCGCGCGCTCCCGGGTGGTGCGACCCCGAAAGCAGAGCGCGCCCCCTTGCAGGGGCGCGCCGTGCCGCTGGAGCGGCCGCTTACGACGCCTTGTACCGCCAGGCGACGATGCCTGTGCCCTCCGCCGTGATCGAGATCGGGTGCGTTGCCCCATCGTCGAGCGCGGGAATCGCCACGGTCTGGCTCGTGACCACCGCGCCGTCGGCGTTGAGGAAGTCGATCGAGATCGAGACCGGCTTTGCCGCGATGGCCGCGCCGCTCGAGTTCATGGCCTTCCGGCCCGTGGCCGTCGCCGTGAGCGAGGCGCCCGTCGGGGTCGGCGTCAGCGTGACCTTCGAGAGTGCTGTCGGCAGCGCATTGAGCCGGAGCCGGGTCTCGACGGCCTTGTTGCTCGCCTTGGTCAGGTTATAGCCGAAGCCGAGCATCTGCAGCGCGAGCTCGTTCATCGGGTCGAGCGCGATCAGGCGCTCTCCCGCCTTCACCAGGGCCGGGCCGTTCTTCGTCTGGTAGTACGACTGCGTGAGCAGGTAATACGCGTCGCGATTGTGCGGCTCCGCGGCCACCACCTTCTCCGCCTCGACCGCCGCCTCGGCGAACTTCGACTCGTTGAACAGCGTCACCGCCCGATTGAACGGCGAGGCCGAGTCGACCACGACCTGCTTGGGGATCACCTCGCCGGTCGCCTCGATCTGGCGGGCCATGCTCGCAACGCTATCCGCCAACCCGGCGGCCTGGTAGGCGTTGAGCAGCGCCTTCTTCGCGTTCACGTCATCCGGGTGCGCCGCCACGAAGCTCTGCAGCGGAGCCACCGCTTCCTGGCCACGATTCAGATTGATCAGGACGAGGCCCTTGTTGAACTGGGCCTGAGCATGGATATCGGCCGTCTTCTCGTTCTTCGGCGTGGCCAGCGCGGAATCGAAGTAGGCCAGCGCCTGCTCCATCGCCTCCGCTTCGTAGGCGAGCGAGGCCATGTAGAAGTACGGGTGGGGCTCGTCGCGGTAGACCCGGGTGGCGAGCGAGAACAGCGCCATCGCCGAATCCGCCTTCTGTGCCTTCATGTAATCGACGCCGGGATTCACCAGCGCCACCCACGCCGCGCGGCGGTACCCGGCGACGTCCGCGGCGCACTCCGGCGCCGGTGCGAGCGTCAGTGCACGCGCGAACGCGCTGTCCGCCCCGACGATGTCGCCCTGGTGCAGGTAGATCCGGCCGAGGTAGTACCACGCACCGGCGCTCTTGTCCTGGCCGTTCTGCGTGATCGCCTCGGTGATGACCCGCTGCCCGTTGGCGAGTGCGCGGGCCTTGTTGGCGTCGATGCTGGTCTCGATCGACGTCTTGAGGTACACCTTGCCCGAGCTGACCTTGAAGTGGAGGTCGTCGTCGAGCGCTTCACACTTGGCGGGCTCGTACGCGCGCACGGCCGCCTTCATCGCGGTCGAGACGCGCTCGCTCACCCCTCCGGACTGCGCCACCACGCCCGACTGCTGGGCCGTGGCGTTGCCGGCTACTGCGCTCAGCAGCATCATCGCCGCGAAAGTTCTCATCATCACTCCTCAGGACTCCCTGTTCGGATGATCACGCGCCGCCCGGGCCTCCTCGGCTGCCGAGCGCATGGCCCGCTCTTGCAACTCCCTTGCCAGCAAGTGCGCAGGCCGCCCCGTTCGCCCCGCAAGTGCAATAATATCATCATATTCCGGCTTCGCGCGAATCCCAGCCCCAGTGTCCACGAGCTTGACACGGACCAGTGAGCCGTCCTCCGCAGGAACCTGGATAATCGTGCGTGGGAGCGTGCACCGCTCCAGGCGGGCCCGTCGGATCCCGGTCGTGGTCGAGTTCCGGAAAATCGCCGCCTCGACCGCAGCTGCATCCGAAGGGCTGGCGAGCGCCTCCACCCGGAGCCCGCTCCGGCCCTTCTTGCCGGCCGTGGGCCAGGTCTGGACGTCCAACGCCCCTGCGGCGAAGAGCGACTCTCGCAACGGCTCCACATATTCCGGATTCAGGTCGTCCACGTCTGTGCTGAGCACCACAACCTCCCCTGCCTCGTCCGCTGCCTCGGCCAGGATCACTCGAAGTGCGTTGGGATAGGCCCCGGGATTCCGGCCTCCAGCCCCCCACGCCCCGCCCGCCAGCGCACGCCAGCGCTCGGGCGGCGGACCCTCACTCAGGACGCGAAGGAGGACCGCGCCGGTTGGTGTCGTCGCTTCCCCCGTGACCGGACCGTTCGGCCCGATCTCGAGCCCCTCCGTCAGGATGGCGGTGGCAGGCGCCGGAATCGCCATGACCCCGTGAGCCGCGCGCACCCACCCGTCCCCGAGCGCCACCGGTCTCGCATGAATCCGTGTGATACCGAGCTGCTCGAAGCCTTCGATACCGCCGACGATGTCCACGAGGGCATCGAGTGCGCCGACCTCGTGCAGTGCTACTTCGTGAGCCGGGAGTCCATGGATGGCGCCCTCGGCTGCGCCGAGCAGCTCGAATGCCCGGACCGCGCGCTCCCGCACCCAGGGGGAGAGTTCCGCGTGCCGGATCAACTCGATCAGGTCGCCGATATGCCGGTGCGGATGATGGCCGCTGCCCGCGTGCGGCCCGGGCTCGGCGTGGGAGTGACCGTGCGGGTGGTCGTGCAGATGCGTCTGGGAGTGCGCGTGGGCATGCGGCAGCGCGTCCGCAGGGGATTCGCTCTCCCCACCGGGAAGGCGCACGAGCACACGCTGAGCGCGAATCCCGCAGCGGTCGGCCTCGCTGAGCTCGATGGTGACCTCGGGACACCCGAGCCGCGCGGGAAGCGCTTCCAGCCACGCGCGCGGTGCGCCCGCTGCCACGAGCGCGCCGAGCAGCATGTCCCCGCTGATTCCAGCGGCGGGATCGATGATCGCGAACCGTTCCGGCATCGGTGCCTCGAGCATGGGATGGCGCCGCCACGTCCGGCGGGCCGCAGTCGAGGCGAAATATCGCCGGACTCACGCCCGCGGCAACTCGGCTCCCGGCCGGTACAACCACCCGGCGCCCGTGTTGAAGACGACGATGCGCTCTTCCCTTGCGAGTGCGCCCGCCTCCCGCAGGAGGCCGGCTCCGGCGAGCGCGGCGCCGCCCTCCGGGGAGATGTCGATTCCCTCGGCCCGCGACACGTCGGCAGCCGTGCGCGAGAGCAACTCCTCGCTGACGGCAACGGCGCCGCCTCCACTGTCCGTGATCGCCTCGAGCATGAGCCGCCCGCCCAGCGGGGCCGGCACGCGGAGCCCGCTTGCCATGGTCCACGGTTCGTCCCAGGCGGTGCAGCGCGACGCGCCCTCCTCGAATGCGCGCACCACCGGCGCGCAGCCCTCCGCCTGCACCGCATACATGCGCGGCAGCGGGCCGGTGACCCACCCTGCCGCGAGCAGCTCGCCGAAGGCCTTCCACATGCCGATCAACCCCGTCCCGCCGCCAGCGGGGTAGACGAGTGCGTCGGGCAGCATCCAGTTGAACGCGAGCGCGATTTCCAGCCCGAGCGTCTTCTTGCCTTCGATGCGATACGGCTCGCGGAGGGTCGAGAGATCCACGAACCCGGTTTCCGCCGCGTACGCGCGCGCGGCCTTCCCGCAGTCACCGATGTGTCCGTCGAGCAGCACGAGATCCGCGCCGAACACCTTCATCTGGGCGAGGATCGTAGCTGGCGTGGAGCGCGGCGCATAGACGCGCACGGGCAGGCCCGCACGCGCCCCATACGCTGCCGCGGCGACTCCCGCGTTGCCCGCGGTCGGCAGAACGAATCCGGTCGCTCCCGCCGCCGCCGCCCGCGTGACGGCGGCGGAGAGGCCTCGTGCCTTGAACGACCCGGTCGGATTCGCCGACTCGTCCTTGATCCAGAGATCGGCGAGGCCGAGTGCGCTGCCAGCACGCTGCGCCCGGACGAGCGGCGTGTCCCCTTCGCCGAGTGAGACCGGTTGCTCGCCGGGGAGGATCGGGAGCCATGTCCGGAAGCGCCACATTCCCTGCCGCCGCCGGAGCTCGGTGCGATCGACGATGGTCTGCGCGCGCGTCGGGTATCGCACGAGCCACGGCTCCCCGCAGTCGCAGACGCCGGGGAGACCCTCAGGATCGCGCGTGGCGCCGCACGCGGTGCATTCGAGAATCCAGTCCGCGACGACCGCCGCCGGCGGTGTCACGCCGGGTGCGTCCGCAGGTGCTCGAGCACCCGGTCGGCGAGCGTGCGTGAGAAGCCCGGCACCTGAGCGAGCTCGGCCGGCGTAGCCGTGCGGACGCCGGCCAGACTGCCGAAGCGTTCGAGCAGCGCGCGGCGGCGGGAGGGGCCGACCCCCGGGATGTTGAGCAGCTCCGATGTGATGGTTCGCCGGGTCCGCCGATTCCGGCTGTACGCGAGCCCGAAGCGGTGTGCCTCGTCCCGCGCGCGCTGCAGGAGGCGGAGCGAAGGACTGCGCCGCGAGAGCCTGAGCGGGTCCGGTCGCCCGGGGAGAAAGACTTCCTCGTCGCGCTTTGCCAGACTCACGATCGGCAGGTCCGCCACACCGAGCACGCGCGCCGCCTCGACCGCGGCGTTCAGCTGGCCCTTTCCGCCGTCGATCACCATCAGGTCGGGAAGCGCGAGCGCCTCGTCGCGCCGGCGGGTGATGAATCGGGTGACGACTTCCTGAATCGCGGCATAGTCGTCCTGTTCGGCGAGCCCCTTGATGCGGTACTTGCGGTACTCGCTCTTCCTCGGCCGACCTGCCTCGAACCAGACGAGCGAGCCGACCATGTCCCGGCCCTGGTTGTGCGAGATGTCGATGCAGACGAAGCTGCGCGGCACGCCGGTGAGCCCGAGGTCGCGGCCGAGTGCATAGACCGGGTCTTCGGCGCGCTCCTCGGTCTCGAACGATTCGAGCCGGAGGCTTTCGAGGAGATGGCGGGCGTTCACGTCGGCCAGCTCGATCCAGCGACCGCCGGTGCCGCGCTGCGGCAGCAGCCAGTCGGTGTCGGGCAGCACCTCGCGCAGCGGGTCGAGGTCGGCGGGAGGGAACGGGAGCATCAGGCGCCGTACGCGCCCCTCGGCACTCGCCGCGTAGTACTGAACCAGATAGGCGGCGAGGATCGCGTCGTCCGGCTCCTCCTCGACGCCTTCGAAGAACCGGTGTTCCCGGCCGACCACGCGCCCGTCGCGGACGCGGACGAGCACCGCCACGGCGTCGTCTCCGTCGCGCGCATATCCGATCACGTCGGCATCGCCCGTGCCGATGACCTCGACCGACGAGGGCTCCTCGAGCTTCTCGAGCCACTTGAGCGCATCGCGCAGCTCCCGCGCGCGCTCGAAGTCCTCCCGCTCAGCGGCCGTGAACATCGCCTGGCGCACGCGATCGCGGACGTCGTGGGTTCTTCCCTCCAGGAAATCGAGCACGTCGGCCACCATGACGCGATAGTCCGCTTCGGATTGCCAGCCCATGCACGGCGCCTGGCAGCGGCCGAGATGGTGATCGAGGCAGGGCCGGTCGCGCCGCTCATTCGGAAGGTCGTCGTGACAGCTGCGGACGGTGTAGAGCCGGCGAATGATCGCGAGAGTGCGCCGCAGCTGGCCGACATCGGTGTACGGGCCGAAGTACCGCGCGCCGGGAATGTCACGCTTGCGGGTGACGAGCACCCGCGGGAACGGCTCGCCGACGGTCACGGCGATCGAAGGGTAACTCTTGTCGTCCCGGAGCCGGACGTTGAACCGGGGGCGGAATTCCTTGATGAGGTTGTTCTCGAGCACGAGCGCCTGGCTGTCGCTCGCGACGATGATGGTCTCCACGTCGGCGACGAGCCGCATGAGGAGGCGGTTCTTGGCGCTGTCGGCGAAATCGCTGCTGAAGTAGCTGCGCACCCGGCTCGAGAGCCGCCGCGCTTTCCCGACGTAGAGGACGTTTCCCGCAGCGTCTTTCCAGAGATAGACACCGGGTCCGTCGGGGAGCGTATCGAGCTTTCGTTGCAGCTGGTCGGACGGCATTGCGGTCATCGTATCGATCGGCGCACCAGCCCCCGGGCTTCGGGGATCCCCAGCGCGTAAGTCGTCGTCAGGTACAGGGCACCGAACGCGGTGGCCGCGGCGATCCCGGCGAGGCGACCGGTCCCTGGCAGCGCGAGATGCACGCCCCACGCTCCGGCCGCGCCGACGAGCGCCGCCCCGGCGAGCCGGAGGAGCAGGCCGGATTCGAGCCCGGTCGTCCCCACGCGCCGGTTCATCCCCCGTCGGAGCAGCGTGAATTCTACCCAGGCGGCGAGGCTCGCGCCGAGGGCGAGCCCGGCCGTGGCCCAGCGTGGGTCGACCCCGAGCGCACGGGGTACGGCGAGGCCGAGAAGCCAGCCGAGGAGAATGCCGCAGGCCACGCGGGCCATCGCGATGCGGACCGGCGTGCGGGTGTCGCGCAGCGCATAGAACGACGACGAGTAGAGGCGGCCGAGCGTCGCCGCGAGGAGACCCACGGCGGACGCGGCCAGGATGCTCCAAACCGTCACGCTGTCCGCCGCCGTGAAGCGGCCCGACTGGAAGACGATGGCCGCCAGCAGATGGCCGATGGCCGCGAAGGCCACGGCGGAGGGTACCACGAAGAAGGCGATGCGCCGAAGCCCGGCGTCGAGCCGCACGCGCAGCTGGCCTGCCACTTCCGATTCGTCGCCGCGCGCCGACGACATGGCCGGCAGCTCGGCCGCCGAGACCGCCATGCCGAAGAGGCTGACCGGCAGCGTGGCGAGCAGCTGCGCGTAGCCGAGGCTCGCCACTGCGGTCGCGGAAATGAGGCTGGCGAGGAGCGTGTCGACGTAGCCACTCACCTGGGTGACACCGCGCGCGAGCGATACGGGGACGAAGTTGCGCAGGACGATGCCGAGCGACGGTGTCCGTCCCGCGAGTGACACGCGCAGCCCGCCGAGGATCCCGAGCACCGTCGGCAGCTGCACGAGAAGCTGGAGAAGGCTACCCGCGACCGCGCCCCACATGGCGAACTCGGCGAGCCGCGGAAGCCCGTCCGCATTCCGGAACGCGAGGAACGCCGCGATGATCGCGGCGTTCCAGGCCACCGGCGCCGCGTACGGGAGAAAGAACCGGTGGTGACTGTTGAGAACCCCGAGGCACCACGCGGACAGCACCAGTATGCCGGTGCCGGGGAACGCGATGCGCACGAGGCGGATCGTGAGCTCGCGTGTCTCGCCCTCGAAGCCGGGGGCGATGAGGTCGATGAGGAGCGGCGTCGCGAGCATGCCGATCGCGACGAGCACCGCGACGAGGAGACCGAGGAGGGCCGCGACGGAGCCGGCCAGCCGGCGGGCCTCGTCATGGGCACCCTCCGACTCGAGGCGAGCGTACACCGGGATGAACGAAGCGGAGAGCGCGCCTTCGCCGAAGAGATTCTGCAGGAGGTTGGGAATGCGGAAGGCCGCGGTCCACGCGCTCGCCACCGCGCCGTTGCCGAGGTAGTGCGCGACGACCGAACTGCGGACGAGTCCCGCGAGGCGGCTGGTCAGGATCCCCGCCGCGACCATCGCAGCCGGCAGCCGGCCCCGCCGCGGCGGCGTCAGGAGCCTGCGGCGGGAGGCAGCGGACGTCGCCCGGGGGCGTCTTCGATCAGGCGCGTCAGGAAGGCGTTGTCTTCCCGGAGCGAATCGACGTTGCGGGTCAGGTCGTCCACCTCCGACTCGAGGAGCTCCACCTTCTTCGCGAGCTCGGCGAGCGCCGGCGTGACGGGCTCCGGTCCCTCGAGCCGGCGCGCGAGCGCCCGCCCGATGGGCGAATCGATGATGATCCCCAGCACGGGGATGAGCAGTGCAAGGAGGAGTACGAGCCCGATGATCCACATGCTGAAAGCCTACGCCGGAACGGCGCGGCCTTCAAGGGCGCGCTGATACCAGGTTGCCGCCTCCCGGGCACATTCGTCGAACAGCGACGGGCCGTGTCGCGCGAGGAAGGAAGCGGCGGTGAGCACGCGCTCCTGCGGTGCGCCGCCCGGCAGCAGCGAGGTGCGCGCGCGCTCGAGCTGCCGGAGCTCCGTCTCGTGGCGGCGACGCGCGGCGCGCGCGAGCTTTCGCTCGAGGCGGGCGAGCGCGTCGAGCGAGCGGCCGAGCGCTCCCGTGGCTGCGCGCTCGAGCGTGGGGTCGACGGTGGCCGAGTCGGCGCCGAGCGAGCGGTAGGCTGCTTCCATCGAGCGCCGGATGCCCTCGAGCGTGTGACGCGCGGACTCCGGGACGAGGCCCCGGGCTGCGCGCGCCATCACCGGGATGTCGGCATCGGCGATCTCGCGGATCGAGAGGCCCAATTTTTCCGCGGTGCGATCGACGTGCGCGTCGACGATGCGCCCCGACCAGCGCGGCACCGGCTCCGGCCGGTGCGTGCGCATCCGCTCGAAGACCGGCTCGGCGAGCGGCAGATAGCGAAGCTCGCCTGGCCCGGCGCAGTACGCCACCGTCGGCAGCAGCGCGCTCTCGATGACGGGACGGAGGAGCACGTTGGCCGAAAGCCGCTCCGGCGCGTCGGCGGCGATGCGCTGGAGGTCGCCAAGGGTGTATCGCTCGCCGCTCCGCCTGGTGGCGTAGCCGCCCGGATCGAGCACGAGTCGGTCCCTTCCCTGCTTCCCTTCGATCATGACGAGCGTGGCGCCATCGCCGACGGCAATACCGGGATCCCGACCGTCGGATACAAGCTCGGCCGCGCGCCGGCCCAGGTCACGCTCGAGATCCATCGCGAGGCCGAGGGCCTTCACGATATGGCGTGCCGCAGCCCGCCTGGCGTCCGGATGCGTCGGGTCGAAGCAGACCACGCCGAACGGGGCGAGCAGTTCGGCGAGCGCGCCGGCGGACGCCGCCGCGACTGTCGCCTCCGGGCGGAAGTGGCGCGCGAGCCAGGCGATCGCGGCATCGCGATGAGGGCGCCGCGGGAACGTCGCGCCAGCGCGGTCGAGGGCCGCAGCCACTTCAGGTCCCAGCGGCTCGCGCCAGAGAGGGCGCATCGGCTCCGAGACGCCGCGCTCGCGCAGTGCGACAGTGACGAGCGCATCGTCGTCCCCGATCCAGCTCGCAGAGCGGGCCTCGGCCCAGTCATGATCGTCGCCGGCCACCCAGAAGACCGGGACGACCGGGCGCTCCCAGCGCGATTCGAGGTGGCGGGCGAGCGCGGCGGCGGAGAGCGCCTTGAAGACGCTGTAGACCGGGCCGGTGAAGAGCGCGGGCTGCTGGCCGGTGGTCACGACCAGCACGCGCGGATCGCGGAGCCGCTCGATCTGCGCTTCGAGGCCGGGGACGCGGAGGAATGCCCCGGATGCGCCCGGCGCGACGCCGCCCTCGCGCTGCGCCGGCTCCATCGGTCCCGCGGCGATCGGTGTCGTCTCGATGCGGAAGGTCACGCCGCGCGCCCGATCAGAATGGCACGCGGGGAGGCATCGGTCATCGGGCCCCCGCCGTAATCACCGAAGCGGGCGGCCACCGTGATGCCCGTGGCCGCAAGCATCGCCTCGAGCTCCGCAGGGCGGAAGAGGCGAACGCGCTCGACCCATGCGCGGCCGTCCACGGTCTCCATGCGCTTCCGCACGAATCGCTCGCCGCCGATGAGGTCCCGGGTGATGCGCACTTCGGTGCCGCCGAGGGTCGCCGTCTCCGAGGTGACGAGCGTGGCCGTGACGCGCGCGGCATTCAGGAAATCCATGGCGAACCACCCACCCGCCCGCACCGTCCCCACCATCTCCGCGAGCGCGGCCTGGTGCTCGCGGTCCTCCTCGAAGTATCCGAAGCTGGTGAAGAGGTTGAGCGTGAGGTCCATCGAGCGGAGCCGGACGGGAATCCGGCGCATGTCGGCGCGAATGAGGGGCGCTGAGGTGAGGCTGCGCGCGCGCAGGAGCAGCGCCTTCGAGAGGTCGAGCCCGATACATCGCGCCCCTGCCGCCTCGAGGGCGCGGGCGTGCCGGCCGGGCCCGCACGCGACGTCGAGCACGCGCCATCCCGGGGTCCAGCCGACGTGCCGGCGGAGGAGCGCCACGAGCTGCTCGGCGTCCGCCTCGTCCCGGTGCGGATAGAGCGCAAGGTACTCGTCGTTGAACCACTCCTCGAACCATTCGGGCATGTGACCGCCGTTGAGTGGCCGTGGGGGATGGCGGATGGGCGGCGAGGTGGAGGGCATCACCGTCCCTTGTGATAAGGCTCGCCCCGCAGGATGGTGAAGCCGCGGTAGATCTGCTCGACGACCACCACGCGCGCAAGCTCGTGCGGCAGCGTTGCCGGCCCGAGACTCCATCGGGCTGCCGCCGCACCGAGGAGCGATTCGTCGATGCCGCTCGAGCCGCCGATCGCGAACGCGAGCGGCCTCGCCTCCTCTCTCCAGCGGCCGAGGCGGCGGGCCAGTTCCTCGCTGCTCCAGGGGGTGCCGTCCCGCGCCAGGCACACGAGCGTCGCGCCCGGCGGAAGCCGCGACCGCAGGCGCCCGGCTTCCTCGGCCCGCTGGGCGGCCAGCGTGGGCGCTCGCGACGCTTCCCGGACCTCGACCTCGGTGAAGCGCAGGTGCCGGCCGATGCGCCGCACGTAGTCGTCACACGCCGCGCGGTAGGCGGGCCGGAGCCGGCCTACCGCGAGGAGCGTGATCTCCATTCAGGCATAGAGACCGCGCAGGCGGTGCACCTCGGCGACCCGCTCGATCGCCAGCATGTAGGCGCCGATCCGGTTGCTGACGCCGTGGCGCTCGGCCATGCCGACGACCTCGTCGAACGACTGGGTCATGATCCGCTCGAGGCGCTGGTTGACCGTGTCCTCGTCCCAGAAGTACCCGCCGCGATCCTGCACCCATTCGAAGTAGCTGACGGTCACGCCGCCGGCGTTCGCGAGAATGTCGGGCACCACGAAGATCCCCTTTTCCTCCAGGATGCGGTCGGCGTTCGCCGTGGTCGGTCCATTGGCGCCCTCGACGACGACCCGCGCCTGGATGTCCTTGGCGTTCTTGCTGGTGATGACGTTCTCGAGCGCGGCCGGAAGGAGCACGTCGCACGGAAGGGTCAGCAGCTGGGCGTTCGTGACGGCCTCCGCCTTCGGGTACCCGCCGAGGAGTCGCTTCTCCTTCACCCACTGCATCACGTCGGCGAGGTCGAGCCCGGCGGCGTTGTAGATGCCACCCGACTTGTCACTCACCGCCACGATGCTCGCGCCCTGCTCCGCGAGGAGCTGCGCGGCCACGGAGCCGACGTTCCCGAATCCCTGGACCGCGATCCTCGCGCCCTTCATCGGCATGCCGAGACGCTTGAGCGCCTCACGCGTGGAGAACATGCAGCCGCGGCCGGTGGCCTCCCGGCGCCCGAGCGAGCCGCCCATCGAGACCGGCTTTCCGGTCACGACGGCCGTCACCGTATGGCGCTTGTGCATGGAGTAGGTGTCCATGATCCAGGCCATCACGCGCTCGTTGGTGTTGACGTCGGGCGCCGGCACGTCGGAATCGGGGCCGAGCGTCTCGATGATCGCCGACGTGTAACGGCGCGTCATGCGCTCGAGCTCCCCCGCGGACATCGCGGTCGGGTCGCAGATGACGCCGCCCTTGGCCCCCCCGAAGGGGATGTTGACGACCGCGCACTTCCATGTCATCCAGGCCGCGAGCGCGGTGACCTCGTCGAGCGAGACGTTCATGTCGAAGCGGATGCCGCCCTTGGCCGGGCCGCGTGAGGTGTTGTAGAGCACGCGGTACCCGGTGTAGACGTCCACTTCGCCGCTGTCGCGGAGCACCGGGACGGAGACGATGATCTGCTTCTCCGGGTGACGGAGGATCTTGTAAAGTCCCGGATCGAGACTGAGTTTCTCGGCCGCGAAGTCGAAGCGCGACATCATTGCCTCGAACGGGTTCTCCTCGGAGAGGAAGGTGTCCTTCTCCGGGCGGATGATCCTCGCGGGCTGCGTACTGGGGATGGTCATGGATTGGTGAGGTCCGGGCAACGTCGATTGAAGGTCAGACACGGTTGACGGGCGCGACGAGCGCATCGAGCCCGGTGGCGACGGCGTCGCCGCTGGTTTCCCACGTCAGGTCGAGGATCGCGACGAGCGGCTCGGCCACGCGTGCCGGCCACCGGTCGCGCAGCTTCACGGCGTCCTGCTCGCTGATGACGACGTGATCCGCCCGCCGCGTCGCGTGGGCGAGCCACGCGACGTCCTCGTCGCGCAGCTCTCCTTCGGCGCTCCACGTGTGCACCTGCACCGCGGCGCCCGCCGCCTTCACCTGGGACACGAATGCACCCGGATCCGCGCTTCCGGAGGCGGCGACGACACGCTTCCCCGCCAGCGAGGCAGCCGCATGCTCGGCGCCCGAGATCAGCCCCTCGAGGTACCGCATCCCGAGGTGGGCCACGGCCACGATTCCGGGCGTCTTCGTCCCGAGCTCGGCTGCCAGCGCCTGCGCGGCCTCGCTGCTCGCCCGCTTCCGCGTCACGACGACGATGTCGGCGTGGGACAGCGCCTGCCATCCCTCGCGCCAGGGGCCGGCCGGGAGCGGCCAGCGCACCGCCCGGGAGGTCTCCGCACCGACGACTGCGACCGTGAGACCGGCTCGAATCGGTCCCGGCGGCAGGCCGCCCTCCAGCACCACGGCCTGCGCACCCGCGGCCGCTGCACGCTGCACCGCCTCGAGGCCGTCGGCGCTGTCGTCGATCGCCGCCCCGGGAACGCTGTGGCCGATCTCCCGCCGCCGATACTCCGACGGCTTGCGGAGCAGTACCACGGGCCGGATGCCCTGCGCCGCGAGATGGCGCGCGATCCAGACGAGGACGGCGGTCCTTCCCGAGTCGCCGGCCGTCAGGTTGCCGACGGAAACGGTCGGGAGCGGCGCCGCACCGCTGGCCACCCACCCGCGCCCGTAGACGGCGTCCCGCGCGAGCGTGGCGGTGCGCCACATGGCGGAAGCCGGGAGCAGGGCGAGCCGCGCGATCCTCGCATCGAGGCGACGGCTGGTCCAGAGCCACCGTAACAGGCGGTGCGTGCCACCCCTACGCGCCATCCGGCGATCCTTGGATCGGGGGGCCGAAATGTAACAGCGCCGGCTCAGCGATCCACTATGCGGGCCATCATGTCGGCCTCCGCCACGAGCGCCCCGTCCACGAACGCCTCGCCGCGCAGGCTCACGGTCCGGCCCCGGTTCTGGATGACCCGCACGTCCATCCTGACCTGGTCCCCCGGCATCACCGGGCGGCGGAACTTCACCCCGTCGAGCGACATGAAGTAGACGACCTTCTCTTCCGGCCGCTCGAGCTTGCTCAGCAGCAGCACCCCGCCGGTCTGCGCCATGGCCTCGACGATCAGCACGCCGGGCATGATCGGATGCCCCGGAAAATGTCCCTGGAAGAACGGTTCGTTGATGGACACGTTCTTGATGCCGACGATGCGGGTATCGCCCTCGGTCTCCACGATGCGGTCCACGAGGAGAAAGGGGTATCGGTGCGGGAGGCACTGGATGATCCGCGCGATGTCCATCACGGAGCCGCTCCGGCGTGAGAGAGGAGAAGGCGGGCCAGCACGAACAGGCGGCCGCCGAGCGAGTCGGCGGCCGCCTGCCGGTGTCCATCCTGCGAGGTCACCCTACGGTCGGGTCGCCTTCAGGTCGGCGATGACCCGCTCGCTCAGATCGAGCGCGGGATCCGCCGTCACGATGGTGTTCGTCTGCGCGCTCACGTCGAAGACCATGGAGTACCCGCCGGCCGCGCGCAGGCGCTCGATGACGGCGACGACACGCGTCTGGATCGGGTCGAGCAGCTCCCGCTCGCGCGTGCTCGCACGCTGCTGCAGCTCCTGTCCGCGCTGCTCCAGCTGCTGCTGCTGCGTCTCGAGCTCGCGCCGGCGGGCGGTGCGCGCCGTCTGGCTCAGGAGC
>JAICNA010000041.1 GCA_025928955.1 Gemmatimonadales bacterium | reverse complement strand
CGATGAAGATGACGTCACACGCCTCCTCGATTTCCCGCATCGACCCGCTCGCCGCCGCCGTGCTGAGCGCCCGGTTCATCGCCGCGACCGAGGTCGAATGACACAGCCGGGTGCAGTGGTCGAGATTGTTCGTGCCGATCGCGCCGCGCACCATGCGCATGAAGGCGTAATTGTCCTCGTTCGTGCACTTGGCGGACGACAGCGTGGCGAGCGCATCGGGACCATGGGCCGACTTGATCCGGAGCAGCTCCTGTGCGGTGAGGCTCAGCGCCTCGTCCCAGGTTGCTTCGCGGAAGGCGCCGTACCACTCGTCGGGCGTCGCGACGCGGTCGCGGACGTCGTCCTCCCCGCGGCGGCCGCGGCCGGTAAGGGGCGGCTTCCCCACCTGGCGCTCGGGCGGCCGCGGCTTCCGCTTGCGCCCGATCTCTTCGATGAGGTGCCACGGTCCCTCGCGATGGCGGGGCCACTCGCCGCTCCAGCGCCAGGTGCCCCCGGCGTCACGCTCCCACCCGCGGCGGATGAGCGGCCGGGTGAGGCGGTCGCGGTGCTGGGCGAAGTCGTAGCCGAACCGGCCCTTCACGCACGTCGAGCCCTGATTGGGGGTGTTCTCCTCGATCCAGGGGGACGTGACGCGCATGAGCTTGCCGTCCTTCGCATGCAGGTCGAGCTGACAGCCCACGGCGCAGTAGGGGCAGACCGAGCGCACCACGCGATCCGGCGTCGCGAGCCGGGCCGCCCCGAACCGCTCGCGCGGGATGAACTCGAAGATGGCGTTCGTCGGGCAGACTCGCACGCACTCACCGCACCAGGTGCACCCGGCGTGATCGGGATCGCCGTCGCCCCCCACGATGATCTGCGTGTGCATGCCGCGCTCGGCCACGTCGAGCACCCCGACGACCTGGATGTCCTCGCAGGCGCGCACGCAGCGCGTGCACAGGATGCAGAGGCTCATGTCGTGGCGGATCATGGCGTCGCCGGGCCGCTCGTCGCCTTCGCGCAGCGGAAGGACGTGGCTGGCGGTGGAGGACGGCATCACGTCGTAACGAGTCACGTATCGCTCGAACTCGTTCCGCGGCGCCGCGCGGCCGCCGTTGGCGAGGTGCTCGCCCGGATACCGCTCGAGAAGGAAGGAGAGCACCCCGCGCCGGTTCGCCACGGCCGCCGGGGATTCGGTCTCGACCTGCATCCCGTCCACTGCCGCGGTGGCGCACGCCGGCACGAGCTTCCCCTGCCCGGCGACCGATACGAGGCAGATCCGGCAGTTCCCGACGTTCGGGAGCTTCGGGTACCAGCAGAGCGTTGGCACGTCGACGCCCGAGCCACGCGCGACGTCGAGGATCGTCGCGCCCGATTCGAAGGAGATGGTGCGGCCGTCGAGCGTGAGGGTCGGCATGAGGGGCACCCGAGTGGGAGGGCTACGGTTCGATACTAGGCGCGCGCGGGCAGGCGAGCAAGAGCAATCGTGACGCGCCGGGACATCCCGAAACGGTTGGTCGAAAGCGCGGACTGTGAAGCGATCCGGGGCTGCCGGAAGGGGTCAGGGGCCGGTGCGGGACGCGGATTCCGCGCCCTCGGCAGGGCGGGTGAGCACGACGCCGGGACTGCGACGCGCCGAGCCGCGGCGACGGGAGCGGGCCACCTCGTCACGCGCCCAGCCATCGTAGGCGCCGAGCAGCGCCTCGGGTGCGAGCCCCGCACGCCCGGGCATCAGCACATGCACCCCGGAGGGGCCCGTCGCGTCCTGCAGCTGACAGAGGAACCGGGCCCGGGTCGGCGCATCGATCTCGCTGAGCGATTCGGCGTCGATGACGACAAGGTCGATCGGGGCGGGGAATGCCGGGAGCCAGCACCCGGGCTGCACGAAGAAGCAGTCGGCGGTGGAGGCGAGGCCCTCGTTCGCGAGTCCCGACTCCACGCGCTCGACGGCGCCCATGTCGGCGGCGATGAAGGTGACGAACGAATCGTACGCGGCCAGGAGGTAGGCGGCCGGCTCGGCGCCCGCGCCGACCACGAGCGTCACGTCCTCCGGCTCGAGCCGGGGCAGGAGTGCCGCAAGGGCGCAGTCCGGCTCGAGCCGCCAATGGGTGGGCTCGCGCTGTGCCTTCCGGAGGCGCGTGTACTGCTGCTTCCAGCGGCTGAAGGCGGGCAGCTTCAGCTGCCGGACGATCATCCGGTCGACTGCCTCCTGCATCAGGACTTCGGTGAGGAGGAACTGGCCCTCGAAGCTGTCCTGCATCTCGGCGGCGGCCTCGCTCGCCATTTCCATGAGCCGCGTGCGGCCCAGGGAGTTCTTGTAGGTCTCGATCCGCTGGAGGACGTACTCGAGGTACTGCTGCTTGAGCGACGGGAGCGGACGCCGCTGGCGCCCGCGGACGGCCTCGGTGGTCCTCAGCATGGCTCGACGTGCACGACCACTTCGTGCAGCTGCAGGCGATCGCGAAGGAGCTGCTCGACCTCGTCCGCGATCAGGTGCGCGCTCGCCACGTCGGCGCCCCCGTCCACCGAGATCGTGAGCTCGGCGAACCGCGCCGCGCCGGCAATGCGCGAGCGGATCGCGTACGCCGCATGGACACCGCTCACCCGCTCGGCCTCGGTGCGGATGGTGGCGGCCTCATAGGCGCGCTCATCGACGAGGGTCGGCATCGCCTCCCGCACGATCATGTAACCGGCCCGGGCCACGATGAGCGCGACGAGGATCGCCAGAACCGGATCCGCCCACCCGAGCCCGGCGTGCGAGAGGCCGAGGCCGCCAAGCACCGCGATCGTGATGAAGACGTCCATGCGGGTGTGCATCGCGTCCGCGACGAGGAGCTCGCTGCCGAGCCGCCGCCCGGCGCGCGTCTCTCCGACCGCAACGACGACGTTCACCAGGAGCGTGACTCCGAGCAGCACGATGGACGTGGCGTCGACACGCGGAGGCTCCGCCCCCTCGAGGAGGCGCACCGCCGCGCCCCGCAGGAGCTCGAAGATGGACACGGAGAGGAAGACGACGATGAGCAGCGCGCCGAGGGTCTCGAACTTGGCATGGCCATAGGGGTGCTCGGCGTCAGGGCCCTTCGAAGCCACGCCGATGATGGCGAGGCCGACGATGTTGTTCACGGCATCGACCGCGGATTGCATGGCGTCCCCGAAGACGGCGAGGGACCCACTGGCGACGCCGACGATGAACTTGACCGTGACGACGAAGAGATTCGCGATGAGAATGCCGATCAGGACACGGCGGATCCCGGAATTCCGGGTCGTCGAGTCGGCGAGGCTCGGCATGCGGTCTAAGTTCGTAAGAGGGGCGAACGGTGTCAACGGACCGGCGTCGCGATCGGGGCTCGAGGGGGCAATGCGCGTGCCCGCACACTGAAGAGCAGTGCACGAAAACACGAAAGCGCGAAAGGCGACCGGCGAGTCCGGCGGGTCGGTGTGCCGGACCCGGGAATCGCCAAACCGTGGACAATGAGGAAGCCGCGGACGTCCTACCCTCGGTGACGCTCCGCATGCGCACGTTGGCGGTCGATTCCCTGACTTCGCACGAGAGTCCGCCGGCGTGAGCGGTTTCGCGGGCTTCCGTTCCTTTCGCGCTTTCGCGATGTGACCATGCCGGGCGCTGCGGTGTGCCTGCGAGCGCGGAGCCCGTTCCTCCCCGCGCGTTGCGTGAACTGCCTTCGAGCCTGCGGACGCCGACAGCCCCCCTCTTGCGCTGAGATATTTAGACAAGTATCTTAGCATCCATGGATAAACCGTTCCGGGCCCTGGCCGATCCGACCCGCCGCCGCATCCTCGAGCTGCTGCGCGATGGGGACCTGGCTGCAGGGGACATCGCGGCGCAATTCCCGATCGCCTTTGCCTCGGTCTCGCATCACCTGCAGATCCTCAAGGAGGCGGATCTCGTGCTCGCGCGCCGGGACGGCCAGTTCATCCGGTACTCGCTCAACACCACCGTCTTTCAGGATGTGGTCCAGCACCTGCTCGACATCGCCCCCGCCCGGCGGCGGAAAGGAGGCTAGCATGCGGAGGATCATCCCCGGCATCATCGCCATACTCGTGGCGCTCGCGTTCGGGATCTGGGCCCTGCCGGAGCTTCCCGCCGAGGTGGCGTCGCACTGGGGCCTCGACGGGGAGCCCGATGGCTGGTCTTCCCGGACCACGGCCGTGTTCGTGCTCCCGCTCATCGGCCTCGGAATCGCGGCACTGCTCGCCTTCCTGCCGCGCATCGATCCGCGCCGGACGAACTTCGAGCTGCACGCCGGGACCTATTGGCTGGTGGCCAACGCGAGCCTCATCGTGATCTCGGTGATTCACGTCGGCATGATCGGCTACAACCTCGGCTGGCCGGTCCCGCTCACGCGCATCGTCGCGATTGGCGTCGGCGGGCTGTTCGTCCTGATCGGCAACGTGATGACCCGCATGCGGCCCAACTGGTTCATGGGCATCCGCACGCCGTGGACGCTCAGCAGCGATGTGGTCTGGCGTCGAACGCACCGGGTGGGCGGCTATGGATTCGTGATCGGGGGCGTGCTCGTCATCCTTGCCGGGTTCCTGCGGCCGAGCTGGGCGACCTGGGTCATGATCGCCTCGGTAGGCGTGGCCGCGCTCGCGGCGATCGTCTACTCCTACGTCGCCTGGCGCGACGAGCGGGAAAGCGCGCCGAACGGAGCGGGGCAGTGAGGCCGCGACGCGGGCGCACGGCGATCGCGAGTCTCCTCATCAGTGCGAGCGGAGCACCAGCCATGGCACAGGATACGCCGCCGCGGTACACCGAGCGTGAGATCGTGGTGGGAACGGCACCGCTGGCGCTTCCCGGCCTCCTCACGCTTCCGCCCGGCGAAGGTCCATACCCGCTCGTCGTGCTCGTGCACGGCTCGGGCCCGAACGATCGGGACGAAACGGTCGGCCCCAACCGGCCGTTTCGCGACCTCGCGCACGGGCTCGCCGGTCACGGCGTGGCGGTGCTGCGCTACGACAAGCGCACGCGCGCCTATCCCATGAGCTTCGTCGGCCGATCGTTCACGGTGCGGGAGGAAACGATCGATGATGCGCTCGAGGCGGTACGGCTCGCGCGCACGCTTCCCGGCATCGATCCGCGTCGCATCGTGGTCGCCGGGCACAGCCTGGGCGGAATCCTCGCACCGCGCATTGCGGCCCTCGATGGACAGCTTGCCGGCGTCATCGTGCTGGCCGGCGCGTCGGACGAGTCGCTCCCGGACATGGTCGAGCGTCAGCTGGCATATCTGAAGAAGTTGCCGGGAGCGGATACCGCGGCCATCGCGGCACAGCAGCGTGTGGTCGAGCCGGCCCTCGCCCGGGTGCGCGCATTGACGCCCGCCGACAGCGCCGATCCGAGCCCGATCCTCGGCGCTCCGGCCGCCTACTGGCTCGACCTCGCCGCCTACGAACCGCTCGCCGTCGCGCGGACGCTGGATATTCCATTGCTCGTCGTCCAGGGCGACCGCGACTACCAGCTGGGAACCCGTGGGTTCGCGCGCTGGACCTCGGAGCTGGGCAACCGGCCCGGCGTGACGCTGCGCCTGTATGCGGGACTGAACCACCTTTTCATCGCGGGCTCCGGTCCCGGCAACCCCGCGGAGTATGGCGTTCCAGGAACCGTGGCGGACGAGGTGATTTCCGACGTTGCCCGCTGGACGAAGGCACTGCAGCCGTAGCTGGACCCGACCGGGCCGGTTTTCGACCGCCCGGACCGGACGGCCCGCCGCTTGCGTTTAAACCCTCCCAGAAGCGTGGCCCGTGACATTTCCGGGCCACCTGCCGGTTCAAACAGTTGCCGTCCCCATGCACGACCCGCGCTGGCGGGGAATGGGAGCCGTATGCCGACCTCGGGACTCTGTTGTCGCTTTTGCGCAACGCCGCTCCGTCACAGCTTTGCGGACCTCGGCATGTCCCCGCTCGCGAACGCCTTCCTGACCGCCGAGGAGCTGAACCGGGGCGAGACCTTCTACCCGCTCCACGCCTACGTCTGCGACGGTTGTTACCTCGTTCAGCTCGGGGAGTACGCCCCGCCGGCGGAGATCTTCGACGATTACGCGTACTTCTCGTCCGTCTCGGACAGCTGGGTGGATCACGCGCGCCGGTATGCGGACGCCATGATCCGCCGCCTGGGCCTGGGCCCGGCGCACCGGGTCATCGAAGTCGCGAGCAACGATGGCTACCTCCTGCAGTTCTTTCAGCGTGCCGGCGTCGGCGTGCTCGGCGTCGAGCCCGCGGCCAACGTGGCCCGTGCCGCGGTCGCACGCGGCATTCCGACGCTCGTGCGGTTCTTCGGGCTCGATGCGGCGCGGAGCCTCGCCGACTCCGGCTCCCGCGCCGACCTGCTCGTCGGCAACAACGTTCTTGCACACGTGCCCGACATCAACGACTTCGTCGCGGGGGTCCGCGAGGTGCTTGCGGCGGACGGCCGCGCGACGTTCGAGTTTCCCCACCTCCTGCGGCTCATCCGGGAGACGGAGTTCGACACGATCTATCACGAGCACTTTTCCTATTTGTCACTCCTGGCGGTCCAGCGGATCTTCGCGGCGCATCGGCTGACCGTCGTCGAAGTCGAGGAATTGCCGACGCATGGCGGGTCGCTGCGGGTGCATGCGCGCCGGGCCGAATCGGCAGGCGCGATCGACCCCAGCGTCTCGCGCGTGCTCGAGGCGGAGCGTTCGGCGGGTCTCGAGCGCATCGAGACGTATGCGGCGTTCCAGCGTTCGGTGGTCGCCGCCAAGCGGGAGCTGCTCCGGTTTCTGATCACCGCGAAGCGACAGGGCCACTCCGTCGTCGCCTATGGCGCCGCGGCCAAGGGGAACACGCTCCTCAACTATTGCGGCATCCGGAACGACTTCCTCGACTACGTCGTGGACCGGAGTCCGCACAAGCAGGGGCGCTTCCTGCCCGGAACCCGGCTCCCCGTCTGTGCCCCGGAGCGGATTTCGGAGACGCGGCCCGACTACATCCTGATCCTGCCCTGGAACCTGCGGGAGGAGATCGTGCGCCAGATGGCGCACGTTCATGAGTGGGGGTGCCGCTTCGTGGTGCCGATCCCGACGGCGCGCATCCTGGAGCCCGCCGTGCCCGGGCACGTGTTCGCGATCAGGCGGCGCAGCGCCTAGACCGCGGTGAGCACCGCGCCCTTCAGGTAACCCGTCTCGGGGACCGTCAGCAGCTCGGGATGGTCCTCGCCCTGGCCAAGCAGTCTCCGCACGACCATGCGCCGCCCGCTGTCGCCTGCCGCCTCCGAGAGCATCGCCATGAATGGTTCGCGTCCCACATGGAACGAGCAGGACGCGGTGACCAGGGTGCCTCCCGGGTTGAGCAGCCGCATGGCCCGCAGGTTGATCTCGCGATAACCGCGAAGCGCCTGCGGCACGGCGCTCCTGGATTTCGCGAAGGCCGGCGGATCGAGCACGATGGTGTCGAAGCGCTCGCGCCCGCGCTCGAACGCGCGCAGCGCCTCGAACGCGTCCGCTTCCCGCCACGCAATGTTGGTGAACCCGTTCAGCGCGGCGTTCTCCGCCCCCCGGGCGAGCGCATCGGCGCTGACGTCCAGCGCCACCACTTCACCGGCCCGGCGCGCGAGATGCAGGGCGAACGACCCGTGATAGGCGAAGCAGTCGAGCGCGCGGCCGCCGGGCGTTGCGAGCTCACCCGCGAGCACGCGGCTCGGTCGCTGGTCCACGAAGGCGCCGGTCTTCTGCCCGGTCCAGGGCGCCGCATGATACTTCACGCCGCCTTCGCGCACCTCGACCCGCTCCGGCACCGTCCCGCGCGCAAGCTCGACCCGCTCGTCGAGTCCTTCGCGCCGCCGGATCGGGACATCGTTCCGCAGCAGGATCCCCTCGGGCCCGACCACCGACTGCACCGCGTCCAGCACCTGCTCGCGCATCGTCTCGAGCCCGGCCGAGAGCAGCTGCACCACCGCCCACCGGTCGTACCGGTCCACCACGAGCGACGGGAGCGCATCCCCCTCGCCGTGGACCACGCGATACGCCGTCGCGTCGATGCCACGGCGCCGGACCAGCGCTCCCTCGATCGCCGCCTGCCACCAGCCCGCGTCGACTGCTCGCTCGGTTCGCTCGAGGAGGCGAAGACGGATTTCCGATCGCGGTGAAAGCAGCGCCTGGCCCAGGAACTTCCCGCGCGAATCCCTGACCCGGACGACGCCCGGCGCCTCCGGTGCCTCGATCACGTCGCTCCGGTAGATCCAGGGATGCCCCCGCACCCAGCGCTCGGCGCCGCGCGGGCTGACGCGGGCTTCGGACATCAGGCGGTGGCCCGGACGACGGCGAATTGCTTGATTGCGCACATGGCGAACAATGTAGCCGCCATCGTGCGGCTGATGCTGGTGACGGATGATCGTCTCGTTCGGGGTCGCGATCTCGTGGCGCTCGCGCAGGCGGCGGAGCGGGGCGGGGTGACGTGCGTGCAGCTGCGGCTCAAGGAGGCGGAGCCTCGTCTCCTCGCCGAGACTGCGCGCGCGCTCGTGGCGGCACTGCGGGTGCCGCTCCTCGTGAACGACAGGCCCGACGTTGCAGTGGTGGCCGGTGCAGCCGGAGTGCACCTCGGCCCGGGTGACCTGCCGCCGAAGCTGGCGCGACGCGTCCTCGGCCCTGCGGCCATCGTGGGGGTCTCGGTGGGATCCGAGGGAGAAGCGCTCGCGGCGCGCGATGCCGATTACTGGGGGATCGGACCCTGGGCGGCCACCGTGACCAAGAGCGATGCCGGGGCGCCGCTCGGCGCGGAAGGATTCAGGCGCCTCGCTGGGCTCGCGGAAGGACGTCCCTGCATCGCGATCGGCGGCGTCACGCCAGGCGATGTCCCGGCCGTGCTGGATGCCGCTGGCGCCGGGGTCGCCATCGTGTCCGGGATTCTCGCCGCACCCGACGTGACCGCCGCGGCGCGCGCGTACGCCGGCCGGCTAGGAACCTGAGGCCGCGCGGGCGCGCCGCGCATCCGCCACCGCGCGGAGATGCTCGCGATACGTGCGAGTAAAGACGTGGCGCCCGTCCGGCTGCGCCACGAAGAACAGATACGGCACGGTGTCGGGGTAGAGCGCCGCCTCGATGCTCCGGAGGCCCGGCGAGTTCACCGGGCCGGGCGGCAGTCCCGGGTGCAGGTAGGTGTTGTACGGGGATTCGAAGCCGTAGTCCTTCTCGAAGAGCCGCTTCTTCCGCTCGCCGCTCCGCAGCATGATTGCGTACTGCACCGTCGGATCCGCCTGCAGCGCCATGCCGATGCGCAGCCGGTTGTGGTAGACGCCGGCGATGATTTCGCGCTCTTCGTCCACGCGCGCCTCACCCTCGACGATGGAGGCGAGTGCGAGGAGCTCCGCGCGGGTGAGCTTCAGCGTATCGAGGCGCGCATCCCATTCCGGCTTCCAGACCTGGAGAAACTCCGTGGCCAGGCGCCGTACGAGCTCACGACCGGTGATGTCCGCGGGGAGCTGATAGGTATCCGGCCGGAGGAATCCCTCGAATGAGCGGGCCGCAAGGCCGAGAGAATCGGCGAGGGCCGAGTCGCGCGCGGCCGCCGTGAAGGAGTCGGCCGGGATGCCCAGCCGCTCCTGGGCGAGGTCCGCGATGTCGCCGATCGTGAGCCCCTCCGGAACGGTGAAGCGCACTTCCGCCCGCTGTCCCTCGCCGAGGAGCCGCAGCATTCCGGCATCCGACGTGCCGCGGGGAATCTCGTAGACGCCGGCATGCACGGCGCGATCGGCGCCGGTGATCTTCGCGCGGAGCTTGAGAAGGAACCGGTTGCCCACGAGCCCATGCGCCTCCAGCGAGTCGAGCACGCTGCCGAAGCTGGCGCCGGGAGGGACCACGATGCGCTCGGCGGTGCCGTCGGAAGCCGGCGTGCCGCCGCAGGCGGCGAGCAGCAGGAGCGTCGGGAGGAGTTGTCGCATTTACTCGTTCCGGCGGCGGTCGAGGAACTGCTGGAGCAGGATGGCGGCGGCGAGGGCGTCGACCTCCTCGCGCCGGCCGCGCGTGCTGCCGCCCTGCTCGCGGATCGCGCCGAGCGCGCGGGCGCTGCTCATCCGTTCGTCCTGCAAGTATAGAGGGAGGCCGGTCCGGCGGGCCATGGCATCCCCCAGCTCGCGCGCGGCGATCGCGGAGTCGCCCTCGTCGCCCTCACCGGTGAGCGGGAGGCCGACCACGATGCCGACCGGATGGTGGGTCGCCACGAGATCGAGAAACCGCTGCATCGGAAAGCGCTTTCCCGGACGGCGTACGAGGGTCGTGAGGGGGCTGGCGAGGAGCTGAGTTTCGTCGCTCAATGCGACGCCGATGCGGACCTCACCCCAGTCGGCCGCGATGATGCGCCCGGCGCGGGGAATGCGGGGCGCAGACGTCACGCGGCGGCGGCCCGGCCGGGGCGACGCATGGGCCGCCTACTGCGCCATCGTCGCGAAGAACTCCTTGTTGTTCTTCGTACGCTTCATCCGCTCGAGCAGGAACTCCAGCGCCTCGACGGGCGGCATGTCCGCCAGGAAGTTGCGGAGCAGGTACACGCGGTTGAGCTCATCCTTGTCCATGAGGAGCTCTTCCTTGCGGGTCGAGGTGCGCTGGATGTCGATGGCAGGATAGATGCGGCGGTCGGCGAGGCGGCGGTCGAGGACGAGCTCCATGTTGCCGGTGCCCTTGAACTCCTCGAAGATGACCTCGTCCATGCGGCTGCCGGTGTCGATCAGCGCCGTGGCGATGATCGTGAGGCTGCCGCCCTTGTCGATATTGCGCGCGGCACCGAAGAAGCGCTTCGGCTTCTGCAGGGCGTTGGCATCGACGCCACCGGACAGGATCTTCCCGGAGTGCGGCACGACGACGTTGTGCGCGCGCGCGAGGCGGGTGATCGAGTCGAGCAGGATCACCACGTCCCGTCCGTGCTCGACGAGGCGCTTGGCCTTCTCGATGACCATGTCGGCCACCTGCACGTGCCGGTCGGCCGGCTCGTCGAAGGTGGAGGAGATCACCTCCGCCTTCACGTTCTCCTCCATGTCGGTGACTTCCTCGGGGCGCTCGTCGATCAGGAGCACGATGAGCACGATCTCGGGATGGTTCTCCGAGATCGCGTTGGCGAGCTTCTGCATGAGGATCGTCTTGCCCGCCTTCGGCGGCGCGACGATGAGTCCCCGCTGTCCCTTGCCGATCGGCGACAGGAGGTCCACGACGCGCATCGACAGGTCCCCGGTCTTCCGCTCGAGCCGGATGCGCCCGTCCGGATACCGCGGCTTCAGGTTGTCGAACCCGATCCGGTGCTTGGTCTTCTCCGGCTCCTCGAAGTTGACGCTCTCGACCTTGAGCAGCGCGAGGTAGCGCTCGCCTTCCTTCGGCGGGCGGACCTGGCCCATCACGGTGTCTCCGGTGCGCAGATCGAACCGCTTGATCTGGCTCGGGCTCACGTAGATGTCGTCGGGGCCGTACAGGTAATTCCAGTCCTGGCTGCGCAGGAAGCCGTACCCTTCGGGCAGGATCTCGAGCACGCCCTCGCCACGGATGACGGTATCCTTGTCGAGAAGCGACTGCTCGATCTTGAAGATGAGGTCCTGCTTGCGGAGGCCTGAGTAGTTGGTGATGTTCAGCTCTTCAGCCAACGAATGCAGTTCCGCGACGGACTTCTGCTTCAGTTCAGCGATATCCACGGAGGGGGCTCCGAGCGGGTTGGCCGCCGATCGACGGGGCCGGTGGGTGGAGTGGGACCTGGACCTGGAATGAGTGCGGATCGTCGATGGCTCGGCGGATCGTGTATCTGCTGGGGAGTTCCGGGAGCGCGGAGCGTGCGGTTTCTGGAGGCGTGAGGCCGCGGCGCGACCGGCAAGCAAGGTGAAAAGCTAGAGGGGGCCGTATCGTCCGTCAAGAGGAATCCCTCCCGGCGCCCAGCCAGGGAGCCCACCTGGAAGACCTGACGTTCGCATTCGAAGCATGGCGTGTGGTGCGCCTCGGCAGCCGGGAAGTGGTGGACGCCGTGGTCGCTCCGGCCCATCGCGGTCCCTCGCCGGCGCTGCTCGGCGCCCTGCGGCGCTGGCGCGGCGCGCACTACTGGTCCGACGCGGGCCGGACCGGCGTCGTGCTCATCCGGTCCGTGGAGCCGGAACGCCCGGAGCGCTGGGTCCTGCACGCGCTCCTCGCACTCCTCACCGTGGTCTGCGCGCTCGGCGCCGGCGCCGCGCTCGCGGGCGACTGGTTCCCCCCGAGGCCGCCACGCCATCTCGGACCGGTCGCCGGCACGGTGGCCGCGGCCCTCGGATTCTTCACCGACATTGCCCGTGGCGGCTGGCGCGACATCCTCGCCGGCTCGTCGTTCGCCTTCCCCCTCCTCGGCATCCTCCTCGTCCACGAACTGGGCCACTACTTCGCGGCCCGGCGTTATGCGATCGACGCGTCCCCGCCGTTCTTTCTCCCGGTCCCGCCGACGCTCTCGCCCATCGGCAGTCTCGGCGCGTTCCTCCGCATCCGGACGCCCGTCCTGGATCGCCGGCAGCTGCTCGACGTGGGGGCGGCGGGACCGCTCGCCGGGTTCGTCGTCGCCATCGCGGTGCTCGTGTGGGGTTACTCGACGTCGGAAGGGCTCTCGCTCGGTTCGGAAACTCCCGGCGAGTTCGTGACCTTCGCGGGACGCCAGATCTACCTCGGAGACTCGCTTCTGACCTGGGGACTTCGCCGCTGGTTCTTTCCCGACGCCGCCGCCGTCGCGCTCAGCCTCCCCGCTTTCGCAGGGTGGGTCGGCGCGTTCGTCACCGGCCTCAATCTCATGCCGCTGAGTCAGCTCGACGGCGGCCACGTGCTCTATGCGCTCGCCGGCCGCCGCCAGACGGCGATGGGCGGGCTCGCCCTGCTCGGACTCTTCATCCTGGGGTTCTTCTCGGCGAGCTGGTGGATCTGGGCGCTCGTCGCCCTGCTCGTCGGCGGTGGCCGGTGGACGCATCCGTCGGTGGTTGCGCCGGAGCGGCCCGTTCCACCGAATCGCCGGTGGATCGCGTGGGCTTGCATCGCGGTGTTCGTGCTGACCTTCGTGCCCGCACCCTTCCGCCTCTGAGGTGGCGAGGATTGCGTCGCATCCGCGCGCTCATCATGTTGTACGGGTCCCGCACGCGGGATTTCCCCCGTCACCGAAGCTGGAGGCGCGCTGATGAATCTGCAGAGCGTGCGCACGCCTGCGCGCGATCCGCGCGAGCCGGTGTCCCACGCCCTCGACCCGCTGCGGGTGGGTGACACGGAAATCGGTGTGTCGCTCACGGTCCGGCTCGCCGAGGACGGCGCGTGGCGAGGGCGGCTGACCTTCGTGGATGCTGGGGAGCCGCATGCCGTCCGCGAAACGGCCGAAATCTTCTGCGGGGACACCGAGGACGAGCTGTGGCATGGCGTGCAGCGCCTTCGGGAGCATCACTTCCGCGATCTCTTCCGGTCGCTCACCTGAGGTAGCGCATGGCCGAAGCCGACCGGATCAGCAAGCTGCGCCACGACCTGTCCAATCCGCTCTCCGCACTGCTCGCTGAGACGCAGCTTCTCCTCCTCAACGAGGCGCAGATCGATCCCGAGACGGTGGCGGGGCTCAGGGAGATCGAGGGCCTCGCGATCCGCATGCGGACGCTGCTCCGCGACGCGCACTAGCATCACCGCCCGCGGACGCGCAGCTCGTGGACTGCGCCCGCACCAAGGTAGGCGGCCAGGAACAGCAGGCTGGCCGCGCTCGCCACGGCGCGTCCGCCCCACCCCAGGTCGCTCGTCGACACGAATCCCTCGATCAGTCCGGCCACCACAAGGCACGTCACCGCCGCTCCGACCATGCGGATCGCGCGGCGGCCCGCGAGCACGAGTGCGTCGCTCCGGGCAAGCTCCCCGGGCGCAAGGACGGCCGTCCCGAGGAGGAATCCCGCAGCGCCCGCGACCCAGATGGCGAAGAGCTCGAGCGCGCCGTGGCCCAGAATGAACTGTGAGAGGTAGCCGAACAGGCCGACGTTGGTGAAATGCCCGGCGGTTGCACCGAGCTGCAGGCCGTTGAACGCGAGCAGAAAGAGTGAGCCGATCCCGAGGAAGGCGCCACCCGCAAAGCAGTAGAACGCCACCCGCACGTTGTTCGCGATGATGCCCGAGGCCACGAGCGGGCGGGCGCCCGCCTCCGCCTCGACGAAGCCTTCCCCGGCGGCCTGGCGTGCCGTCCCGACCTCCGCGCGCTCGAGCAGCGCGTCGGGGAGGACCTCGGCGGCGATGGCCGGGCGTTCGCGGAGCAGCCGGAATCCGATTGCGCCTGGAATCATGAACGCGAGGAAGGCGGCGAGGACGTACCGGCGCGCCGCGATGACCGCGCCCGGGCACTCACCGGCCAGCACACGCCAGATGGCCCCGAGTCCCTGGCCCTCGCCCCGATACAGCGTATTGTGGCCGGCCGCGACGAGGCGCTCGACCCGGCGGATGAGATCAGGCGTGGCGCGGTAGGTCCGGAGGCGGGCGAGATCCGCGGCAATCTCGCGATATCGCGCGGCGAATTCGGGCAGTTCCGCCGCCGCGAGTGCCTCGAGCCCCCGTGCCGATGCGCGGGCGGCAAGCTCCTCGAACTCGTCCCACCGAGCCCGCTGCCGCGCAGCGAGCTGGTCCGCAAGGCCGCCGGCGGCCGCGCCGCGCGAGCCGAGCGATCCGCGACGGCGCTCGATCTCGGCGGCGTGGAGCGCGAGGAGCGCCTCGCCGGGATCTTCACCCTGCGCTCCCCCCGCCTCGCCGAGCGGCGAGGCGAGCCGTGCCGCGAGATTCGCCGCGAGGCGGCCCCGCGGTCCCGGGGCGAGGTCGCCGGCGCGCGCCGCGAATCCGTCGAGGAGCCGGAACTCCTCGTCCGAGAGGCGTGGCGCCGCCAGCACCGCGGTGTCCGCGCGGTGCTCCGGTGCCGCGCGGCGCTCCTCCGGCCGGTCGCGGACCACGACAGTGCCCGCCACGAGATCGCCGATTCGCTTGGCGCGCGGATGGAGCGCCACGAGCACGGCGCCCGTCAGGTACGGCGGCGGAAGGAAGTCCGCGAGTCGCAGGAGGTTGCGCACCGCGGCCGCACTCAGCGAGACGGCGTGCCCGGTATCCGATACGACCCTGAGGCCGAGCGCGCGCTTGCCGGGCGTCTGGCCGTTGCGAAGGCCTTCGAAGAACGTGAAGTATCCGTACCACGCACCGAAACCGATCATCACGATCACGGCGCTGCCGAGCCGGCCGGGCGAGAACCCGGCGCGCGCGAGCAACACGAGCAGGAGGGTGCCCGCGAGCGCGAGTCCGCCCAGGATCAGGAAGTCGAGCAGCGCCGCGGCGGCGCGCGAGCCGAGCCCGGCTATCTCGTAATCCAGGGTGACGTGCTCGGGGGTCTCGACCTCGAGATGCTGGCGGAGATCCCGCCGGCCGGATTGCAGTGAGGGCATGCTGCGATACTATGATGGGCGCGGGCGGAAGTCCAAACCGGTGCAGGCGACCCAGGCGAGGAGACCTCGATGAACGGAGTGACGCTGCGACCGCTGTCGATGGGAGAAATGCTGGACCAGGCGTTCAGTCTCTTCCGGCAGCTCTTCGTGCCGCTCGTGGTGGTCCAGGTGATCACCTCGTCGCTGCCGCTGCTCCTGAATCTCTATTCCGCCGCGAGCGAGTCGACGAGTACGCTCCGCTCCCTCGGCACGTACCTCGTGGCCTTCGTGCTGGGCTCGCTCGCGAGCGCGGCGACCGCGTACATCATCTCGGAGAACTACCTCGGTCGGCCCCTGGGCGCGGCCGACGCGCTGCGGCGGGCCGTACCGCGAATCGGCGATGTGATGCTGCTTTCGCTCGGCGTCGGATTCGTGGTCGTCATCGCCGCGCTCCCGGCGCTGCTCGTGATCGGCGCCGGAAGTGCATTCGCCGCACTCGGCGGGACCGGCGGCGCCACGGGTGCCGTCGGCGGGGGGCTCCTGCTCGTGCTCGTCGGTCTCGCGCTGCTCGTGATTCCGTTCGCCGTCTTCTCGGGACTGTCCATCGCGACTCCCTCCCTCGTGCTCGAGCACGTGGCCGCCGGCCGGGCAATGAGCCGGTCCTGGCAGCTCACCAAAGGGTTCCGGCTCCGGATCATCGGGCTGCTGTTCGTAGTCATGGTGATCGTGCTGCTTCCGATGTTCGCGCTCGGCATCCTCGGCGGGATGTTCGGAACGGGCGAGTCCCGGTCGATGACGGTCCTCTTCACGGCCATCATCGGCATCGTCTCGCTGATCATCACGCCGCTGCTCTACTGCGTCCTGACGCTCCTCTACTACGACCTGCGCGTCCGCAAGGAAGGCTACGACCTCGAGGTTCTCGCCTCCGAGCTGCCGGGCTGAGCCACATGCCCCAGGCGTCGGCCGATTCACTGCGCGCGATCCTCGACACGGTCTTCGCATCGAGCGCCTACGCCTGGCGGCCGCAGGACGAGACGGGCACGGCAATCGTGCGCTACTGGCGCCGGTTGCTCGAGTGGCTGGCGTCGCTGCAGCAGGCGAATCCCTTCCTGTTCAAACTGCTGGTCGCCGGTCTCGTCGTCGTGCTGCTCGCGATACTCGGCCACGCCGCCTGGCTGCTGGTCCGGACCGTCCGCGGCGCGGCGGCGGCAGCCTCCGACGACGCGCCCCCGGAGCCGGCAGCGCGACGGAACGCCGCCTGGTACCTCGCCGCTGCCGATCGCGCCGCGGCGGAGGGGCGCGTGACCGTGGCCCTGCAGCTCGCCTTCGTCGGCGTGGCGCTCACGCTCGACGAACGCGGGCTCCTCCGGTATCACCCGGCGAAGACGCCGGCCGAATGCAGTCGCGAAGCACGCGTTGCTCCGGATGATCGCCGGCGGCTCGCCACGCTCGTGAGCACGCTGTACGCCTGTGCCTTCGGTGGGGCGGGCTGCAGCGCGGCGGATTACGCCGAGTGGCGCGCCCTTGCGGCGGGAGAGTGGCATGCGGCCCCGCACTGAGCTCGCGCTGGCCGTCGGGATCGTGTCCATCCTCGGTATCGTGGTCACGGCGATCGGGAGCCACGGCGCGCGACCCGAGGATGACGACGTGCGCCGCTCGACCTACCTCGCCGGGCCCTTCGGCGCACGAGGCTTCGCGGAAGCCGCCCAGCGGATGGGCATCGACGTCGTGCGCCACCGGAACCGCCTGCGCGACCTGGCCGACACAGGCGCCGCCGGCACGGGGACGATGTACGTGGTGCTCGATCCGACGGCGGCGCTCTCACCGCTCGACGGATTCGAGCTCACGCGGGCGGCGGCGCAGGGTGCCTCACTCCTGCTCGTGGGACGTGGTGCCGGCTCGGCCATGGCATGCTACGGCTATGCCACCTACGCCGCGCCTGCCCGGTCCGTGATCGTGGCCGGCGACACGGTCGAGGTGTGGGCGTCGCTGGCGCGCCTCCCGGATTCGGTAGCGCGAAGGCGCGGATTGATCGAGGACGGATCGGCGGTGTCCTGCGGTCCGATTCCGTCTCGTGAAACGACGCTGCTTGCCACTCTCGACGGCGCGCCGGTCGCGCTGCGGCTCACGCCGGATTCGGGCGGTACGGTGACGCTCGTGGCGGATGGGCGCCTGCTGGCCAATCGCACCATGCGGGAAACCGGTGCGGGCGAGTTCGCCCTCGGCCTCATCGCAGGGCGCGCGTCCCGTCTCGTCGTCGACGAGTACCATCACGGGTTCGGCCCCGGCGGCGGGATGTTCGCCGCCCTGGCGGACTGGCTCGGCGAGTCGCCATGGGGCTGGGCGGTGCTTCACCTCGCCGCCGTATCGGTGCTCGCGCTTCTCGCGGCGTCGGTCCGGTTCGGACCGGCCCGTCATATCATTCCTCGGCGCCGGCGCTCCGCCCTCGAGCACGTACGCGCCCTCGCGAATGCGCTCGCAGCCGCGCGCGGACACGACGAGGCGGTGGCGCTTCTCATTCGCGGCCTTCGCCGCCGGCTGGCCCGACCCGGCGACACGGTCCGCGGCGCTGCCGGCGACTGGCTGTCGGAGCTCGCTGCGCGCGTCACCTCACCCGCGTCGCAGGTGGCCGTCGCGACGCTCCAGTCTCTCAGTCGCGGTCGCGCAGATGCCGCTGGTGTCCTGCGCGCCGCCCATGCCGTGGAGGATGTGTGGCAGGATCTGAAACCGTAACGTCCGAGGAAGCGCAGCAGGCGGCCGCCGTGGCCGCCGCGGTGCTCGCGCAGCTCGAGACCGTCGTGCTCGGACAGCCGGCCGCGATCCGCGAGGCCTTCGCCGCGCTCGTGGCCCGCGGTCATATCCTCCTCGAGGGCGTTCCCGGCACCGCCAAGACGCTGCTCGTGCGCACGCTCGCCCAGGTGCTCGGCCTTTCCTTCCGCCGGATCCAGTTCACGCCCGACCTCATGCCGTCCGACGTGACGGGCGTGAACCTGCTCGGCGGCCATGCGGAGTTCACCTTCCGGCCGGGCCCGATCTTCGGCGATCTCGTTCTGGCCGACGAGATCAACCGCGCGCCCGCCAAGACGCAGGCCGCGCTGCTCGAGGCCATGCAGGAGCGAAGCGTGACCGTCGACGGGACGTCGCACGCACTGCCGGGGGCCTTCACGGTCTTCGCGACCCAGAATCCCATCGAGTTCGAGGGCACCTATCCGCTGCCCGAGGCCGAGCTCGACCGGTTCCTCGTAAAGGTGGCGCTGGGCTATCCCGAGGCGGAGGTCGAGCAGGGAATCCTGGCGCGGGTGCTCGCCGGCTTCGAGGCGGACGAACCGGACAGTTTCGGCGTCTCGCAGACGCTCGATGCCGCCGGCCTCGCGGCGCTTCGGAGTGCCGCGCGGCGGGTACGGGTCGAGCCCAGCCTCATGGCGTACATCACCGCGCTCGTCCGCGGCACGCGGTCGGCGCCGGCACTGACGCTCGGGGCATCACCGCGCGCGACCGTGGCGCTCCTCAAGGTCGCGCAGGCGACCGCGCTGCTCGACGGCCGCACCTTCGTCACGCCGGACGACGTGAAGCTGCTCGCGCCGGCGGTCCTGCGGCATCGGGTGGTCGTCGCGCCCGAGCTCGAGCTCGAAGGCGTCTCGGCGGACGCCGCGCTCGGATCGATGATCGAGCGGATCGAGGTGCCCCGCTCGTGATCGTCCCGACCCGGCGCTGGCTCGTCGGCGCCGCGGCGCTCGCGCTTCTCGCGCCGCTCGCCCTCGTATGGCCCGACGCGGTCGCCGTGTATCTCGGTGCCTGCGTCGCCTG
>JAICNA010000087.1 GCA_025928955.1 Gemmatimonadales bacterium | reverse complement strand
GGATGGCGACAAGGGCTCTGCACCGTCGGCGCACCCGCCGGCCGTCATGGCGACGAGCGCGAGCAGGCAGGCAGCGGAGCGCGCCGTGAGTTGGGTTTGCATCGGGATTCTCCTTCAGTCAGTCGGGTTGAAGGCCGGCGAATGCATCGCCGGCCCGTTGTGGTGCGATCAGTCGGCTTCGAGCGTGAGTTCGAACTGCTGCCCCGCCACGCGGTAGGTCGTGACGATCGTCGACCCGTCTACGGCGCCCGCATACGTGGACTCGTCGAGCTCGGAAACCAGCGAGATGGCGCCGCCGCTGATGCTGTAGCTGCCGAGGTCGCCGGCGTCGTACGCGTCGCCGTTGAAGTCGACATTGACGGTGAGGTCGAAGCTCCCGTCCGCCGCGAGCACGAGCGAGCCGGATTCGAACTCGAGCGTCTTGCCACTCCCGTCAGTGAACGTGACGGGAATTCCGGAGCCGCCGCCGCCGAGGTTGCCGAGCGCCTCGACGCCCACGAGCTGGTAGGTGGTCCCGACTGCGGGGTCGGGTGCGGCACTGTCGCCGCCGCAGGCCGCGGCGGACACGACGAGGGCGAGCAATGCGGTGCGGATGCTGTGGCGTGCGATGATCGACATGGTGCTCTCTCCAGCGTGATGAGTTGGACTACGGGGAAACGGTGGTGGCCACGAACGAGCCGGCGATCCGCACGCCCATCGTGTCCGGGCGCGCACTGCCACGGGTCGGGGCGGTGGCGAGGAGCTCGAAGCTTCCGGTGACGAGATCGGGGGCCGCGTACCGGATGCGGATCGTGCCGCGGGAACCGCGAAAGGCGGCGTCGTGGTCCTGGCCGGTCGCGAAGTAGGCATGCAGCACGGGAGCGTCCCCGCCGCCCGAGCCGTACACCGCGCTCCGGGGGAACGACGCGAAGCTCCAGTGGACGAGGAGGGTCGAGCCGTCTTCATGCGCCTCGAGCTCGAGCGACACGCGTCCGGTCCCTTCGCCGGGCGATACGCCGATGACGGCCCGGCCGCTCAGCGTCGCCCGTGTCGCGCCGGTCACCGTCGCCTCGAATCCGCTGCGGGGACGGCGGTCATAGGCGAGCGGTCTCGCGACGAACGCGAGCAGCGCGGCGAGGAGCGTGGCGGCAACGACGGTGCGGAGCATTCCGGATCCGGTTCGGGTTCGGCGAAGCGCGATTTCGAGGGGAGAGGATAGGAGGCCCGGTCTCCGGAAGGTCACCGCGGAATCTTCCGGGCCGATGTCGTTGGCAGTGCGAGACTTGCGGCGCCCCGTCGCGGCCTTCAGGTTGGGTCGCATGGGGGTTTCCATCGCCACGCTCGGTCAGCTGTCGATTCAGCGGGACGGTCAGGTGCTCTCAGGACCGGGCACGCAGCCGCGGCGGCTCGCCATGCTCGCGCTCCTGGTGCGAGCGGGAGAGCGCGGCGTCTCGCGCGAACGGCTCGTGGCCATGCTCTGGCCGGATGCCGACGAGGAGCGCGGCCGGCGCGCGGTCACCCAGGCGCTCTATGCGCTCAGGCGGGAACTCGGCTCGGACGAGGCGATCGCCGGAGCGAAGGAGCTGCGCCTCGACCCGCAGTCCGTGTCAGCCGACCTGTGGGAATTCGAGGACGCGGCGAAGCGGGAGGCATGGTCCGAGGCGGCCGCGCGGTACGGCGGGCCGTTCATCGACGGCTTCAGCCTCCCGGGCGCGGCGGAATTCGAGCGGTGGTCGGAAGCGGAGCGAAGTGCACTTGCGCACGAGTTCGCGAGGGTCCTCGAGCGCGCTGCAGTCACATCGGAATCGGCGGGGGACCGGGACGCCGCGGTGCGGTGGTGGCGGAAGCTCGCCGCGCACGATCGATTCAATGCCCGCATCGCGACGTCGCTCATGCGTGCGCTCGCAGCGAGCGGCGACGTAGCGGGAGCGATCCGGCACGCGTCGGTCTACCGGACGCTGATGGAGGCGGAGCTCGAGCTGCCACCGGATCCCAGCGTGCTCGCGCTTGCGGAAGAGCTGCGACAGGCGCCGCCGGCGCCCGCCGCACGTGCCGCTGAGCGGGAGCCGGAGCGCGGAACGCCCGCCGCGGAGTCGATCGGAGGGCAGGGCACCGCGGCGGTACCGGGGACGGAGGCGATTCCGCTCGCCGCCCCACCGCCGCGACGACGAGCCGCCCCGAGCATGCTGGTGGCTGCCACCGCGCTCGTCGCGGTCGCGGCTGCACTCGGGTGGGTGGCGCTCCGTGCGCGCCGGCCGCCGCTCGATGCGCGGCGCGTCATCGTCGCGCCGCTCGAGAACCGGACCGGCAACCCGCAGCTCGATCTCGTCGGGGCGATGGTCGCGGAGTGGGTGACACAGGGCGTGGCCCGAACGGAGCTGGTGGAGGTGGTCGATGCGCGGACGATGCTTTCCTCGGCGCGCGACGTCGAGCTCTCAGGGAGCCCGCGCTACCTCCGGACGCTCGCCGAGGAGAATGGGGCGGGCGTCGTCGTATCGGGGAGCTTCTACCGGGACGGCGATTCCCTCCGCTTCCAGACCCAGATCAGCGAGCCGAGGAGCGGGAGTGTCCGGCAGTCGATCGACCTCGTCAGCGCGCCGGTGGCGAGGCCGACCGAGGCGCTGAAGCCGATCACCGAGCGGGTCATGGGTGCGCTCGCCGTCCTGCTCGATCCCCGCCTCAACAACGCCAGCGTCGCCACGAGCCAGCCGCCCACCTATGAGGCGTACCGACACTTCCTGCTCGGCATGCAGTCGTTCGGCAACGACTTCGAAGCCGAATACGCGCACTTCATCCGCGCTGCCGAGCTCGATACATCCTATGCGCAGGCCGTGCTCTGGGCCGGCATCGCGAGTGCCAACCTGCGCATCTATCCGCGGGCGGACTCGCTGCTCGCAACCCTCGACTCCGCCCGCGAGCGGCTGGCGCCCTACGACCAGGCGAACCTCGAGTACTTCTATCGCGGCTTCGTGCAGGGGAACTGGCCCGCCTCGCACGCCGGGGCGCGACGCATGCTCCAGCTGGCGCCGAATGCGGGGCACGCGCATTACGCCGTCGGATTCACCGCAGTGGCGCTCAATCGGCCGGAGGAGGCGCTCGAGGCGCTGCTGAGCGTCGACCTCGAGCGAGGGTGGGGCCGCAGCTGGGCGCCGCAGCTCATGAACCTCATCACGCGCGCGTACCACCAGCTCGGGCAGCACGAGTCCGAGCTGGAATGGGCGCGGCGCCTGCGGCGGATCGATCCGGGCCAGGGATGGCTGCGGATAGCCGAAGGGCGCGCACTCGCCGCGCTCGGGCGCGTGGAGGAACTTGAGCAGCGCCTCGACGAGGGGCTCGCGTTCCCGCCGACCGAGCGCACGTGGGAGGTGTACTCGCCGGGGGGATTCGCGCTGCTCGCGGGCCGTGAGCTCGAAGCACACGGCTTCCCCGGGCACGCGGACTCCGCCGTGGCGCGCGCGGTGGCGTGGTACGAGGGCCGGCCGGACGCCGAGCGAACGACCCCGCAGGCTCGGCGTGCGCTCGCAACGGCGCTTTATCAGCAGGGACGGTATGCGGAGGCCGGGACGATCTTCCGTGCGCTCGCGGCGGAAGCGCCGGCGGGCATGGGCGACTTCGGCGCCCTGGGCGTGATCGCCGCGCGGGAGGGACGCCGCGCAGAAGCGGCGGCGTGGAGCGACAGCGTGGCGGCCATTCCGGGGCCGTATCGATTCGGGAACGGGTTCTACTGGCAGGCGAGGATCGCGGCGCTATCGGGCAGGCCGGACGACGCGGTGCAGCTGCTCCGCCATGCGCTCCGGGACGGGCTCGGCCGCCACCACCAGATTCATGCCGAGCCGGATTTCCGGAGCCTTCGCCAGCATCCCGCGTTCAGGGAGCTGCTGGCGCCCGGCCGTTGAGCTCGCGCGCGAGGTAGAGGATCTCCGGCTCGTCCTCCGACATCCGGACCATCCGCTCGAATGCGAACCCGAGCCCATGAAGGAGGCGAAGGGACGCGTCGTTGTCCGGGGAAACGATCGCGGCGATCCGCGGCAAGCCGAGCGTGCGCGCGGCATACTCGAGTGTCGCCGCGGCGGCTTCCTTCCCGTATCCGCGCGAGCGATGCTCGGCGGTGAACGCAAAGCCGAGGTCCGGATCGGGCAGGCTGTCGCGCCTGAGCACGCCGCACAGACCGATCGGCGCGCCGTGCGCCTTCGACTCGACGAGGTAGAGCCCGAACCCATTCGCCTCATAGCTCGCCATCGCGCCGTTCAGAATGTACGCGCGCGCCTCGTCCTCGGTCCGCACGTTCCGGTCTCCGATGAAGCGGAGGAACGCCTCGTCGTTGAGGAGCGCGAGCATGAAGGGTGCATCGTCCTCGGAGAGTCGGCGGAGCCGGAGGCGCGGCGTCTCGAGGATCGTCGAATCAGCGGCCATGCGCCTCCGGGTTGCCGAGCAGTATCCTCACCACGCTGCCTTCGAAGCTGGATGCGATCACGTCGTCGAGACCGTCTCGATCGATGTCGCCCACCACGATCCGGTAGGCACCCGGCCCGGCGGGGTAGGGTGACCCGGCGGCAGGCACGTAGCCGCGGCTGTCCGCGAGCAGTACGGTCACGCTCTCGACCGTGGCGGCCACCAGGTCAGGCGGGCCGTCGCCATTCATGTCGGCTGCGGCGAGGTTGAACGCCGGGCCCGGGAGCGGGAACGGCGAGCCGCTCATCGCTGCAAAGCGCCCGGTTCCATCATTCAGGAGCACGCTGACGAGCGGGTCGATGTGAGCGACCAGCACGTCGAGATCCCCATCGCGATCGACATCTGCGAGCGTCGTGGCCCGCGGCACCTTCGGCAGCGCCACGGAGTCGGCGGATCGCATGGCGAACCCGCCCCTCCCGTTTCCCCGATAGGCATGGAGAAATGCGCGCGCCGTCTCGCCGCCACCGGCGTCTACTAGATCGAGGATTCCATCTCCGTCGACGTCGCCGAGCTCGAACTCGTGGCGCGCCCCGCCGCCGGCGAGCGGGACGCTCGGCTGGAGCGCGAATCCGCCCGTTCCATCGCCGAGCAGGATCTCCACGCTCGCGCGGCGCCCGTTACCGACGACGATGTCGAGCGCGCCGTCCCGATCGAGGTCCACGAGGCGGATGATGGGCTTCCAGGTCGCCGTCGCCGCGTGCGTGCGGATCGGCGGCATCGGATCGCCGAACCCGCTCCGCGTGCCCCGCGCGATCTGAACGTATTCCCCCGTGCTGTCCCGGATCGCGATGCCCAGGTCGAGCACTCCGTCCCGGTCGACATCGCCCAGGGCGATAGCTCCCGCCTCGACGGGGAGCGCCAGCGCGAAGGCATTCGCCGTAAAGGCGCCGCTCCGCCCGCCACGGTGCACGGCGACGCGCCGCTCGAGCAAGTGCTTCGAGACGAGATCGACGCGCCCGTCGCCATCGAGATCGGCGAGGAACAGCTCTCCGGAGCCGCGGCCGACGTCGAGTGGAGCGCCCGGGGCGGGCACGAGGAGATCCTGTGCTTCGGCTCCAGCGGCGGGCACCGACAGCAGCAGGAGCAGGGCCACTTTCGTGTGCGTGCGCATGGCATCCTCCAGGCAAGGGCTCGCCATGGTTCGATTCCCCGGTGCGCCCGAAGGTTTACCCGCGGCGACACCCGGGGGGCACCCGGGCCCGATCCGGATATCTTCCATCCAGCATGCCCTCGCACACCGGCGCCGTCACAAGCCTTCCACGCGTTTCTGCCACGCGTTACGTACAGCCTCTGCGCGAAGGGGGCTCGCTCCCTGCCGTCGTCGAAACGAGCGACGGGCTCTATGTCGTCAAGTTCCGCGGCGCCGGACAGGGCACGAGGGCGCTCGTCGCCGAGCTGATCGTCGGCCTCCTGGCGCAGGCGCTCGACCTGCCGGTGCCCGATCTCGCGCTCGTGGACGTGCCGCCGCCATTCGGCCGGAGCGAACCCGATCCCGAGATCCAGGACCTGCTCCAGGCGAGCCACGGCGTCAACGTCGGCGTGCGCTATCTCGACGGCGCATTCAACTTCGACGCAAAGGCCGCCGCGGAGTTCGTGACCCGAGACTTCGCTACCCGGCTCGTGTGGCTGGATGCCTTCGTGACGAACCCCGACCGCACGCACCGGAACCCGAACCTGCTCATCTGGCAGCGGCGGCCGTGGCTCATCGATCACGGCGCGGCGCTCTACGCGCATCATGACTGGGAAAGCGTGGACGCGGAACGAACGCGCACGCCGTTCCCCCTGATCCGCGATCACGTCCTGCTCGGCCAGAGCGGGGATCTCGCCGCATTCGATACGCTGGCGGGCGCGCGCCTCGGCGAGGAGACGCTGCGCACGATCGTCGACGCGCTGCCCGACGAGCTGCTCGCGCCGGGCGGCGCGGCGGACGAGCGGGAGCGTTACCTCCGGTACCTGCTCGCGCGCCTCGCCCCGCCCCGCGCCTTCACCGCGGAAGCGGTGAAAGCCCGCGAGCGCCGCCTCCGCGAGCCGCCACGCGCGCTGGGTGCCCGGCGATGAGTGCGCTCGAGCCGATCCTCTACGACTTCGCCGTGATCCGTGCGGTGCCGCACGTGCATCTCGGCCGGTTCGAGCCGGTGGGCGTGGTACTACACGCCCGGACGCGCGAATTCCTGGCGCTCAAGGTGATCACCGACCCCGCCGTGCTGCACGCCCGCGTGCCGGACATCGACAGCGATCTCCTCGCCCGCTATCTCCGGAGCTACGAGGCCGTGGCAGCTGGCGATCCCTCCGCGGGCCCGGTCGCGCTCGCGCCGAGCTCGGAGCGGTTTCACTGGCTCACGGCGCCGCGCTCGGATGTGCTGCAGACCTCGCCGGTGCACGAGGGCCTCTGTGACGATCCGGGCCAGGCGCTGGAGCGGCTCTTCGGTATGCACGTCGGGGCATAGGGACCTGCCAATTCCCTACTGCACCCGGATTTCGCGGACCATGCCGAGCTCGACGTGCGGTCGCCCTGACGCCGGATCGGGAATCAGGCAGATGAGGACATGCGTCCCGGGCCCGAGGGTCGCCGGGAAGTAGGCCACCTGTCCGGGTCCCGTACGCGCGAGCCCCCCGACCGGCTGCGACAGCTGCCCCGGTTTCTCGGCGTCCAGCCACTGCTTCAGCGTCACCCCGTCGTTCAGGCGATGGAGGATGAAGAGGTGGTCCTGGGCGCCGTCGTTCGACGCGCGCACCAGGTGATCACCCGGCGCCCACTCCGCCGAACCTGCGAAGGCGAAATCGAGCATCGTCACCGTCACGGTTGCCACCGGATCACCGCCGGGCACCGAGTCCGCAGTGACGAGCAGCTCGCGCCACTCCCCCTCGCTCGTGTGACGGTGACCGTCGCGATTCCGCATGAGGCACACGAGTGCATGACGCCCGGGCCTCAGGCGCACGATGACTTCGCTCGTGTCGCCCAGGCGGCGCGGTCCCTCGGGGCCCCCCAGCGACAGGGCGCCGGCGGGCGTGGCGCGCGCGGTGTCGAGCGCTGCGCGCAGGCGCTCGATGGCTGCCGGATCGCTCGAGTCGATCCGCATGACGATCAGGTTGTGCCCGCGCTCCAGTGCGGCGAGACGGATGCGCGTCCATCCGGCGGCGATGGTGTCGGGGGCCTCGATCGCGCCGCGCCCGACGACCGCGACGAGCGCGCCGATGCGAGGCGCGGCCGCATCCGCGCTCCCTTCCGGAGCTTCCCGCCCGCATGCGGCGCACGCGACGGCGCCGAGCAGCAGGCTCCTCGCCCGGATAATCAGTACTGCTCGATCGCCGCGCGCGAGACGCGCTCGAGCAGGCGGTGTAAGAGCGAGCGCCGGCTCCACCGCTCCAGGTCGAATTCGACCGATCTCTCGAAGTCTTCCAGCAGCCCCTTCTCGATCTCGGCTGCGAGGCCGGCATCGCGGATGGCGAGCACGTTCTCCTCGTTGAGTTCCATGCTCCGCTCGTCCATGTTGGCCGATCCGACGACGGACCAGATGCCGTCGATGACCACCACCTTCGCGTGCATCATCGTCGGCTGGTACTCGTACACCCGGACGCCGGCGCGCATGAGCTCTTCGTAGTGCGTCTGGCCCGCGAGGCGCACCGGGATTGCATCCGTCTTGCTCCCCGGCACGAGGATCCGGACGTCCACGCCGGCGCGGGCGCGCTCCATGACCGCCTTGCGCAGCCGCTTGTCCGGGATGAAGTACGAATTCGAGATGTAGAGCCGCCGCCGCGCCGCGCGGAAGCCGAGCCAGTGGCAGATCCGGATCGGCTGTTCGGCATTGCTCGGTGAGCTCACGATCGCGAATCCGAGCGGCGGTGAGCCGCCGGTCTCGTCGGGGCCGGTAGGTGGCTGCGGAAAGAAGCGCGGCCCGGCGAGGATCTCGCCGCAGCAGTAGACCCAGTCGTTCCCGAACGCCGTCTGCACGCCGCTCACGAGCGAGCCGGTGACCATCGTCATGCTGTCGCGCCAGTGCTCGGGGCAGTCGGCGTTCCCGACCCACTTGTCCGCGACGGCGGCGCCGCCGGTAAAGCCCACCTTCCCGTCGATGGTGATCGCGCGCTGGTGCGAGCGCTTGAAGACGCGCACCATGTTGTACCAGCGGAGCGGCCGGAAGAACTCCAGCTTGACGCCGGCCTCGCGGAGCCGCTCGCGGTCCTCCTTCTTGAACTTGATGGCGCCGAACCCGTCGATGAGGACGCGGACCTCGACCCCTCGGCGCGCCGCATCCGAGAATGCCTCGATGAACTGATCGCTCACCTCGCCGGATTCCCAGATGTAGCACTGGAAGTTCACGGTCTCCTTCGCATTCCGGATCGCCTCGAGCATGGCGGGAAAGAAGGCGTCCCCGTTCTGGAGGATGTGCGCCGAGCTGCCGCGAAGGACCGGGACGTTGAGCGCGCTGATGATGAGGTCGATGAACTCGGGCGAATCGGCGTCGGGATCGGCGCCGACGAGGAAGTCGGGCTCGTGAAAGTCGGGCAGGAAGAGCGCCGAGGTGACCATCACGACCGCCAGCGCCCCCAGCGCCAGCAGTGTCCAGCCCCACCACGGCAGAATGGAGATGTCCTCCATGCGCTGCTCCCCTGTCAGGCGTGAAAGTCGATCCTGGCGATGAGCGGGTGGTGATCCGACCCGAACACGAACGGGCCGTCGTCCCGCGGGTCTTCGTCGATGCGGCGCACCTCGAACCTCTCGACACCCGCCGGCGCGGCGAGCAGGATCCAGTCGAGCAGCAGGCGGGGCATGCGGTGATACGTGTGCTTCCACGCGATCGGTTGCGCCGGGACACCGGTGACGAACCCCGCATCGCGCAAGGCGCGGAAGGCCGGCTCCGCCCGCTGCCGCGCCAGGTTGAGGTCCGCGCCGAGGAGGTGCGGCTCGCCGCCGCCGGCGTGCAGGATCCGGATGAGCTCGTGCGCCTGGCGGAGTCGTCCGGCAAAGCCGAAGAGATCGCGTGCCCCCGGTCCGCGCGGATCGAAATGGGCGGAGTGCAGCCGCACCAGCGTGCCGCCGACCGCGGCGGTGGCGGATACGACGACGCGGCGCTGCATCGAAAAGGGAAGCTCGGTCGCCACGGCATCGTCGAGCGGCAGCGAGGCGAGTATGGCGTTGCCCCGGTCGCTCCGCGCGAGGCCGTTCCGCATCGAGGGCGCGTAACGCAAGTTGAGCGCCAGCTTGCGCGCGACGGCGACGATGTCGTGCTCGTGGCCGCCGCGGCGCGAGAAGTCGCGCGCCATGAGCCCGTTGGAGCGCGCGGGGACCGATTCGTCGGCGCGGTACGCCTCCTGAATGAGCGCTACGAGTGGTGCGTCACCGGGGAAGCCTGCTGTGGCGTACTCACCACCCCGGATCCGCTCGACGACGCGGACGATGTCCCCGCGCCCGATCCACGCGTTCCAGGAGAGCACGACCAGCGTGCGCGCTGCGGACGGAGCAGGGCCGGCCAGGTCGAGCGCTACGTGGTCCCCGACGTTCGCCCGCCAGCCGACGAGGGGCTGGTCGGCATGGGCCGCATCCCGGCGGACGAGCGGGAAGTGATGCATGGTGGCGTGAAGGCGCCGGCTGCCCGCCTATTTCCTCGGGCCCTCGATTCGCCGGCCGCCCTGGTGCAGCGTCATCCTGGTGGCCCGGCCGCCCTCGACGGTGAAGATGAGGCGCACCGACGGGTCGAAGCTCGCGCCGAAGGTGTGGTCGCCGTAATGGAGGAGCGGGATGGGCCCCTGGCCCTCGAGCTGGCCGGTGAGACCGTCGGCCGCAGCGGCGACGGTGAAGTCGCGCGGGCCGGGAGGCAGCGGCATCGCGTACACGCCGACGTAGCGCGAGCGGTCGGCTGCCGCGAGCGGCACCACGCGCGGCGGCTGCGAGAGCGGAAGCCCCATTGCCGCGCGCGCAACCTGGCGCAGCAGCTCGTCGGCCCTGGCCGAGCCCGAATTCGTCAGCACCGTGACCGACAGCTCCGACGAAGGCACCCACGCGTTCGCCGAGATGAAGCCGTGGATCCCGCCACCGTGCTCGATGACGTCGAGCTCCCCCATCCGCTCGCGCGAGAGGCCGTATCCGTACCGGCTGTCCGACTTCGCGGCGGCCCCCTCCGGCGTCGTCATCATGCGATAGGACTCGGCGGACACGACGCGCCCGGTGTGCAGCGCGCGATTCCAGCGCGCCATGTCGCCCACCGTCGAGCAGATCGCGCCGGCGGCATACGGCTGTGACATCGCGAGGTAGGCGGTGTTGACCCAGCCGCTGCCGCTCCGCTCGTAGCCGCGCGCGCGCCGCGGAATGATCGGCTCCGCCAGGCAGTTGTAGGTGCGGGTGAGGCCGAGCGGCTTGAAGAAGCGTTCCTCCATGTCGGTGCCCCAGGGGCGGCCCGCGAGCTTCTCGATGAGCATGCCGAGGAGCACGTAGCCGGTGTTGTCGTAGCGGTAGCTCGAGCCGGGGGCGAACCACATCGTGTCCTTCGCGGTGATGGCGAGGAGCGATTCGGGGGGCATCTCGACGCCCCAGCGGCTGCGCCACGCTTCACCGGCGCCGGTGTAGCTCGGGATGCCCGAAGTGTGGTTGAGGAGCAGGCGGATCGTCACGGGGCGCCAGGCGGCGGGCAGCCCGGCGATGTGCGCGGCGATCGAGTCGTCGAGCCGGACCTTGCCCTGCTCGACGAGCTGCATGACGGCGGCGGCGGTGAACTGCTTGGTGACCGACCCGGTGCGGTAGACGGTCTCCGCGGTCGCGTCGACGTCGTGCTCGAGGTCGGCCTTGCCCCAGGCACCGAGCGCGATCGTGTCGACCCCGCGCACGACGCCGATCGCGACGCTCGGCGACGCGCCGCCTGCGACGAACGCCTTGGCGAGCGAGTCCGTCGTCCGGGCAACGGCGTCCCGTGCGGGGAGCGACTGGGCGGAGAGGAGGGACGGGGCGAGTGCCAGCAGCAGGACGAGGTTGCGCGTCATCGGGAACCGGAGTTGGAGTCGTAGCGTGTCACCACGGACGATTCTACGGCGGAGCGAAGGCGAATGCCACCGCGCGCCATTTCCTGCACCGGAAACGCGGCTGTCGAATTCGTTCTGTGGCGGAAGATCCACAGCCGGGCCTGGGGTACGGTTTTTCATGCCCGAGACCCCACTTCCGCAGGGCTGTACCGCTGGCTAACCTGTTCGGTGGAACCCTGCCTGCGGCACTCCAGTTGCATCTGGCCGGTACGATCTCCAGTCACAACAGCAAGAGGACCGTTCCATCCTCTCCTTCCGACGAGGGCACCCCGGCCGCGAGGCCGGTCCGCAAAGCCATGGGTCTCATCGCCGTTCCCAGGTGAGATAGCCAGGTTGTCGAGAGGGGCGCGCCGGCAGGACTCTCCCTGCCGGTAAACCTCAGGGGTCACAAGGAGACCTCCACTCATATGATGAAGCACCTGCGGTACATGGCCGTCGCGGCGCTCGCGACGGTGGGCACGGCGTGCAGCGAGGCGCCGACGAACGTGAATGAGGAGTTCGATGGCGAGTTGGTGATTACGGAGGGGGTGGCGGCGCCGGAGTATGTGGCGCGGGAGAGGCCGATGTTTTCCGATGCGGCGGCAGCTGCGAATGTCGGGGGCTCAACTACGACGCCACTTACAATTCAGCCTCAATCCTGTGATGCAGGGCGTGAGATTATTGTCACCTATACCG
>JAICNA010000214.1 GCA_025928955.1 Gemmatimonadales bacterium | reverse complement strand
CCGAACCACATCACGCCGGCGAGCGTCGTCATGATCGCACCGCCGGGCAGCTGGTTGAACACGAGCGGCATCGCGATGAAGCCGAGATCGAAGCTGCCCTGGGCCGCGATCGACATGGCTCCGGCCACGCCGAAGAACGTCACGATCGCCGGAATGGCGAGGGAGCCACCGAGCACGACTTCGGCGGTCTCGTTCGTCGCTGCCGTGGCGATGCCCGACAGCGCGATGTCGTCGGTCCGCTTGAGGTAGGACGCGTACGCCTGGAGCGAGCCCATCCCGACCGAGAGCGTGAAGAAGATCTGGCCGGTGGCGGCGAGCCAGACGGACGGCTCGGCGATGCGCGACCAGTCGGGGTTGAACATGAAGTTGAGGCCGTCCATCGGCCCCACCATGCGGCCCGTGGCGACCCCGTTCACCAGCTCCGGCTGCGGATCGAGCGTGAGCACCCGAATCACCAGGATGGCCGCGAACACGAAGAGGATCGGCATGCCGATCTTCGCGAGCCGCTCGATCCCGGCGGTGAGCCCCTTGCTCACGACCCAGAAATTGACCGCGATGGTGATGAAGAAGAAGATGAACGGGACCCAGAAGCCGTGGACCGTCCCGTTCTGCAGGTTCACGTACGACCCGAAGAAGGCCTGCATCCCGGCCTGGTCGAGGCCCTGGGTGGCCCCCGTGAGCGAGAACCAGGTCCACGCGAGCGTCCACGACTCGATGTAGCAGTAGTAGATGAGGACGATGATCGGCATGAACAGGCCGAGCACGCCCAGGTACTTCGCGAGCGGATGCTTCCAGAGCGATTCGAACATCCCCGGCGTCGAGCCATGACCGCGGAGTCCGCCGTGCCGCCCCACGCCCCATTCGATCCACATGAGCGGGATGCCCACGAGGATCAGCGCGACGAAATACGGGATCATGAACGTCCCGCCGCCGTTCTCGACCGCCTGGCGGGGGAAGCGGAGGAAGTTGCCGAGGCCGACGGCGTTGCCGGCCATGGCGAGGATCAGCCCGATGCGCGAGCCCCACTGCTCGCGGTGAACGACTGCATCAGCCACAAGGGCTCCGGGAAAAGAGGTGAAGGGTGAGGACCGCTACCGATAGACCGGGAATTCGCCGGCCTTGTATTTCGACCAGTACGCGTCGAGGTCCCGGCGGACCTTGCCGCTCAGCAGGAAGACGCCGAGCAGATTGGGGAACGCCATCCCGAGGATCATGTAGTCCCCGAAGTCGAGCACGTTCGCGGCCGTGATGATCGAGCCGAGAAACGTGAAGACGAGGAAGAGCACCTGATACACACGGGTATGCCCGTCCCCGAAGAGGTAGACCCAGCAGCGCTCTCCATAATACGACCAGCTGATCATCGTCGAGTAGGCGAAGAGCATCACCGCGAGCGAGAGCACGAGCGGGAACCAGGCGATGTGCTCGCCGAAGGCGCGCGAGGTGAGCGCCGCACCCTGATTGGCAGCGATGATCCCGGCGTAGTCCGGGTTGGCGTAGGCCCCGGTGATCACGATGACGAGCGCCGTCATCGTGCAGACCACGACCGTGTCGATGAAGGGCTCCAGCAGCGCGACGATTCCCTCCCGGACGGGATACGGGGTCCGCGCGGCGGAGTGGGCGATCGCGGCGGAGCCGGCGCCGGCCTCGTTCGAGAATGCCGCCCGGCGGAAGCCCTGCACCAGGACGCCCACGAAGCCGCCATAGGCGGCGCCGGGATTGAACGCGCCCTCGATGATGGCGGCGAACGCCGCGGGAATGGCGGCGGCGTTCGTCGCAATGACCACGAGACATGCGATGACGTAGAGTCCGCACATGAACGGCACGATCTTGTCCGCCACCGACGCGATCCGCCTGATCCCGCCGATGATCACGATACCCGTGAGCAGCACCATGATCAGGCCGTACACCCAGGGATACGGCGTCAGGAGTGGTACGTTCTCCTGCAGCGCGTTCATCGACTGGTTCACCTGGAACATGTTCCCGCCGCCGAGCGACCCCCCGATGCACATGATCGCGAAGACGACCGCGAGCGCCTTGCCGAACCGGGGCATGCCGAGCTCGCCGAGGCCGTTCGAGAGGTAGTACATCGCCCCGCCCATGAGGCGTCCGTCCGGACGGGTCTGCCGGTAGCGCTGGCCGAGAGTGCATTCGGCGAACTTCGAGGACATGCCGAGCAGTCCCGCGATGATCATCCAGAACGTGGCACCCGGCCCGCCGATCGACACGGCGATCGCGACGCCCGCGATGTTCCCGAGCCCGACGGTCGCCGACAGCGCGGCCGAGAGCGCCTGAAAGTGGCTCACCTCGCCGGCATCCGACGGGTCGCTGTACTTCCCGCGTGTCACGTTGATCGCGTGACGGAATCCGCGGAGATTGATGAACCCCATCCGCAGCGTCAGATACACGGCGCCGAGGATGAGCCAGAGCACCACGAGCGGGAACGTATGGTCGGGATCCCAGAACATCACGTCCCAGAAGATCACCGCACCGAGCCATCCGTTGAGGACGCCCATGTAGCGATCGGCGGTCGCCATGAAGCCCGACGGCGCCGCTTCGGCCGCGGCGGGCTGCTGTCCTTCGATTGGAATCGCGGGCGCAGTATCCGGCACGCCCGGCATCGCCGGGGCCGGGATCGAGTCCTGCGCCGCGAGTCCGGCAGGCATGCCGGGCCCCAGCATGCCGATGACGAGCGCAATCCGGGCAACGAGCGTGGCGAAGCGCGGCATCATGGTCCCGGAGGAATGGATCGGGCGCGGCAGGGCCGGCGGCGCATGCCTCCGGGCCCGACGAAGCTACGGATGTGGATCGAGAAACGTCAGGCGCTGTAGTTCGGCGCCTCACGCGTGATGGTGACGTCGTGCGGGTGCGATTCTCTGAGTCCCGCGGACGTGACCTGTACGAACTCGGTGTCGCGCTGCAGTGCCGCGATGCTGGCCACGCCGCAGTAACCCATGCCGCTGCGCAGGCCACCGACCATCTGGAAGAGCACGTCGTTCACCGGACCCTTGTATGGTACCCGGCCTTCGATGCCTTCGGGTACGAGCTTGGAGGGCGCCATCTCGCCCTCCTGGAAATAGCGGTCGGCCGAGCCGTCCTGCATGGCGGCGAGGCTGCCCATTCCCCGGATCATCTTGAAGCGCCGCCCTTCGGCGAGCACGCTCTCGCCCGGGCTCTCCTCCGTGCCGGCGAGCATCGACCCCATCATCGCGCTCGAGGCGCCGGCCGCGAGGGCCTTCACCACGTCTCCCGAGTACTTGATGCCCCCGTCGGCGATGACCGGCACGTCCCCTGCCCCGCGCACGGCGTCGATGATGGCCGTCACCTGGGGAACGCCGACACCGGTGACCACGCGCGTGGTGCAGATGCTCCCGGGCCCGATGCCGACCTTGACCGCGTCCACGCCACGCTTCACCAGCTCGGCCGCGCCGGCCTCGGTGGCCACGTTGCCCGCGATGAGCTGCGCGTCGGGAAACGCCTGCCGCAGCGTGTCCACCGTGGACAGCACGCCTTCGCTGTGGCCGTGCGCGGAATCCACCACGAGCACGTCGACCCCGGCATCGATCAGCGCCCGGGCGCGTACCACGTCTCCCGCGGCACCCCCCACGGCGGCGGCGACGCGCAGGCGGCCGTGCTGATCCTTGTTGGCGTGAGGGAAGTCGCGCCGCTTGAAGATGTCCTTGACGGTGATCAGGCCCTTGAGCACGCCCTGGGTGTCCACCACCGGGAGCTTCTCGATCCGGTGCTTCGCCAGGATCCGTTCCGCCTCGTCGAGGTCGGTCCCCACCGGCGCCGTGACCAGCTTCTCCCGGGT
>JAICNA010000227.1 GCA_025928955.1 Gemmatimonadales bacterium | reverse complement strand
TCTTTCGACCAGAAGCCGCTGAACGGAATGATGCCGCAGATCGCCAGCCAGCCGGCGAGAAACGTGAGGTACGTGTACGGCATGTACTTCTTCAGGCCGCCCATCCGCCGCATGTCCTGTTCGTGATGCATGCCGTGGATGACTGAGCCGGCGCCGAGGAACATCAGGGCTTTGAAGAACGCATGCGTCATCACGTGGAAGATGCCGATCACAAACGCGCCCACGCCGCACGCCATGAACATGAAGCCGAGCTGCGAGACGGTCGAATAGGCGAGCACCTTCTTGATGTCGTACTGCCGCAGACCGATCGTCGCCGCGAAGAGGGCCGTGAGCGCCCCGACCCCGGCGACGACCAGGCTCGAGATATCCGACATGGCGAACAGCACGCTGGAGCGCGCCACGAGGTATACGCCGGCCGTGACCATCGTCGCCGCGTGGATGAGCGCGGAGACCGGTGTCGGACCCGCCATCGCGTCCGGCAGCCAGGTGTAGAGCGGGATCTGCGCCGACTTGCCGGTGCAGCCGAGGAACATGAAGAGGGTGATCGCGGTGATGAGGCCGGTGTTCGCGAGCTGCGGGTTCGCCGAGGCCCAGTTCACGACTCCGGTGAAGTCGAGCGTTCCCGCCGCGGTCCAGAGGAGGAACATCGCAACGAGAAAGCCGAAGTCGCCGATCCGGTTCACGAGGAACGCCTTCTTCCCCGCGTCGGCGTTCGCCTTTTCGCTGAACCAGAACCCGATCAGCAGGTACGAACAGAGGCCGACGCCCTCCCACCCGATGAACATCACCGGATAGCTCGACCCGAGCACCAGGACGAGCATGAACACGATGAAGAGATTCAGGTAGGCGAAATAGCGCGCGTAGCTCTCATCGGCGCGCATGTACCCGACGCTGAAGAGATGGATCAGGCTCCCCACGCCGGTCACCACCAGGAGCATCACCGCCGACAGGCGATCGAGCTGCAGGGCGAACTCGATCTGGAGCGTGCCCACCGGCATCCAGGTCCAGAGACGCTGGACGACCGGGGACTCGAGGTGCGCCTGCGCCATCTCCAGCACCGCCAGAACCGCTACCACGAACGCGCCGACGAGGACGGCCGGCCCCACGAACGAGACTACGCCCTTGGCCTGCGGGCGGCGGAGGGACAGCCATCCGTTGACCAGGAAGCCCGCGAACGGCAGGGCGATCGTGAGCCAGAGGAGCGACATCGCGCCGCTGGTGGCGGCGTGCGGAGCGGCCGTGGCGATGGATTGCGTCATCAGCCCCTGAGCAGGTTGATGTTCTGGAGGTCCACCGTCTGCCTGTGGCGGAAGATGGCCAGGATGATCGCCAGCCCGACCGCCGCCTCGGCCGCGGCCACGGTCATCACGAAAAAGACCATGATCTGGCCACTGACCCCGTGCAGCTGCCCGAAGGCGATGAACGCGAGATTGACGGCATTGAGCATGAGCTCGATGCACATGAAGAGCACGATCGCGTTCCGGCGGAGCAGCACGCCGGCCACGCCGATCGTAAACAGGATCGCACTGAGCGCGAGCGAGGGGCCGAGAAAGGGGGCCTCGGGCATCAGATCCTCCGCTTCGCGAGCACGACCGCGCCGACCAGCGCGGCAAGGAGCAGGATCGAGGTGATCTCGAACGGGATGAGGTACTGCTGGAACATCGGGCCGGCCACGGCGCCGACGACGCCCTGCGTCGCCGCAGCCTGCTCCGCCAGCGCACCGCCGGGGAACATCGCGCGAGCGGCCTCGGGCGCCTGCGCAATCTCCGCCGCGAGCCGCGCCGGGGTATAGCGCCAGAGTGCGATGAGCTCGATGACGAGCAGGCCCGAGATCGCGACCGCCGCGGCGATGGAGGACGGTCCCCGCAGGTCCTTCGCCGCCGTGCCGAGGTTGAGCAGCATCACCACGAACAGGAAGATCACGAGGATCGCCCCGACGTAGACGAGGACCTGCAGGATCCCGATGAGCTGCGCGTTCAGCAGGACGAAGATCGCCGCAAGGGAGAACATCGTGGACATGAGCCACATCGCGGACGCCACCGGGCTCCGCTGCAGCACGCACATCACCGCCCCGAGCACCGCGGCGACGGCGAAGAAGTAGAAGACGATCCCGGCCATCACTCGCCCCGCGGATCGCTGGGGTCCCAGAGCGCGGAGACGGGGTGCGTCTGCGCCTGGAGCCGCTCGAGGTCGTACACGAACCGGTCCCGGCTGTACTCGGAGTTCTCGTAGTGCTGCCCGACGTGGATCGCCTCCTCGGGGCAGACTTCCTGGCAGTAGCCGCAGAAGATGCAGCGGAACTCGTCGATCTCGTAGATGAGCGGATAGCGGTTGCCCTGCTCGTCCTCACCCGGGACGAGCTTGATGCAGTTGGACGGGCAGATCTGGGGACAGAGCCCGCAGGCCACGCACTTGGAGCGCCCCTGCTCGTCCGTCAGCATGCGGTGCGTGCCCCGCCAGCGGGGCGAGAGGGACCAGGTGCCGCGCACGTCCCGCGTCCCCTTCTCCTCGGGGTACTGCATCGTCACCTTCGGCTCGAACATGTGCTTGAAGGTGAGGGCCATGCCCTTGAGGGTGGCGCGCACGTAGCTCACCTGCCGCTCGGGGCGCTTGAGGACCTTCACACCGATGGCCATCAGCCGGTCACCGCGGCGCGCTTGCGCCCGACGAGAGTGGCGTCCGCGGCGGCGCGCGCCTTCAGCTGGCGGCGGCGTCCTTCCGAGCCGGAGACGATGGAACCGCGGTCGAGACCGCGGAAGAGAAGCACCGCGAGGACGACGTTGAGCCCGAGGAGCCAGAGCGCGCGGACCCGCACGTCCCCGACGCCGAGGGGCCCTTCCAGCAGCCAGATCGCCGTCGCGGTGAGCATGATGTAGGCGAGCGCCACCGGGAGGAGGAACTTCCAGCCGAGCGCCATCAGCTGATCGTACCGGAACCGCGGCAGCGTCCACCGGATCCACATGAAGAAGAAGATCCAGAAGAACGTCTTCGTGAAGAAAAAGAGGTGGCTCGCGAGGACCGCGAGGACCGTCCCGCTCTCGTCCCAGTTCGTGAAGGGAATGTCCCAGCCGCCGAGGAAGAGCGTCGCGACCATCGCGCTCACGGTGACCATGTTCGCGTATTCGGCGATGAAGAACATCGAGAACTTCATCGCGCTGTACTCGGTGTGGTAGCCGG
>JAICNA010000218.1 GCA_025928955.1 Gemmatimonadales bacterium | reverse complement strand
GATTCCGGCGCGGCGCACGCAACGAGCGCGAGCACGACCGGGATGACGCTCAGGGCGATGGGGTGCATGTGATCCGGAGCGGCCGCTGATCCTCGAGCCGGAAGAATTCGACGCACATGCGCCCGTTCCGTGTGACCGGGCGGCGGCCGATGTCGTTGGTCGCGAAGAACTCGCGCACCGTGGTCCGGCCGTCCGAGTTCCAGTCCATCTCCGCCCAGGAGTACCCCGACCGCCAGGCGGAAATCGCGAGCCAGCCGTAGTAGAGAAGGACGAACAAGAGCGGTGCCAGCAGCACGCTCGTCAGCAGCCTGCGGACCGGATGCTGTCTGGCCCGCATGGCCTTCCTGGGGTCCGGGGAACCCCGCCGGCGGAGCCGGCGGGGCGATGGTCTGGATGCTCGAACGTCGGTCCGGATCGGGCGGTCCGCAAGACCGCCCGGGACACTAGCGAGGAGGATTGGCGGCGGACCACGCCCGGCTGAATTCGTCGAGCATCGTGGTCAGGGCGCTCCGGACTTCCCCGTTGAGGGCTGCCTGCTCGACGACCCGCAGCCGGACCGGGGCCTGCCAGGTCGTGGCGTAGAACCGCGCATCGGGCGTGCGGTCGATGGTCACAGGCTGCATGACCTCGAGCTCGACGTAGGCGGCGTGCCAGCTGCGCCCGGGGTTGGTCGCGGCAAAGACATTGACGTAGAGCACGCCGCTGGCGGAGTCGCGCGAGCCCGGCGGCACGAGCGTGATCCCGAGCCGCTGCACCGCATCCTCAGCCTGATGCCGAAGCGACACGGTATCCACGCCGGCGGCAACGGCTTCCGGCGCGGTTCGCTCCACGAGCACGGTGACGCTCCGCAGTCCATCGAGCGCCTGTGGCTCGCGGCCCTGGGCATCGAGGGTCGAAGGCAGGCCGGCGATCGACGAGAGAGCGAGCGTGAGGGCGAGACGGCGAGACATACCCACGGAGCCTCCTGGTCAGGGTGGACGTGCACCCCGACAAGTTGGCGGTTTCCGTGCCACCGGGCCGGAACGCGGCTCACCTCGCCTGCGTGACCGCGACTTATCTGATGGAGTCGACCCGGAGCGTGACCCGGTAGGAGTCGGCCGGCGTGGGGGCCGCCGCTCTTGGGGCCGGCAGGAGGGTGAGGAGGCGGATTTCCAGCGACTCGACCGTATCCGCCGCGGCGCCGTCGCGGGTCATGAGGAGGAGGTCGCGGGTGCGGTCTCCCGCCGCGAGGGAAAGCCGGACGACGGCGCGTCCGGCCTGGATGCAGATCGCGTCGATGGGGCAGCGCGAATCCTCGACGACCGCCGCGAACGTCACGGCGGGGCCCGCGGCGAGGGCCGCACGCTGGCCGACCGCAAGCTCGAATTCCCGGCCGGCAGCAATCTCCTGCGGCTGATGGCGGGCGCAGCCCAGGGCAACACCCGCCACCAGGAGGAGCTGCGAGCGCCGCACGACTAGAACTCGCGCTTCTTCATCTCGTCGAAGAAGGAGCGGAGGTCCTTGTCGTCTTCGGGCTTGCGGCGGAGCGTACTGTCGTAGCGCGCGGCCTTCTCGCTTTTCGGCTGTGCTTCCCGTTCCGCGTTCTTCTTGGCGAGCCGCGCGAGGCGCTCGTCGTCTCTCTTGGACATGGGCTACTCCAGGCCCATCCCGCCGCCCATGCTCCCGCCCATGCCGCCACCGCCGCCGCTCATTCCACCCATGCCGCCGCCCATGAGCGAGCGCCAGGTGAGCTCGGTGCCCTTCCGTCCGCCCTTCGGGGTGATCTTGAGCCCCTCGGGTGACATGATCACGGTGTAGAGCTGGCCGTCGATCTCAAGCTCCCGCTTGATGGCCTTGTCGAGCTTCGTTGCCATAGGTTCTCCTCTGAATGGGCCAGCCGCAGCTGGGTGACGGTTTCTGCGTGCTCTGCGCTACGCGTGGTCGACGATCGAGGTCGCGCCCTTCTTGTGTGCGCAGTGCGCGCAGCAGTAGAACGTGCCGTTCGCTTCGATGCCGTGGCCGATGATGCGGCACCCGCAGTGATCGCACACCGGGGCGAGCCGGTGGATCGCGCATTCGAAGCTGTCGAATATGTGGGTCTTCCCTGCGGTCACAACCTCGAACGAGAGGTAGTAGTCGTTCCCGCAGACTTCGCACGTCGCCATGGGACCTCCCTGCCGTGGCCGGGCCCCGCGCCCGGCCGGATATCAACAGTGGCCGGATCGGGACGATTTTGCCAGCAGGGGCCCTAGCGCGCCTGCATCCCCGGGCACTCCGCCGCGCCGGGCGGATCGGGCGCGCCGAACGTGGTGCGAACGAGGCGCGGACGCGCCTCGCCCTCGAGAACCATGATGTACAGATTCGCGTAGGCAGCGTCGCAGATGTCGGGGAGCGGCCCGGCACCGAGGGCGGTCATGATGGCCGGGATGGTGTTGCTGTGCCCGACGACCAGCACGGTCCCTCCCGCGTGGCGGCCGCGGATCCGCTCGGCGACGGCGCGCGCGTGCGCGGCCACGCCGGCCTGAATCGAAATCGTGTCGGGCACGATGCCTTCGGGCGTGGCGGGCGCCGCCGTGTCGTGCGTCCGCCGGCGCTCCGACACGATGACGCCCGTGAGACGTGCATCGCGGAGAGCATCGGCGAGCGCGGCCGCCCGCGCGCGCCCCCGCTCGCTCAGGGGCGGGTCGGTTTCGGTCTCGCTCGCCTTCTCCGCATGCCGCACGAGGATCACCGTCGTCGGCGCCATGGCCGGTGGGGCCGTACGCTGCTGCGCGGCGGCGCAGGCGGGCGAAGCAGCGAGGATCAGCGCGAGCGCGGCTCGGGTCATGACATCGCTCCATCGTTCCGGTTGTGCCCGCCCCAGCGCTCGTGCAGCCGCGCGGCGAGGCCGCCTGCCACGGCGCCGCCAAGGAGCGGGCCGATCTGCAGGAGCATGAGGGCTATCGTGCCGAGCCCGGCGACGATGCCCCAGAGCATGAAGTCGGTCAGGTACGCCGCGGCGCCCGCCGCGAGCGCCCCCATGAGCACCGCGGGGAGGAAGACCGCGAGGATCGCGCGCCCCACCGTGCCTGCCCGGTAGCCACCCACGATTCCCGCGATGAGGGGCCCGAAGATCGGCAGCCAGAAGAGGAGGAGCGAGAGTCCGCCCATCCAGTTCATCGCCGAGACGAGCCGCCTCCCGCCGGAGGTCAGGTGGCGCGCCTCGGTGCGCGGAGCTGCGTGAGCACCAGCAGGGCGACGAGCGCGAGCTCCACCGCGGCATCGGCCAGGTAGATGGCGGAGATGCGCCCCGTGAGTGCATACCAAAGATCGACGGCGGCGAAGGAAAGGGCACTCAGGATCGCGAGCGTGCGCACTTCGGGGCCGAGCCGCCGCGCGCGAAGCGCGACCGCGAGCGTGATGCCGATCGTCGCGGCGAGGAGCCCGACCATCCTGACCAGCCAGTCGTCCACCTTCGGCCCGGTGATCGCCTCGAACGACCCCATGTGCACGATGGGCCAGAGCCCGGTGAGGATGTAGTATGCCGCCTGCCCGCCGAGCAGCAGCCGGACGAGCGGCGGCGGCGCATTCATGGGGTCTTCCGCGAGCGGACTAGGAGGCACGCGGCAGCGACTGCCAGAGCACCTGCACGATCATCCAGCGCCCATCGTATTTCGCGAGGAGCAGATAGTCGGTGCCCCACCATGCCGTGAGCTTGGCGGCGGCGGTCTGGTCCTGTACGTCGAGCAGCGCGATC
>JAICNA010000114.1 GCA_025928955.1 Gemmatimonadales bacterium | reverse complement strand
CGCCTGGCCTTCGTTCCCGGCAGGTGCGTGGTCAGCAGCGTGGCCCCGGCGGCAACCGCCGCGAGATGTCCCGGTGCCGGATCGGCGTCGGAAAGCCAGACGATCCACGCATCGCCCGCCGGGGCGTCCGCCGTCTCGACGAGCTCCAGGGAATCTCCACGCAGCTCCGCGACCGCGCGGAACGCCGCTGCAACGCGCCGCGCCTGGACGGTATGCGCCGAATCAGCCGCCAGGAGGACCTGGAGCGTCCGCCCCGCCGGCGCGGCCGAGGCCGGCACGCTCGCCGCCGGCGCCGGGATCCGGTGCAGCGCGATGGACGATCCCAGTGCCGGGCGCGCGCCCGGCAGCCGGAGCTCGAACGGCGCCGCGATCGCCAGCGTCGAGCCCGCCGGCAGGGTCGCATCGAGCTCGGCGATCTCCGACCAGAGGTCGGCCATCGGCGTTCGCCGGAGCTCGGCGCCTGCCCTGAGGATCGAGTCGAAAGCGGGGAGGAAGATCCGAAGCGAATCGTCGGGAACCGTGGAGGGAACGACGAGCATCGAGATCGGGGCGCGCTCGGGTGGCTCGCCGCGCAGGAACAGGCGGGCGATGAAGAGAGCCAGCACGGTGAGCACCAGGATCCGCACCGCGAGCAGCCATGGTTCGGTGAAACGCAGATGGGTCCGGCGGGGGGCAGCGTTGGCGGGGAGGTGCCGCAGCGAGCCGACGCGGATCGGCTGCTCCGCTCTCCGCCTTGCGAGATGGATGATCAGCGGAACGAGCAGTGCGGCGAGCGACGCGAGCCCGAGCGGCCAGCCGAATCCCATCAGCGCTGCTGGCGACGCGCCAGCGTCTGGCGGAGCGCCTCGTCGAGCGGCGTGTCGAGCCGGACACGGGTGTACTCGATGCGCTGCTCGCCGAGGTCGAGCTCGAGCGCGCGCAGCTCCGCCGCGAGAGACGCGAGATAGTGGGCGCGGACGGCGCCTCCCGACACATCGACCGTGCGGCCGGTCTCGAGCTCCTCGAAGCTCACGTCGTCGCCGTAGTCGAACTCGAGCTCGCGGCGGCCGACGAGGTGCAGCACGGCGACATCGCTTCCCAGGGCGGCCACCTTCCGCAGTGCGGCCCGGATCTCCGAGTTGCGCTCGTACAGATCGGTGAGCACGAACGTGATGCTGCGGCCGGTGCCGCTCAGCAGCGCCGTTTCCGCATCCTTCCAGCCGGGCCAGGTGCCCGCCGGCTCGAGCCGCTCGAGGTCGCGCAGGAGGCGGCCGAGATGGGCGCGCCCGCGATTCGCCGGCCAGGACCGGGCGCCGCCCGCGAGGAGTGCGGTGAGGCCGACCGCGTCGCCCTGGCGGAACGCGAGCGTCGCGAGACTGGCGGCGAGGAGCCGGGCGTATTCGAACTTCGACACGCCATCCTCCGCCTGGCGCATCGAATCGCTCGCATCCAGGAGAATGCGAACGGTGACGCTGGTCTCGACCTCGGATTCACGGAGGAAGTAGCGGTCGGAGCGCGCGAAGAGCTTCCAGTCGATGCGCCGGATGTCGTCGCCCGGCTGGTAGCTCCGGTACTGGCTGAACTCCACGCCGGCGCCCTGCAGGCGGCTCGGATGCGCCCCGAACATGAACCCGTCCACCACGCGCCGCGCGACGAGCTCGAGGTCCCCGAGCGAAGCGAGAGTGCGCGCGTCGAGCTCGATCACCGGAGCGGGGACGCGGGCGCGGGCACGCCGGCGATGAGCCGCACCGTCACATCGTCGGGTGACACGCCGTCGGCCTCGGCGCGGTAGTTGACGAGAATGCGATGCCTGAGAACCGGCGGGGCCACCGCACGAAGGTCGTCGAGCGTCACTGCGAATCGCCCCGCGAGGAGTGCGCGCGCCTTCGCGGCGAGCACGAGCGCCTGGCCCGCCCGCGGCCCCGCCCCCCAGCGGACGAGGGTGCGCACTTCCTCGATCGGCGAGTCCGCTGGACGCGATGCGCGCACCAGCCGGGCGGCGTAGTCGAGCAACGGGTCGCTGAGGCGCACCTGCCGCACCACCGCCTGCGCCGAGAGGATCTGGTCCGCCGAGATGACGGGTGCGGCGGAGGCCTGCGACGCGCCGGTGGTGCGCGCCAGGATCTCGCGCTCCTCCACCTCCGAGGGATACGCGACGCGGATATAGAGGAGGAACCGGTCGAGTTGTGCCTCGGGGAGGGGGTACGTCCCGCTCTGCTCGATCGGATTCTGAGTCGCGAGCACGAAGAACGGGGCTTCGAGCGGATACGACGTGCCGCCGTATGTCACGGCGTGCTCCTGCATCGCTTCGAGGAGGGCTGCTTGCGTCTTGGGGGGCGTGCGGTTGATCTCGTCCGCGAGCACGATGTTCGCGAAGATCGGGCCGCGAGTGAACTTGAAGAAGCGACGCCCGGACGCGTGGTCCTCCTCGAGCACCTCGGTGCCAAGGATGTCGGTGGGCATCAGGTCGGGGGTGAACTGGATGCGGCGGAAGCTCAGGTGCACGGCATCGGCGAGCGTCCGGATCAGGAGCGTCTTCGCGAGGCCGGGCACGCCCTCGAGCAGCGCATGCCCGCCGGCCAGGAAGGCGATCAGGAGCTCGTGCACCGTGGCGTCCTGGCCCACGATCACCTTGCCGATCTCCGTCCTGAGCGCGCCGAGGTGGCCGAGCAGCGCGCTGACTTCTCCCTCGGTGGCCGGGAGCGCCGTCATGCGGTCATCGCGTGAATCACGATGTTCACCCCGAATTTCGTGTTGTCCTCCGCCAGGAACCGCTTGTTGCGGAAGTCGTAGTCCCACTCGCACCCGTAATCCTTGTTGCTGTAGAGAATCCCGATGCGCCCGTCGATCTCGACCGCCTTGAGATAGTCGTGCACGAGGTCGTCGCCCCAGCCGTTCAGCTCGAGGCCGGTCGGCGGCGGGCCGTCGTCGAATTCGAAGAACGCGCGGTACAGCTCGTGATCGTTCGGGATCTTCCGCAGGGCGTTCTCGCCGAAGATCGCGCCGACCTGCGCCTCGAAGGAACGGGCGAAGAGCCCATCGATGTCGTGGTTGCAGTCGTCCGCAAACACGAATCCGCCGTTCCGCACGAACCGCTCGAAGACATCGCGCTCCCTCGCCGTGAACTCGACGAGGCGATGCCCCGCCATGTAGGCGAACGGGGAATCGAAGACGGCCGCGCTGTCGAGCGGCACCACGCGCTCCACCGGCGTCACCTCGACCGTCGTGTACTCGACGAGCGAGTTGAGGAGGTTGGACGGCATCCGCTCGTCCACGTCCCAGTCGCCCGAGGCGTACTGCAATCGCGTGAAGGCAAAATCGGCGCGCCGGCGGGCGAATGCCGCCGCGCGTTCCTCCGCGTCGCGGGCGAGCGGGTGTCCGGTCACTCGCCACCGACGCGATACAGGTCGACGCCCTGCATTCCTTCTTCGTCGCCGGAAGTGCGCTCCGAGATCACCGCGAGCCATGGCAGCCGGAGCGCAAGGGCGGAGACGCGGCCGGCGAGCGAGACGGTGCCAAGGAATGCCCCGTCCTGCCCGAAGACGTCGACCTCGGTGCGGTCTCCACCCCGCGTCGTTGCCACCCAGAGCCGCCCGCGAGCATCCAGCGTCACGGCGTTCATGAGAAAATGCGGCTTCGGCTCCTTCCGGAGTGAGCGTCGCAGCGCCTCGGTCGGGTCCGTGCTCCCACCTTCCGCCGCCGCCATCCGGCGGACGCGCGAGCCACCCTCGGCGATGACCGCCTCGATCTCTGCCTCGGTCCGGTGCACGGGCCGGAGGTCGCGTCCGAAATGTCGCGTGGCCCGGCCCGCGGAGTCGAAGGCAGTCACGCGGTAGCTCCGCGGAGACGCTGCGACGACGAGGCCGCCCGGGCCGCCGGCGACAGCCACGAACGGCGACGGACCCTGCATCGATTCCGTCCGGACGCCGAGGGCGCTGTCACCCTCGAACACGGCGAATCGGCGCGCCGACTTTCCTGTCGCCAGGTCGAGCTCGCCTACCACCGGACCACCGTCCGTCTCGGCGAAGTCGAGCCATGCGAAGTGCACGCGATTGCCCGTGGCGCCGAGGAGCTGCAGCACCGGTCCGGGTGTCGGCGCCGAACCGGCGAACTTCTGCTCGGCGTCGAACCGGCTCACCCGGCGGTTGCCGATGTCGGCCACGAGCAGGGTGCCGTGCTCCGCCAGGAGCGATGTCGGAAAGCGGAATTCGCCCGGGCCGTCCCCCTCGCGGCCGATGCGACGGAGCGTGCCGTTCCGCGATGCGACCACGATCTGCCGCGAGTCGCTGTCGATGAGGGCGAGCGTCGAGTCGTCGAGCCATGCGATCGCGGTGGACTCGAACTCGAGGAGGCGGAGGGCGGGTGGCGCGGGTGCGGGCGTGACCCGGAGCGCGACCCGCTGCGCCGACGCCGCGGAGGATGCGAGCGTCAGGATGCCGAGGAAAGTGCCGAGCCGTAGGGTGATCATCTGAGTGCCTCCCTGCAGGGTAGGTGGAATCATCCACCCTGCAGGGATGCGCTGGCCGGTTCGGAGGTCGCCCGAGGCCGGGCCAACCGTCAGATCGCGTCCGACAGCGACGTGAAGGTGAAGTCCCGCACACGCATCGGCGGAATGAGGTTGCCCCGGATCCGCTCGGGCCGCCCGAGCGCATCGAGGTTGTTGAGCATGATCACCGGCGACTCGTTGAAGCGGAAATTCTTCACCGCGTGCCGGATCTGGCCGTCCTCGATGTAGAACGTGCCGTCCCGCGTGAGCCCGGTATAGAGGAGCGTCTGCGGGTCCACCGTCCGGATGTACCAGGTACGCGTCAGGAGAATGCCGCGCCGCGTGCCGCGGATCAGGTCCTCGAGGGACTCGGTGCCGCCTTCCATGATGATGTTCGCCGGCCCGGGCAGGGCTTCCTTCCCCTGCTTCTCCGCCCAATAGCGGGAATAGGACAGGTTCTTCACCACGCCCTTCTCGATCCACATCGTGCGCTTGCGCGCCATCCCCTCGCCCGTCCACGGTGCCGAGGGAACCTCCGGGTTCGCCGGATCGGAGTAGATCGTCACGCGCTCGTCCATGAGCTTCTGGCCGAGCCGCGTGCCGCCCCCGGGCGCGGCGAGCCAGCTGCGCCCTTCCTCGGCGTTGCGCGCATCGAAGCCCATCATGTTCTGGATCAGCTCGACCGAGGCTTCCGGCTCGAGGATCACCGTGTACTTCCCGGGCTCGATGGCGCGCGGACTCCGGCTCGCGACCGCCTTCTCGAGCGCGATGGCGCTCGCCGCCTTCGCATCGAACTTCCGCACGTCGTTCACGTCGCGCGTCACGTAGCCTGAGCCGGACCCATCGCTGGTGCGGACCGTGAGCGAGAAGTCCACGTCGCTCGATCGGTGATAGGCGAACAGGCCCTTCGAGTTGAGCATGGCGCTGAACCCGGCGCCGTCGTTCAGGAACCCGGCCGCGGTGCAGTCCTTCTCGCGGGCGGGCATGATGCCCGCCGCTGCCACCTCGGCCCGGTACTCGGGCGTGATCGCCGCGGTGGACTCGAAATAGGCCGGTGTCGGCGAAAAGGTCTGCGGCCCGAGGATCGGCATCTGCTCGGGATTCTCCGGCGCGAGCCGGGCCAGCTCCTCGGCGCGTCGCACGGCGCGCTCGATGGCCGCGTCGTCGAGCTCGTTGACGGAGGCGCTGCCGGTCCGCTTCCCGAAGCTCGACGCCACGCTCAGGCTCGTGTTCTGCTGCACGCCCGCCGTCGTGACCGTGTTGCGGGCGTAGCGGATGTTGCCGCTCGTGCGCCCGTTCAGCCGGACGGTGCACTCCTCTGCCTTGCTCAGCCGCAGCGCCTTCTCGAGGATCGCGCGTGCCTGGCGTTCGTCGAGAATCATGTCAGATCTTCCTCGCGGTATTGATGACGTTGACGCCGGTGATATGGGTGGTGCTCGAGCCGTGCGAGACGGCGCTCGACTGCGACGGCTGGCCCTTGCCGTCGTTGAACGACCCGCCCATGCGATAGTCGCGCTGGTCGCAGATGGCGGCGCACGAGTTCCAGAACTCCTGCGTGTTGGCCTGGTAGGCCACGTCCCGGAGCATGCCGGTGATCTTTCCGTTCAGGATCTCGTAGAAGAGCTTGCCGCTGAACTGGAAGTTGTAGCGCTGCTGGTCGATCGAGTACGAGCTGTCCCCGACGATGTAGATCCCCTTCTCCACGTTCGAGATCATCTGCTCGGGGGTGAGCGGCGTCGTGCCCGGCTTGAGCGAGACGTTCGGCATCCGCTGGAACTGGACTTCGCTCCAGCTGTCGGCGTAGCAGCAGCCGTCCGATTCGTTCTGCCCCACGATGTGCGCCTGGTCGCGGATCTTCTGGTAGTCCACCAGGATGCCGTCCTTCACCAGCGGCCACTCCTTCGTCTTCACGCCCTCGTCGTCCCAGCCGGCCGCGCCAAGCGAGTGCGGCTGCGTCTTGTCGGCGACGAAATTCACGATCGGCGAGCCGTACTTGAAGTCCTTCGCGCGCCACTTGTCGAGCGTCGCGAAGCTCGTGCCCGCGTAGTTCGCCTCGTAGCCAAGCACGCGGTCGAGCTCGAGGGGGTGCCCGACCGACTCGTGGATCGTGAGCCAGAGGTGCGAGGGGTCCAGCACCAGGTCGTACTTGCCGGCCGTCACCGACTTGGCGGCGAGCTTCTCGCGCGCCTGCTCGGGCGCGATCGTCGCATCCTCGACCATGTCGTAGAACGTGCCGTAGTTGATCGTGCGCGGACCCTGGTGCTTGCCGGCGGGGCGGCCGGAGAGGTACTCCCAGCCCATCCCCATCGGCGCCGACAGCGCGCCGCGCGTCTCGAACTTGCCGCTCGCGCGGTCCACCACCGTGACGCCGAAGCCGGCGCCGATCCGGTGGATGTCCTGGTCGATGTAACTCCCGTCGGTCGAGGCGAAGTACTTCTGCTCGTTCACGAAGCCGAGATTGGCGTTGATGAAGTTGGCGCCGGCCTTGAGCGCCGCGGAGGCGACGGCGCCGAGCAGGTCGGCCTTCTCGCTCACCGGCACCTCGAACGCGCTCTTCTCGATCGGCGTTCGCCAGGAGACGTCGCCGAAGCCCCGCTGCGGGGCGAGCTGCACCGGCTCGGTCTGGAGCTTCGCGTTGGCCCGCGCGATCGCCACCGCCTGTCGCGCGGCGGCGGCGAGGCCGTCGGTGCTGACGTCGTTCGTCGCGGCGAACCCCCAGGTCCCGTTCGCGATGACGCGGATACCCGCGCCGTACGATTCCGAGTTCGATACGCCCTGGATCTTCCCATCGCGCGAGAAGAGCGACTGGTTGAGGTAGCGGCCGATCCGGACGTCCGCATACGTGGCGCCGCCCGAGCGCGCGGCAGCGAGGGCCGCATCTGCGAGCGCCTTCTTGTCGGCGGTCGGAATCGGCGTCAGTGCACCGTTCAGGTCGGCGAGCGGCCGGCCGCGCACCGGAAGCACGAGGGCTCCGGCGGCGAGTCCGGTGTATTGCAGGAAGTCGCGACGTTCCACAGGCGTGCTCCCGCTGAGGCATCAGGTGAGAATGGAGTGCGGATCGAGTACCGGGGCTAAACGTATCCCAACTGCAGGCCCGAGCGCCATACGAACCGGCGCCCGGAAATGTTGCGGAAGCTCAGCCGCGGGCTGCGGTCCGGCGAACCTCGTCCGGCTCCCGGTCGTGCCTGAGCCCGATGAAGCGGGGCTGCTTCGGCAGGCCGGCCGGCGTCCACTCGCTGAACCCGATCTGCGCGACGAGGGCGGGGGAGACCCACTGGATCTCCCCACCGCCGGGCACGGCGCCGCCGAAGGGGGACGTGCGCCGCCGGAGGCGCGCGAGCGTCGGCGCCATGGCAGTGAGCGAGGAGGGGTCATACGCGGCGCTCACGCGGCCCGCATAGCGGAGCCGCCCTTCCTCGTAATAGCCGATCAGCAGCGCGAGGGCGGCGCCGCAGTCGCCCGATTCGGAATAGCCGCCGATCACGAATTCCTGCGCGTTCGCGCAATCGAAGGCGAGCCAGTCGCCGCTGCGGCCGCCGACGTACCGCCCATTCGAGCGCTTCGCGACGATGCCGGCTCCGGCACGCAGCACTCCGTCGTGCCCCGTCGATCCGGCGGCCGCGGTTCCGTAGGGAACGAGGTGCACCCCCTCGCCGAAGAGAATCGCGTCGCGGAGCACCGCGCGCCGGTCGAGCAGCGGCAGCGAAGTGAGCGTCGCTCCCTCATAGAAGAGACAGTCGAAGAGCTCGAAACCCTGGTTCGTGATGATCCCGTCGAGGATCGATTCACCACGGCACGCCTCGGCGAGCAGCACGACGAGCCCCGGATAGCGGCCGTCGAGCGTCGCGCCCCGGGCATCCCTCAACGTGATCGCTCCCTCGGAGGTCCACGCGAGGCAACGCACACCGTCGAGTCGCGGCTCCCAGACCCAGTCGGCCGTGAGCGGGCGCGGCTCCGCGGGCGAGGTCCGCATCGGCTCGATCCAGTCGGGACGCGGGCACCAGAGCGCGAGCCCCCGGCCGCGCCGGGCGAAGATTCCCTGATTCATGTGGTCAGTCCGAGATGCGTGCCCGGTTTTCCACGGCGCATGGCATTTTTCCACGCGTGGCCGGCGGTTATCCACCGAGTTGTCAACAGAAGTTGTTGCAGCACAATGAGTTAGAGGATCATAGGTACGGCGGGCCCGGTGCGGACGCAAGGGGTGGGGAGGGACGACGCATGTAACAGACGAAGGGCGAGCCCGGAACCTCCGGGCCCGCCCTTCGCTTACTGCCTGCTGCCAGCCCGGTCGAGCCGGGCTGCCGAGATTTACATGCGCTTCGGAATCGCGGCGCAGGCCACGATACGGTCGCCGTTGTTCTCGTCGGCGATGATGATGTGATTGCCGTCCATCAGCGCCGTCATGCTGAGGTCGACTTCACTGTCGCTCGCCTGACCGTTACCCTGCACGTCATCGAGATTCTTCACCTCGGCACCAGGCGCCGCGCACGTGCCGGAATGGATCCGCACGTCATGCTGCGCATTGGCGTCGGTATTGGCCGGGGCGTTGAGCGTGAACGCGATGCGCGTCTTGCCACCACCGAGGTCGGTGAATACGGCGTTCCCGGTGAAGCCCGAGGCATTCTGGGCGTCGAGCGCCACGGTGTGGGTCATGCCGCCGGCGCCGGCGCCGCTGGCCTGGTAGCCTGCGACCGTGGTATCGGCCGGACGGTTCGCCGCCGGAGTATTGGCACCCGCGGGGACGCCCACGGCGACGGTGTCGACGGCCGGCGTCGTGACGACGACGGGGTCGGGAGACGTCTCGACCTGCGTGGAGGAACAGGCCGCCATGCCGATGGCGAGTGGTACGGCAAGGAGGCCTCGGATCGCGAATCTATCAGTCATGACAGTTCCTCGTTCTGCTGGGGGTCCGACATCGGGCCATCGCATGCCCGCAACGAAGGTTGCACAGTACACCCCGGGCCCGATCCGGACGGTGCGCCGGGTCACGCTTCGCCGGGTCGGGAAGCTGGATGGCACGAAAATGCGTCGGGGGCGGCCCCGAATGGGCCGCCCCCGACGCTCATGCAGAAGTCCCGTGCGG
>JAICNA010000183.1 GCA_025928955.1 Gemmatimonadales bacterium | reverse complement strand
CACTCGGCGAGGACCTCGTCCCGGCCCCGCGCCGTGTCCGTCGGCCGCGGACGCTCCGACGGCGCGAATCGGCCGGCATCGACTCCGGCGGCGAGCCTGTCGAGGTACCGCGCGCGCAGACCCTCGAAGGGGGCGGACGTTCCGCGGTGCACGCCGAACCGGAGTGCCAGCATCAGGCGCGGCAAGGTGAGCGCGCGCGCCACCGGGCGCGCGGATTTCGCGAGGTGCCGCAAATGCCCGGACGGGGACCATGTGCTCCCCTGCGGCTCGAAGAACTCGGCACCCGGCATGGCCACGAGGTACGCTTCGCCAGCATCGTCCAGCCGACGCAAGGCGGCGAGAAGCTCGGGACGCGAGTAAGGCTCACCTGTCTCGAACAGCATGCTAGTCGCCACTGACCATTCGCGCCCCGCTCGGCCACTCCCCGGCGAGGAAACGATCCACTGCGGGAAAGAAACGTTCGGGCGCTTCCACGTAGGCGAAATGCCCTGTGCCGTCGAGTACCAGAATGCGGCTGTTCGGCAGCGTCGCAGCCCACTCGTGCGCGGTATCGAGCAGGAGCGGGTCCTCGGTTCCGTGGATGACGAGCGTCGGTGCACGGACGTCACGCATCATCGCTCGCCAGTCGTAGCGCCCGAGCGACGGGAGCGTGTATCGATCGACGCTCGCCATCTTGTTGCGCCGGGATTCGGGGGTGCCGGCACAGAAGTCGCCGCGGCTCCGGCGCGCGGCGTCGGGATCGGCGAAGAAGGGGCGGAACCAGATCGCGTAGTACGCCCGGCACGCTGCAGGGTCTCCCGGGTCTTGTCGCCGGGCCGCCATCGCCTCAGCCATGCGCCGCGCCTCGGCGCTGTCGCGGCCGGCGGCCATCTTCGTGAAGGACTCCTCCAGCCCCGCCATCGTGAGCGGAAGTCCGGCGACGATCAGGAGTCGCCCGAGGCGATCCGGGTGCTTCCGCGCATAAAGCGCGACGATACCGGCCCCCCACGAATGGCCGAGCAGGTTCATTCGTTCGAGCCGGAGATGGCGGCGGAGCGCCTCGAGATCGTCGGCGAACCTGTCGGCGGTGAGCGCCGCGGAGTCCGTGACGAGTGACGACCGGCCGGTGCCGCGCTGATCGTAGAACACGAGCGCATGGCGGGCGGCCAGCGGCTCGAGGTCGGCGGCCAGGTAGTCCAGCGTGAGTCCCGGCCCGCCATGAATCACGATGAGCGTGTCGGCACCGGAGCCTGCGATGCGGTATCCGAGTCGCACGCCGCCGCCGGCGTCGAGATGACCTTCGTTCACCGGGGGACGCGCGGCCAACCCGGCGGGCGGCGGCGCGTACGGGGCACTCGCGCAGGCGGCGAGGAGCGCTCCCGGAACCAGTCCTGAAACTGCGGACAGGAATAGTCGCATGACGTCATCTCCGAGGCAGCGCAATGCGGCTGCCGTCGCGACGGGACCGATGCGCGGCTACGTACGCCGGCGAAGGCGCGGCAGCCAGCGAGGTACCGCGGTGGCATATCTACGATACTGCTCCCCGAACCGGCGGTGCAGCCCGGGCTCCTCGAGAGCCAGGAAGTACACGTGATTGAGCATCACGAAGAGGGCGGTCCAGGCAGCAAGGAGCCAGGACCGGAAGAAGAGCGATTCGCCGGCGAGGATCAGCGCGACGCCGGTGATCATCGGATTGCGCACGAAGCGGTACGGGCCGATCGCCACCAGCGCCCGCGTCGGGTCCCAGGGGGCGAGCGTTCCCTTGCCGATCCGAACGAAGAGCGACACGCACCAGGCGAAGAGCGAGAGGCCGGCAGCGGACAGCACCGCACCCGCCAGCCGCAACGCGAGCGAGACCTCGGCCGGCGCGCCGGACCGGGATAGCAGGTACTTCGGGACGACTACCGTGACGACGAACGGCAGCAGCAGGATCGCCGCAAGATGACGACCGGCGAGCGACAGGCCCGATACGCTAGACGTGCTGGTCCACCAGGATCACGTTGCCGTCCGGATCCGCGAGCATGAAGTGCGCGGGGCCGGTCGTGTGGTCGTCCGCTTCGACCGTGAACGACACGCCGCGCTCCCTGAGCTGGCGCTGCAGCTCGCGCACGTCCGTGAACTTCTCCACCGGCTGCGCTTCCTTGTTCCAGCCGGGGTTGAAGGTGAGGATGTTCTTCTCGAACATCCCCTGGAAGATCCCGATCGTGTGATCGCCGTTGCGGAGGATCTGCCAGTTCTTTCCGCCCCCGAGCGCCCTGAAGCCGAGCTTTTCGTAGAACTGCTTTGAAGCTTCGAGATCCTTGACCGCCAGGCTGACCGAAAACGCTCCGAGGTCCATCCTTCCCCCTGGTCGAATTGTCAGGCGTACGCTCGGTGCCGAATCAGAATCCGAATCCCGCCCGGAGATAGAAGCCCGTCCGATCTTCCCCGCGCACGAGGGCGAGGCTCACGGTATTCGCCGGTGTGAGGAACGAAAGCGAGAGGCCGCCGCCGAACCCGGTATGCACCTCGCTCGACGACTCGCCCTCCAGGAACACGCGTCCCGCGTCCGCCAGGCCGAAGATCCCGACATCGGTCGGCACGAACAGGAGCACCCGGGCGAGTGCGAGCCGCAGCTCTGCATTGCCGTACACTGCCGCGTCCCCGGCGTACCGCTGCTCGCGCAGGCCGCGAACGGTGGACGCTCCACCGATGAACGCCGCCTCGAAGAAGGGGTAGTCGCCGAAGACCTTCCGGCCCCCGCCGCGCAGCGCGAGCGTCGGGCTGAGCGGCACCGCTCGCGCCGTCAGGAAGGTGCGGACCTCCGCGTGCACCGAGCCGAATGCGTCCGCGACATCCCAGACGGCGGGATAGGCGGCGCCACCGACGACGGCCCGCACGCCGCGGGTCGCCGCAGTATCGCGTGTATCGAAACTGATATCCGCCTGCCCGCCGAGCTGCCCGAATCCGTCGACGCCGTACGGCCGGAACACGGAGATCGCGCGCGCGGGATCCAGATCGGTCGTCGCATACTTGAGCGTCGGTCCGAACGTCAGGAGCGCCGCCGGCCCGAGCGGCAGCGAGATCGATGGCGCGACGAGGTACTGCTCCTGTGCCACTCGGTAGAAGGCATCCGTGCCCTCGAGCGGAGTCTCGTTGCCGAAGCCGTGGAACCGGACGATCTCGATGCCCGAGGCCCGAAGGAGCAGGTTCGTGCGGGCCCGCGAGTTGGTCTTCCGGAACTCGCCGTCGAACTCCGCGCGATACGTCGTGGCGCCCATGGCGTACCCGCCACGGAACGCCATGCGCGAGGCGTACGGCTGCTTCCGGAAACCGTACGAATACCGCGTCGCCGCCGCGCCGAGGAAGAATCCCACGTCCGGCCCGGAGGTGACCCAGGGCGTGTAGCGCCACCAGTGGCCCCAGTCCCGCGGCGGGATGAGCGTGGAGTCCGTCGCGACGTACTCCACATAAGGCGCTCGCCGCTGCGTGATTCCGCGGAGCGAGCTGATCTCGGTGCCGTCTCCCGGGTCGTAGAGCCGGATTCCTCCGGCGGTCGCGGAGTCCACGATCCGGTCCCTCCCCTGCCCCGTCACGAGACGGATCAGCGGGCGATCGCTGCCGGCGCCGCCGATCTCGACGATATCGGCGCCACCCTGGAGATACAGACGGACTTCCTTCGTCTCCCGCGGGTCGAAGCGCCTCCTGAACCAGGGCTCGGCCGCGCTGCCGTCATGCATCGCGACTTCGGTCCCGGATTCCGAGCGGGTGATCGTGACGCGCTCGGGATCATTCGTCCCGAAGACGTTCACTTCCCCCGAGAGAATGTCGTAGAACTCGCCGGCGACATCGGTGAGGCGATCGCGGCGGGCCAGGAGCGCGCTGCGAAGTTCATCCCCGTTCATCGAGTACATCTCCGGCGGGAGCCGCGATACGGCCGCCCCGATCACCGAGTCGGTCAGCTTGCGCTCCAGCGCGGTGGCGATCGAGTCGAATACCGGGCGGGTGAGCTCGCTCAGCAGGCGGCGATCGAGCGCCTGGCCGCTCAGCGTCAGGCCGATGACGCTTCCGTACTCCGGCCCGAACGAAACGTGCTTCGGCTCGATCATGCGCCCGACCGCGATCGCGATGCCGTCCAGCCGCGTGAGCGCCCAGTCGCGATCTCGCGGCAGCGGTGCCCAGCGTCGCCGCTCTCCCTCGTTGAATCGCGCCCACACCCATTGATCCGGATGCCGATCCCAGTCGCCGACGAAGAGGTCGATGAGCCGGGCCGCCAGGAACTGGCGGGCATCCACGAAGTGCTGGGGGCCCTTGTCGAGCTCCTCGAACAGCTCCGGGGTGCTGGCGATCTCGCGCGCGCCCTCGAGGCCGGGAATGCGCGTATCCTCCTTCGAGGGCCGTTCCTCGAACAGTCCGAGCATGCGCCCGTAGCGCTCCCGATACTCGCCGAGCCGCGGGTGGTCAGGGAGCCAGACGAGTCGCGGTTTGACGTGGAGAACGCCGGCCGCTTCGAGGAGTTCGGCCACGACGAGTGCCGCCCCCGGGTGCAACGCGCTCATCTGATCTTCGGCGAGTCGCGCCGCCAGCGTGCCGCGAAGCTCCGTCGGCCACCCGCGGGTCGGCTCCTTGTTCAGGCTCCGGAACACGTAGGTGAATCCGTCTTCCCCCCGGAAGCGCAGCGAAAGCGTCTGGGCCCCGCCGCCTTCCCGATGCGGCGTGAGTCCTCCGGCAACCCGGTCGAGATCCAGGACCTCGGCCCTGATCCGGGCGTTCCAGAGTGCCCGGTAGTGCTTGCCGAGCAGGAGCTGGCGCGCTCGCCCGGTGCCGAAGCGCTCGCGGGCGAGCCGCACCGTCATGCTGTCGGGAGTCGCGGCCATGTCACGCACCGCGGCACTCTCCGGCGCGAGACTATCCGCTACGAGGATGCTGTCCGGCGCACCGGTATCCTGGGCCTCGACGGACCCGCCGGCACACACGAGCGCCAGCAGCGCCGGGATCGATCGGACCATCCGGACGAGGCTCATGGACGCTCCCTGCGATGCATGGTTTCATCGATCAGCGCCTGCTGCGCACTCGCCGGGTCTCCGACGGCGGCAGGAGGAGGTGCATATCGGCCATCCGGATCCAGCCGCCACGCGGTCGGATCGTTGCGCTCGAGCTCGAGAATCCGGTCGAGGCGCCGCCGGCCCGCATCGTCGTCGACGGGCGCGAGCACTTCCACCCGCTCCCGCAGGTTGCGGGGTCGGAGGTCGGCCGATCCGATGAAGTATTCGGGCGCACCGCCGTTCTCGAAACTGTAGATCCGGGCGTGCTCGAGGAAGCGCCCGAGGATGCTCCGGACGCGGATCCGCCCGGAAAGGCCGGGAACCCCCGGCCGCACGGTGCAGATGCCCCTCACGCTCAGGTCGATGTCCACGCCCGCCTCAGACGCGCGGTAGAGCGCGCGCACCACCTCGGCGTCGGCGATCCCGTTGCACTT
>JAICNA010000171.1 GCA_025928955.1 Gemmatimonadales bacterium | reverse complement strand
TCGAGCTTGAGGTAGCAGCTCACCACCCGGTGCCGCCCGGGGCGGACGCGGGTGAGCCGTGCGAGCGGCTCGCGCAGCGGCGAATCAGGGGAGCGCGTTCCGTTGCGGCTGGTGCGGGCAGCGGTGCGTCCCGTCCTGCTAGAAGAAGACCGGTTCACGATAACTCCCGTATATCTGCTCCAGCGTGTGCCGGATCTCGTAGAGTGTGCAATAGGCGCGGGCGCAGTCGAGCATCGCCGGCATGACGTTGCGATCCTCGCGCGCGGCCGCGGCGAGCGCCTCGAGCGCCGCATCGGCTCGCGCTGCGTCGCGCGTGGCCCGGAGGGCGGTGAGGCGATCCCGCTGCCGCCGGTCGGCCTCCTCGCCGATCCGGAGGATATCGATGGGCGCGCCTTCCTCCTCGACGAACTCGTTGACGCCGACGATGACGCGGCGTCCCTGCTCGACTTCCGTGATGAACCGCATCGACGAGCTGGCGATCTGGCGCTGGAACCACCCGGACTCGATCGCCTTCACCACGCCGCCCTGGGCGTCGATCTCGGCGAAGAGGCCTTCCGCCTCGCGCTCCATGCGGTCGGTGAGCGCCTCGACGTAATACGAGCCGCCAAGCGGGTCGGCCACGTTCGGCACCCCGGTCTCGTACGCCAGCACCTGCTGCGTGCGCAGCGCGATGCGGACCGATTCCTCGGTCGGCAGCGCGAGCGTCTCGTCGAACGCATTGGTGTGAAGGGACTGCGTGCCGCCGAGCGCGGCCGCCATGGCCTGATAGGCGACGCGCACGACGTTGTTGAGCGGCTGCTGCGCGGTGAGCGAGACCCCGGCGGTCTGGCAGTGGAACCGCATCTTCCAGCTGCGCGGATCCCGGGCGCCGAACCGCTCGCGAAGGTGGCGTGCCCAGATCCGCCGGGCCGCGCGCATCTTCGCGATCTCCTCGAAGAAGTCGTTGTGAACGTCCCAGAAGAACGACAGGCGTGGCGCGAACGCATCCACGTCCAGGCCGCGCGCCACCCCGTGCTCGACGTAGCAGAACCCGTTCGCCAGGGTGAACGCGAGCTCCTGGGCCGCGGTGGAGCCAGCCTCGCGAATGTGATATCCGGAGATCGAGATCGTGTTCCACTGCGGCGTGTGCTCCGCCGCCCACTCGAACATGTCGACGATGATCTTGAGCGCCGGCTCCGCGGGATAGATCCACGCGTGCTGCGCCATGTACTCCTTGAGGATGTCGTTCTGCACGGTGCCGCGGAGCCGCGCCAGCGGCACCCCCTGCTTTTCGGCCGCCGCCACGTAGAAGCAGAACAGCATCGCAGCGGGCCCGTTGATGGTCATCGAGGTCGAGACCTCGCCCATCGGGATCCCGTCGAACAGCGTCTCCATGTCGGCGAGGCTCGAGATCGCGACGCCGCACTTCCCCACCTCGCCCTCCGACCGGGCGTGATCGGAGTCGTAGCCCATCAGCGTCGGGAAGTCGAACGCGACCGACAGCCCGGTCTGCCCGCGCGAGAGGAGGAACTTGTAGCGCGCGTTCGTGTCTTCGGCGGTGCCGAAGCCGGCGAACTGGCGCATGGTCCAGAGCTTCCCCCGATACATCGTGGGATGCACGCCACGCGTGTAGGGGAACTCGCCGGGAAGGCGCGTCGCCTCCCAATGACCCGGCGACAGGTCGAGGGGGGTGTAAACCGGATCGACCGCGACGCCCGAGACGCTGGTGAAGTCGGAATCGTCGCGCACGGGAAGCCGGGCGCTGTGCTCTCGCCAGCGCGCCACTTCGGCGCGCAGCTGGGCGAGCTCGCGCTCCCGCTCCGCCAGTCGTCCCGCCAGCTCCTGCTGTGACACCGTCATACGCGCTCGCCTTGTTTGAGCTCCTCGAGCACTTCCACCGCCACCTCGTAGGGGCTCACCCGGCCCGCCACGATGTCGTCGAGGCGCTCGGTGATGTGCCGTTGCGCCCCGGTCTCGTTCCAGACCCAGCGACGTGCGGCGCGCTCGACCACTTCGCGCGTCCGCTCGAGGAAGCGGCGCCGGCGGCGCTCCACGAGGCCGCCGCTCGACTCGAGCGAGTCGTAATGCGCGTCGAGCGCCGTCACCAGCTCGTCGATCCCTTCGCCCTTCGCCGCGACCGTGAGCACCACGGGCTGCGCCCACGCGGCCGGCTGGCCGGTCGGATCCGGCGCTGCCCTGGGGACCTTCCCGCGGAATCCGTGGTGCGCCCGGACGTTCCGGAACGCATTGCCCTGCCGGATGCCGAGCGTCACCTCGATCTCCTGTCGCAGCTTCTCGGCGCCCGACCGGTCCGCCTTGTTGACGACGAAGACGTCCGCGATCTCCATGATCCCCGACTTGAGCGTCTGGATCCCGTCGCCGGACTCGGGCACGAGGACCAGCACGGTGGAGTCGGCGGTCCGGCCCACGTCGAGCTCCGACTGCCCGACGCCGACCGTCTCGACGATGATCCGGTCGAAGGCCGCGGCATCGAGGACGTCGCAGACCTCGCGCGTCGTGGTCGCCAGGCCGCCGAGCGACCCACGCGTGGCCATCGATCGGATGAAGACCCCGCTGTCGAGCGCGATCGACTCCATCCGGATCCGGTCCCCGAGGAGCGCGCCCCCCGTGAAGGGGCTCGTCGGATCCACCGCGACCACCGCCACCCGGAGTCCGCGGGTACGCCAGGCCGTGACCAGTCGCTCGGTCAACGTCGATTTGCCCGCCCCCGGCGGACCGGTGATCCCGATCCGGCGGGCCCGGCCCAGCCGCGGATGGATGCCGGCGAGAAGCTGCTCGAATCCCGGCCGGGCGTTCTCGACCACGGAAATGGCCCGGGCGAGCGCCGCGGTGTGCCCGGCGGTGAGATCGGAGAGGAGCTGCGCCGGATCCATGAGGTGTAAGGTGGCCGCACTCAACGGGCTGGGCAAGCGGACTTCAGCCTGCCGCGGGGTGCCCCGGTCCGGGGTGCTCGGCAAGGGCAATGGCGGCGTCGAGATCGGACACAACGCCGTCCTCACCGATGGCGGCGAGGATCCCGGTGCGGGCCATCGCTTCCAGCGGCTGGGCGCGCGGCCCGACGAGGATCACGCGCGTGCCGTCCTTCTGGAACCGCTCGATCACGTTGCGCAGGGCGTTGATCCCGGTGGAGTCGATGGCCGGCACGCGGCGCATCACGAGGATGAGTACCCGGGGCGCGCTGGAGACCTGCCCGAGCGCCTCGCGAAACTTGTCCGCGGCGCCGAAGAAGAAGGGACCGTCGATGGCGTAGAGCTGGACGCCCTTCGGAAGCGGTCCCTCCCTGCTCGTCGAGAAGGTCCCCGAATCCACGACCGGATCGGTGAAGTTCTCGCCGATCTCGGCCACGTTCGTGACCTCCGACATCCGCCGCATGAACAGGAACGCGGCGAGCACGAGGCCCACCTGCACCGCCACCGTCAGGTCCACCATGACCGTGAGCGCGAAGGTCGTCAGGAGGACGATCACGTCGCTCCTCGGGCCCCGGAGCTCGTTGCGGAAGCTTCGCCACTCGCTCATGTGGTAGGCCACCACGACGAGGATCGCCGCGAGGGTGGGCATCGGGATCGCCTCGGCCCAGCGGCCGAATGCGAGGAGGATGAGCAGCAGCACGAGGGCGTGGATCATCCCGGCCACCGGGGTGCGGCCGCCGCTCCGGACATTGGTGGCCGTGCGGGCGATGGCGCCGGTGGCCGGGATCCCGCCGAAGAGCGGCGAGGCGATGTTCGCGACGCCCTGCGCGATGAGCTCCATGTTCGAGCGGTGCCGGCCGCCGATCATGCCGTCCGCAACGACCGCGGAGAGGAGGGATTCGATGGCGGCCAGCAGCGCGATCGTGAAGGCGGGGCCGACCAGGGCCGTCGCATCGGCAAGCGAGATCGCCGGAATCGAGGGCGCGGGAAGCGACGTCGGGATGCTCCCGAACCGGCTGCCGATCGTGTCCACCGGCAGGTCGAGGAGCGCGACGGCCACCGATGCGACCACGATCGCCACGAACGGCGCCGGGATGCGCCGGCTCACGCGCGGCCACGCGGTGATGACGAGGAGCGAGCCGATTGCCACGCCGATCGACGGAAGGCTCGCCGCGCCGGCCTCGCGCGCATAGGCGATCCACTTCTCGACGAACGACTCCGGCAGGGGCCCCATCGCAAGGCCGAGAAAGTCCTTGATCTGGCTCGTGAAGATGATGACCGCGATACCGGTGGTGAATCCCGCCGTCACGGGATAGGGGATGAACTTGATCGCGCCACCCAGCCTCGCGAAGCCGAGCGCGAGCAGGATCACGCCCGCCATGATCGTGGCGATCGTGAGGCCGGCCATCCCGTACTGCTGCACGATGCCGTAGACGATGACGACGAACGCCCCGGTCGGGCCGCCGATCTGCACGCGTGAGCCGCCGAGCGCGGAGATGAAGAACCCGGCGACGATCGCCGTGAAGATGCCGCGCTCGGGCGTGACCCCGCTCGCAATGGCGAATGCGATCGCCAGCGGCAGCGCCACGATCCCGACGACGAGGCCCGCGCCGGCGTCCGCGATGAACTGCGGAAGCGTGTAGCCGCGCAGGGTGGTGACGAGCTTCGGCGTCAGCACGGTTAGCGGCGGAAGCCCCGCGAGCGGAAGCGGAGCGGGTTCTGAAAGAGGTGGCCGGGAAGGACGAACACGAGGAAGAAGAGCACGGCCGCGGTCGCGAGGCCGACGAGCAGCACCCCGAGGCGCCCCGACGCCGCATAGACGATGGCGCTCACCATCGCGAGCGTGAGGGCCCCGGCGGCGAGCAGCGAGCGGCGGACCTGCTGCGAAAGGAAGCGCTGCAGCTCGAGCATGTCGCGCGGATGCGAGCGGATGCGCAGCTCCTCGCGCTCCACGCGGTGCATGAGGTCCCGGAGCGTCCGGACCGTCGCCGCCGCCTCGAGGCTCCAGTCGGTGAGCACCGCCTTGGGATCCCGCGCGTCGCGCCCGCGCAGCAGACGGGACGCCGCCTCGGCCACGATCGGGCGCGCCGCCGCCATGGCATTGAAGCGAGGGTCGTAGCGGAGACCGAGCCCTTCGACCAGCACCGCGGCGCGCCCGAAGTACACGAGCTCCGGCGGCAGCATCAGCGGCCAGTCGTAGAACGTGCGCAGGACGTCCTCGACCACCTGCTGGATCTGGCGATGCGACGTCTCGTCGCGGAAGGAGACGGCCATCAACTGGCGCGCCGCGTCCCGCACGGTGCCGCGATCCACGTCGGGGTCGAGGATCCCGAGCTCGTAGAAGCCGTTGATGACGCCGTCCACGTCCTGCCGCGCGGCCGCGAGCACGGTGGTGACGAGCCGCGCCTGGGTCTCCCGCTCGACGCGCAGCACCATCCCGAAGTCGAGGAGCACGACGCGCCCCACCGGATCCACGAGGAGGTTTCCCGCATGCGGGTCGGCGTGGAAGAAGCCGTCCTCCAGCATCATCCGGATGTACGCGTCGATCACCGTCCCGACGACCTGCTCCAGGCGCAGCTCGCCCGACGCGAGGCGCGCATGCAGCCGGTCGATGCGCGTCCCCTCGATGTACTCGAGCACGAGCACGCGGCGCCGCGTGAGCTCGCCGACGACCCCGGGCACCACGATGCGCGGCTCGCTTGCGAAGTTCCGTCGGAGCGTCTCCGCATTCTGGGCCTCGTCGCGGAAATCGAGCTCCATCCAGATCCGCTTCGAGAACTCGCCGACGATCGCGCTCATCGCGCGGACGTGGTGGTTGCGGAAGAGCACGTGCAGGAGGAAGAGGATGCGGTAGGCGACCTCGAGGTCCCGGCGGACGAGCTCCTCCACGCCCGGCCGCAGCACCTTCACTACGACTTCCCGCCCCTGCCACGTCGCGCGGTGGACCTGGCCGAGCGAGGCGGCCGCGAGCGGCTCGGGCTCGAATCGCTCGAAGAGCGCGCCGAGTGGCTGCCCGAGCTCCTCCTCGATCACGCGCTCGGCCACGCCCGGCGCGAGCGGCGGCACGCTGTCGGTCAGCGTGCCGATCGCGGTGAGATACGGCTCCGGGAGGATGTCGGCGCGTGCGGCAAAGACCTGGGCGAGCTTGATGAACGTCGGGCCGAGCCCCGCGATCGCCGCGGTGAGGCGCTCGGCGCGACGCTCGTGCACGCCCGCGGCACGGCGCG
>JAICNA010000038.1 GCA_025928955.1 Gemmatimonadales bacterium | reverse complement strand
CTCTGCATTTCCGAGCGTCATGACCGTCGCCCTGGCCCTCATTGCGCTGGCTGCACAGCAGGCGCCTGCCGGCGCGCCGGCGGCGTACTGGCAGCAGGAAGTGGCCTACGACATCACGGCCCGGCTCGACGAGGCTACGGGCGTCCTGGCGGGGACGGAGCGGATCAGCTACGTCAATCGGTCCCCGGATACGCTCACCACGTTCTCGCTCCACCTGCACCTCAATGCGTTCCGCCCCGGATCCCGCTGGGCGGACGCCGACTCCGTCGAAGGGCGACGGCGGTTCAACGATCTCCCCGATCCCGACTTCGCATTCAATCATGTGCGGGACGTGCGCATCGGCGGGCGGGCGGTCACGGCGCTGTATCCGTTCGCCCCCGACAGCACGATCGTCCGCTTCGAGCTGCCCGAGCCGCTCGCCCCGGGCGAGGCGATCACGGTCGAGCTGGAGTGGGATGCGCGCCCCTCGACGCTCCCGCGCCGCCAGGGCCGCCGCGGCCGCCGGTTCGACTTCGCGCAGTGGTATCCCAAGGTCGTGGTCTACGACCGCCACGGCTGGAACGAGAACCCGCTCTATCCGGCCGGCGAGTTCTACGGCGAATTCGCGACGTATCGCGTGACGCTCGACATCCCCGACGACCAGGTCGTCGGTGCGACGGGCGTTCCACTGTGCGGCGATCCCGGCTGGGAAAAGGCGAACCGGATGCCCGGCCGCCCGGTCGAGTACCGGCGCGACTGGTACGGCAGCCGCGCGCCCCGGTTCGCCGAAGCCGTCGGCCCGGGCGGCGCGCGCTGCGCCTTCCATGGAAGCGAGCCTGCGCCCGCGGAGGATGGGCGGAAGACGATCCTGTGGTACGCGGAGGACGTGCATCACTTCGCGATGTCGCTCAATCCCGACTACCGGTACGAGAGCGGCCGCTACGACGACGTCGCGGTGCACGTCCTCTATCAGCCGGGTGACGAGACGACCTGGGGCGACGGCGTCGCCGTCAAGCGCACCGAGACGGCGCTCGCCTGGCTCGACCAGCTCTTCGGCAAGTTCCCCTGGCCGCAGGTGACGAACGTGCACCGGATCGAGGGCGGCGGCACCGAGTTTCCGATGATGATGCACAACGGCTCCGCGAGCCAGGGCCTCATCGTCCACGAGCTGGGGCACAATTACACGATGGGCATCCTCGCCAACAACGAATGGCGCGAGGGATGGCTCGACGAGGGGTTCAGCAGCTTCCAGACCAGCTGGTTCGCCGAAGCGGCGGATCAGGGTGACGCCTATCCGGGAACCGAGAACTTCATCCTGCAGCTCGATCTCGACGGATACTCCGAGCCTGCGAGTCTCGTGAGTCACGCCTACCGGGATTTCAATTCGTACAACACCTCGATCTACACCCGCGGCGAGCTCTTCTTCCACCAGCTCCGCTACATCGTCGGCGACGACACGATGCGGCGGATCCTCCGCACGTTCTACGAACGGTGGCGGCTCAGGCATGTGGACGAGGCGGCGTTCCGGGATGTTGCCGAGGAGGTCTCGGGCCTCGACCTCTCGACCTTCTTCGGTCAGTTCCTGCATGGGACTCCGCTGTACGACTACGCCCTCGGCCGGGTGGAGCGCGCGCGCCGGAGCGATGGACGCTGGCGTACGCGCGTCGAGGTAGTGCGCAAGGCCGAAGGCAGAATGCCGGTGGACGTGGCGGTGGTCACGGGAGGAGACACGGCCGTCGTGCGGGCGGCAGGGCTCGCGGCGAGCGAATGGGTCGAGGTCGAGACGGCGGCGCGGCCGACCCGGGTGCTGCTCGACCCGCGCCTCCGCACGCACGACTGGAACATGCTCAACAACCGGCGTACGTTCGGCGGCCTTGCCGTTCTGCGCCGCGACGAGCCGAAGCGCCATTACCTCGATACGTACGTGAATCGGCGCGCGCACCGCGATGCGAAGGCCGTGGGATACTCGCCTGCCGCCTGGTACAACGATGCGGGCGGGGTGACGGTCGGCGTCCGCCGGCGCGAGAACTACCTGGGCCGCTTCGATCTCTTCGACGGCACGCTGAGTTACGGGACCGGCTGGGAGAGCGACACCGGACTCGAGGCGGAGGACCTCGACTTCCACGCCCGCCTTCGCAATCCGACCTGGCTCCGGGCAACCAACCTCGGCACCGTGTTCGAGGGATTTCGCCTCGAGGGGCGGCATGGCGCGCGGCTCGGTCTCGAGCATGCCCGGCGCGACCATTTCTCGTTCGGCGCCATGCGCCGGCGCGGCATCTCGCTTGCATGGACCGGCATCCACGACGACGCCTATCTCGACCCGGGGTATTACGAGGACGTCGGAACGACGGAGCTCACGCTCACGCACGGAATCGCGAACCGGGCCGGAAGCTGGACCCTCGGCGCGGACCTGTCGCTCGGCGCCGGGCTGGCGTACGCGGCGGATGGGCTCGAGGCGGCTACCGGCCGCGCTGATCTCCGTCCCTTCTTCGGGCGGGTGATCGGTCGGGCCTCGGCTCGCAGGGCGCTCGGCCAGCGCATGACGCTGGCATTGCGAGTCCTTGCAGGGAGCACGATCGGCGACGGCGCCACCGCGAAGCAGCGACAGATCTACCTGGCTGGCGCGGACCCCTACGAGCAGCTCGCGAACCCGTTCCTGCGGTCGCGCGGAGCGCTCTTCGTGCGTCCCGACATCTTCTACCATGCGCCCGGCGGCGCGGGTATCCGCGGGCTCGATCCGCGGCTGTCGAGCGAAGGCGTCGTCGCCGCGAACATCGAGCTGGAGCGCGTGATCCGCGTGCGGCCCAGCGGCGCGCTGTTCAATCGCGTCGCGGTCGCCACGTTCGGCGATGCGGGCCACACGATCAACGACGGGGCCGTCGTTCGGGCCGAGCCGATCCGGTTCATCGCTGACGCGGGGATCGGGCTCCGCGCGGATCACCGCATCGGCACCCTCCGCTTCGCCACGCGCGTGGACTTTCCACTCTGGGTACACCGCGGCGACCTTGCGCACGACGTGAAGGACGGCGGGGACGAACTGGGATTCCGATGGACCTTCAGCTTCCAGCCGGCTCTGTGAGGCACCGGCCGGTGCAGGAACCGGGATGATCGACGGCGGCCCGTCGGATCGCCGCTCCCTCTTCCGCTCCGCTTTCCAGAAGTGGGCGGGCAACATGATGGAGCGCACCGAGCAGCGCATGGTGGCCAGGCGCTATCAGCGGCCGCCGGGCGCGCTGCCGGAGATCGGCTTCCTCGCCGCTTGCACCCGCTGCGGCGCGTGCGCCGAGGCCTGCCCGCCACATGCGATCATGACGGTGCGGAGTGATGGCGGGCTCGCCGCCGGTACGCCGCACCTCGATGCGGCGGTCCAGCCGTGCACCGTCTGTCCGGACATGCCGTGCGCGGCGGCGTGCCCGACCGGCGCGCTCCTGCCGCCGCTCGCCGGCTGGGCGGGCTACCGTCTCGCGGAGCTGACGCTGCACCCGGAGCGGTGCATCGCCTTTCACGGCACTGCGTGCGGCGTGTGCGCCGGCGCCTGCCCGGTCGGGGAGACCGCACTCGCCATCGACGACGCTGGCCGTCCGGTGATCCGGCGCGAGGGGTGTGTCGGCTGCGGGCTCTGTGTCCGCGCCTGCGTCACGACGCCGTCGTCGTTCGCGCTTACCTTTGCGGAGGGATGATGTCCGACGTACCGTACCGGGTGGAAAAACCGTGGGGCCACGAGCTGATCTGGGCCCGGACCGACCGTTACGTCGGGAAGGTCCTGCACGTAAAGGCGGGTCACGTGCTCAGCCTGCAGTATCACAACCGCAAGGACGAGACGATGCACGTGCTCTCGGGCGAGCTGATCCTCCGGACCCGCGAGGGTGACCAGCTCGTGTCGCGCGCATTCAGGGCCGGCGAGAGCGTGCACATACCGCCACTGCTCGTGCACCAGATCGAAGCCGTCCAGGACAGCGACGTGCTCGAGGCGTCCACGCCCGAGCTCGACGACCTCGTGCGACTCGAAGACCGGTACGGCCGCGGGTCGGCTCGCTGATGCCGGTGGTCGGCGACCTCTGCCGTTCCTACCTCGACCTCAAGTGGCATTTCAATCCGTCGGACGGGAGTCTCGCCGGCGCCGTCACGCATGACGCACGCCTCGGCACCTTCGATACGGAGTCGATGCGAGCGCATCTCGCGGCGTTCCGATCGATCGCGGGCGCAGCCGAGGAGATCGACGTCGACGGGCTCGGCGAGGAGATCGATCGCACCGCGCTCCTCGACGATATCCGCACGCTGCTCTTCCGCTTCGAGCACGAGCGTCCGCACGTCCGGAACCCCAGCTTCTGGCTCACGCATCTCTTCGAGGGGGTCTACGCTCTCCTTGCCCGCGCAGGGGATCCGGCGCCGCGCGCACCAGCCGCGCTCGAGCGCCTGCGGGCCGCGCCGAAGTTCCTGGAGGCGGCGCGCGCGACGCTCCGCGAGCCCCCGGCGGTATTCGTCGACGCCGCGCTCGCGGCACTCGGCGGCGGCGGTGAGCTGATCGCCCAGGCGGCCGGCGTCTTCGGCCGCGCGGCACCCGATCTCGCGGAATCGCTCAACGCGGCGGCGGCCGAAGCGCTCGTGGCACTCACCGCCTATGGCCGCGCGCTTGGCGCCGAGATCCTTCCGGCGGACGATCCCCACGCCTTTGCAGTGGGCGACGAGCAGTTCGCCCGCCGGCTTCATCACGAACACGCCCTCCGCGGCGGCGCAGGCGAGCTCTGGCGCTACGGCATGCATCTCCTCGAGGACACCGAGGCGGCCGTGGCCGCCGCGGCGCGGGGCGTGGATCCGACGCGGCCCTGGCGCGAAGTGGTCGAGCGGCTCCGGGAGGACGTCGTCACGGGGGATCTCCCCGCGGCGTACGAGGCGGAAGTCGAGCGAGCCCGCGCGCACATCGACAGCCGGGAGCTCATGACGCTCCCCGCCGTGCCGCTCGAGGTCACGCCGACACCGTCGTTCCTCGCGTCGCTGGTGCCCTTCGCCGCCTATTCGCGCCCGCCCGTCGAGATCGGCGGTCCCGGCCTGTTCTACGTGACGGTACCGAACGGCGCCCCGATCGGACCGCGGCGGTCGGGACATTGCGTCCACGAACTCGCATCGCTCGTGGCGCACGAGGCCTTTCCAGGGCATCACATGCAGATGGGGACCGCGCAGGCGCTGCCGTCGCCGGTCCGCCGTCACCTGTGGACGCCGGTGATGGTCGAGGGATGGGCGCTCTATGCAGAGACGCTGATGGAAGAGGAAGGATTCTTCCGGACTCCCGAGGCGCGGCTCTTCCACCTCGTCAACCTGCTCTGGCGCGCGCGGCGGATCGTGGTGGACATCGGCCTCCACACGCGTGGCCTCGCACCGGCCGACGCCGTCGACCAGCTCCTCGAGAGCATGCCGATGGAGCGGAGCAGCGCCGAGGCCGAGGTCCGGCGTTACTGCGCAATGCCGACCTACCAGCTTGCCTATGCCGTCGGGCGGCGAGAGATTCTTTCGTTGCGCGATGCGTATCGCGCCCGCAGCGGCGCATCCTACTCCCCGCGGGATTTCCACACCGAGCTGCTCTCGTACGGCGGATTGCCGGTCTCGCTTGCCCGCTGGGGCATGGGACTCGACGAATGAAGATCACCGTTCTCACATCGGTCGAGCAGGAAAAGGTCACCGCGAAGGACCTCGATGAGGTCGTGCCGCAGGTGGCGCGCGCGCTCCGGAAGCTCGGCCACCAGGTATCGGTCGTGCCGGTCTACCGCGACGTGAAGCAGCTCATCGACCGGTTGTCCCGTCGGAAGCCCGACCTCGTCTTCAACATGGCCGAGATGTTCGGTGACAGCGTGATCGGGGACATGCTGGTCGCCGCCGTGCTCGAGACGCAGGGCCTCAAGTACACGGGAAGCGGCCCGGGCGAGCTCTACCTGAGCCAGGACAAGGGACTCAGCAAGAAGCTCCTCGACTACGAGGGGATCCTGTATCCCCGCTACGCGGTCTTCTCGCAGGCGGCCGATTTCGAGACCGGCGGGAACCTCCGCATGCCGCTCTTCGTGAAGCCGCTCCGCGCCGATTCGTCCATCGGCATCGGCGGCAAATCGCTGGTGCACGATACCGGCGCCCTCATGAAGCAGGTCGCCGCGATCCACCGGGATGTGGAGGACTCCGCGCTCGCCGAGGAGTACATCGAGGGGCGGGAGTTCTACGTCGGCGTGCTGGGGAACCTGCGGCCGGAGGTCCTGCCACCGGTCGAGGTCGATTTCACCGGCTTTCCCGAGGGCCAGCCCAAGGTGCTCGACAGCCGCGCCAAGTGGAATGAGGGAAGCAAGGAATACAAGGGCACGAACTCGGTCATCGCGGACATCCCGGACGAGCTTCGCGCCAAGCTGCAGAAGGTCTCGGTGGATGCCTATCGCGCGCTTCGCGTGCGGGACTACGGCCGCGTGGACCTTCGCCTCACCGGGACCGGCGAGATCTACGTCCTCGAAGTGAACGCGAGCTGTTATCTCGAGAAGACCTCGGAGTTCGCCATGGCGGCGGAAGCGGCGGGCATCGATTACGAGACGCTGATCGGGCGGATCGTGGAAGCGGCGATCGAGCGGTACGGGAGGTAGGCGGTCGGGCAGCGGTCGTAAAGCGGTCGTAAAGCGGTCGTAAAGCGGTCAGAGAGCGGTCGGACAGCGGTCGGAGAGTTGAGTCGCCTGGATTCAGCGACCGCTTTTCGACCGCTGTTCGACCGCTTCCTGACCGCTCTTTGACCGCTTCTCGACCGCCTACGGCAGGTAGCTCCCCCGGTGCACGTGGTTCATCGCCAGCGCCGTCACGAAGGTCGTCACCGCTACTTCCGCCTGCCGTTCGCGCGCTGCCGGATAGCCCTGCTCCAGTGTCGTCGCGCGCTCGGCGAGATGGCGGACCAGCTGACGCGTGCGCTCCGGGAAGTGGCCGGTCCAGCGGAACACGTTCCCCATCAGGTCGCGCTCGAGCCGGGCGAAGAGGCCTGCCGCCGGCAGCAGCTCGCTCCCGTTCGCCGCGCCGCGGGAGAGGTCGTCGAAGATCGCCCGGAGTGCGCCGTCGAAGCCGGGCGGCATGTCGTCCCCGCCACTCGGCGTCTCGTCGTAGAACTCCGCGAGCGAGTAGTCGATCTCCCCCACATCCTCGTCCAGCTCGTCGTCCGTCACTTCCGGCTCGCGGTCCGCGAGGTCGTGCATGATCCGGTCGCAGTAGGCGAGCTTTGCCCGCGCGACCGGCCAGGGCGCGTATTCGGCTCGCCAGTCGAGCCCCGGCGTCATCCAGACGGCGAAGGTCTCCGCCCAATCCTCGTCCGGGTGCTTCTGCGCGTACCATCCCGGAAGGTGACGGACGTGACGGCGGCTGAACGGCTCGGGGGTATACTCTTCCTCGTAGGGCTGCGTGATCGAGCCGAAAAGCTTCACCCATTCCTCGGTGTCGTAGAGGCAATAGGCGTAGTTGACCACGTGGCCCATCTCGTGGCGCAGGTAGCGGAGGATGTCCTCGGGGTCGAAGCCCTCCACGACGCCGACCTGATCGGCATGCATGGCGGTGAGCTCGGGGCTCGCGAGATAGAAGGGAATGGCGATCGCCACCGTCTCGAACGGCACCCCCCACTCCGTCGAGAGATAGAACCTCGGACGGAGCCGCCGGATCCCGGCCAGCGCGAGCTCCCGCTCGAACTGGGCAATCACCGGCTCCAGCCGGGTCCCGGCAATGGTGAGTCCGAGGTCCCGGATCGGGGTGGACCAGAGGTTCGTCTCCTGGAACGCGGGCTTTTCGACGGGCATGCCGGCCTGGGTCTCGGGATCATGGTGCCGAGGCTCGTGTTCGGGATCCGGGACTCGAACCTCTCGACCAATCTACCCATGCGGGCGGGGACACAGATGGCAGCACGGCGCCGGGCACTCCTGCTCGCCAATCCGAAGGCGAGGCGCGGAGCGGAGGGGGTTCAGGCCGCGAGCGACGTGCTGCGTGGCTCGGGGGTGGACCTCGTCGTCGAGTCCATCGCCAATTCGACGGAGATCGCGGAGCACGTCCGCCGACACGCCGGCGATGTGGACCTGATCGTGCTCGGTGGCGGCGACGGGACGATCAACGCCGCACTCGCATCGCTGCTCGAAACGCGCCTTCCGCTCGGGATTCTTCCGCTGGGCACCGCGAATAATACGGCGCGAACCCTCGGCATCCCGACGGAGCTCGCCGATGCAGCGGCGGTGATCGCAGCCGGCCAAACCCGGCAGATCGACGTGGGCCAGGTCGGCGACCGCCACTTCCTCACGACCGCGAGCATCGGCCTCAGCGTCCGCATCACGAAGGAGCTGAGCGACGCGAGCAAGCGGCGCTGGGGTCCGCTCGCCTATGGTGTCGCGGCGCTGCGCGCGCTCTCGAAGCTCGATCCCTTCGAGGCGGAGATCCACCATGACGCGGGATCGCGTCGCCTGCGCGCCATCCAGATCATGATCGGAAACGGGCGGCACTACGGCGCGGCGCTCACGGTGTCCGAAGCGGCGCGGCCGGACGACGCCCTCCTCGACTGTTATGCGATCGAGGCCGTTCCGTGGTGGCGCCTGCTCGGGCTCCTGCCGGCACTGAAGCGCGGAAGTCATGGGGACAAGGCGGATGTGCAGGCGATCACCTCGCGCACCGTCCGGATCGAAACGCCCGAGCCGCACCGGATCGATGCCGATGGCGAGCTGATCGGGAAGACGCCCGCGACGTTCTCGACGCTGCCCCTCGCGCTCGAGGTCTTCGTCCCGTGAGCTGCGCTTGAGCGGTCGGGTTCCCGGCGGCGTGCGGGCGCTCGCGGTGGTCTCGTTCTTCAACGACTTCGCCAGCGAGATGGTCTACCCGTTGCTGCCCGCCTTCGTGTCCCGGCTCGGTGGGGGCGCGCTTGCGCTCGGCGCGCTCGACGGCGCTGCGGACCTCACCGCCGCGCTGGTGAAGTGGTGGAGCGGCCGCACTTCGGATCGGCCCGGGTGGCGCGCGCCACTCATCTTCGGCGGCTACCTGCTCGCGGTGCTGATCCGACCCGTCATCTCGCTGGCTGGTGCCGCATGGCAGGTCGTCGGCCTCCGCGTCGTGGATCGCGTGGGGAAGGGGCTTCGGACACCGCCGCGCGATGCGTTCATCGCCGACCTCACGCCACTCGGCTCGCGCGGCGCCGCGTACGGCTTCCACCGGGCAGCGGACCACCTCGGTGCCGTCATCGGTGCACTGGTTGCCTGGTTCCTGCTGAGTGGCGGGATGGCGGTGTCGTCGGTCATCAGATGGAGCGCGGTGCCGGGGCTCATCGCGCTTGCCGTGCTCGCCGCGCTGCTCCGCGGCGGGCGACCCCGTGCCGCCGCGCCCGTCGAGGCTCCGCCCGCCCGGGATGCGACCGGTCGAGTGTACTGGGGGCCCGTCGTCGCACTGGCGGCCCTCCTGCTCACACGGCTGCCTGAGGCGCTCCTCCTGCTCCGGCTCCAGGAGCTTGGCGTCGCGATCGCGACGCTGCCACTCCTCTGGGGTGCGTTGCATGTGGTGCGGAGTGCCGCGAGCTATCCCGGCGGGCGGCTCGCCGATCGGTTCGGGCCGCGACTCCTCGTCGCCGCCGGAGGAGTGCTCGCCGCCGCGGTCATGGCGGGACTCGCGCTCGCGAGCAGCGCGGCGGTTGCCGCCGGTGTGTTCCTCGCCTTCGGGCTCGTCGCGGGGCTCACCGAGTCGGCGGAGCGGAGCCTCGTCGCGGCGCTGAGCCCCCGCCGCACCGGACGCGGGTTCGGGGGGTATCACGCCGTCTCCGGGCTCGCCGCACTGCCGGCGGCGCTTGGCTTCGGGCTCATCTACGAGCGGGCCGGGGGGCGCCCGGCCCTTGTCGCATCAGCGGTCGGCATCTCGGCCGCATTGGTCGCGTGGATGGTGGCTGCGAGGGGGGCCGATCGGCTGAGACGGCAGGAGCCCGGTGACGCACGCCGGCGTTGAGCACGTGCCGAGCCTATCGTAGCCTGGTGGTCCGCCGTAGCATTCCCGATCTTCTCCGGAGCCAGCCCTGACCGAATCCCGCGATACCTGGGGCGAACGCCTGCCGCGCACCCTGGGCCTGCCGGCACTCGTCGCGGTTCTCATCAGCCTCACGATCGGCAGCGGCATCTTCGGCGTTCCGGCCGGCATCGCCGCGGAATTGCGCAGCCCCGGCGCCATTCTCGGCATCTGGGTGCTCGGCGGCATGATGGCGCTCGCCGGGGCGCTGAGCCTCGCCGAGCTGGGCGCCGCCTTTCCGCGATCGGGCGGATACTTCGTCACCCTTGCCGAGGCGTGGGGACCCGTGCCGGCGTTCGCGTACGGGTGGGCGGAGCTCATCGTGATCGCACCGTCGGGCCTCGGCTCCGTGTCGTTCATCTGCGCGCAGTACTTCGCGTATTTCGTTCCCCTGTCGGCGACCGGGGTCCGGATCGCCGCGGCGGTAGTCGTGCTGCTCTGCACCTTCCTCGCCTACCGTGGCGTGCGCCTCGCCGCAGCGGTGGCCGGCGCGTCGACCTACGCGAAGTACGCCGGGCTCACCCTGCTCGTCGTGCTCGCGGTGACGATCGGTCGCGGAAGCGCCGCAAACCTCGCACCGCTCTGGAGCCCGGGGATCGGCCTCGGCGGGTTTCTCACGGCGCTGCTCGCCGTGATGTTCACCTATGATGGCTGGGGCGACGGGCTGCGCCTCGCGGGGGAAGTGAAGGATCCCGCGCGCAACATCGCACGGGGGATGACCCTCGCCGTCTCGCTCATCGCGCTCATCTACGTCGCGGTCAATGCGGCGTATCTCTACCTCCTGCCCGTGGACGAGCTGGCCCGCTCGCCCCTCGTCGCCGCCGATGCCGCCGAGCGGATTCCACTGCTGGGCGATGCCGCGGGATCGATCGCCGCGGTGCTCGTCATGATCTCGACCTTCGGCTGTGTCGCCGGCTCCGCGCTCGTCTATCCGCGAACCCAGTACGCGATGGCCGACCGTGGCCTGTTCTTCCAGGTCGTCGGTCGTATCTCGCCGCGGTTCCAGACGCCGTCGGTGGCCACCTGGATCGTGGGTCTCCTCGCGGTCGCGTTCATCTTCGTCGGCGATTTCCAACGGCTCGCGAACCAGTTCGTGCTCGGGCTCTGGCCGTTCTATACGCTCGCGGTGGCCGGTGTCTTCGTGCTCCGCCGCAAGCGTCCGGCGCTCGAGCGCCCCTACCGTGTGTGGGGGTATCCCGTCGTTCCCGCATTCTTCATCGTCATGGGGATCCTGCTCATGGCGAACGCGCTCATCGAGACGCCGGCGGCGACGGGCCTCACGTTCGGACTTCTGATGGCAGGGGTTCCGGTCTACTGGGTCTGGAAGGCGGTGGCAGGCGCGCGAGGGCTCTGACGGGCAGGGTGGTGCGGCAGCTTTCGGCTCCGCGAGAGGCTTCTGCGCCTTGCCCCCCCTTTCCCCCAGCCGTACGTTGGAACCCCATGTCATCCCCCTTCTTCGGCTACGGCGAGCGGCCCGAATGGGAGGCGCGTCCCGCGCGCCCGTCGGGCTCGATGCTCGCGGAGCCGGAGCCGAAGCCCCAGGAGATTCCCCCCGGGTTCCGCGGGAAGGTCGCGGTCGTCACCGGCGGGGCGACGGGGCTCGGGGCCACGATCTCCCACGAATTTGCCCGGCTCGGCTGCCGGGTCGCCTTCTGCTACGTGAACATGCCGGGGCGCGACGTGAGCGAGCAGGCGCTCCTCACCGAGACATCGCTCGCCGCGATGGGACCGGGTGTCCTGGCCGTGAAGTGCGATGTGCGCGATCCGGCCGCCGTGAATCGCTTCATCGAGGAGGTGAAGGCGAAGTTCGGCACGATCCATTACCTGATCAACAACGCCGGCATCGCGAACGACGGCGCCCTCTGGCGCCTGACCGATGCCGCGTGGGCGGAGGTGCTCGACACGAACGTGACGGGCACGTTCAACTGCATCCGCGCGGTCTCGCCGATCTTCCGCGAGCAGCACTTCGGGAAGATCGTGAACGTGAGCGCGCACCAGGCGGAGCGGCCGGGCTTCGGCGTGAGCAACTACGCGGCGAGCAAGGCCGCGCTCCTCGGCCTTACGCGCGCGGCCGCCGTCGAGCTGGGCCCGGCCAACGTCAACGTCAACGCCGTCGCGCCCGGCTTCATCCGGACCGAGCGGATGGCGATGCTTCCTCCCGAGGTCATCGAGCGCGCCCGCAAGCACTCCGTCCTCGGACGCATTGCCGAGCCCGAAGACGTCGCGCGCGTCATTTCCTTCCTCTGCTCCGACGCGGCGCGCCACATAACCGGGCAGACGATCGTCGTGGATGGAGGATTGTCGGTTGAGTAGAGCGGGAGAGCCGGAGAGCGGGAGCCGGGCGCGAATACCCGGAATCCCACCTCTTCCCGGCACGCCTCCCGCTTTCCCGCTCTCCCGCTCTCCCGCTATCTTTCCCCCAACTCACCCCTACCCGGACCGACCTATTTCCCGACAGATCCTGAACCTCTGCGTTACGGCGTCAGCCCTGGCGCTTACCGTGGGCTGCGGGCGGGCGTCGGCACAGCAGGACCGGCAGCCGAAGCCCGAGAAGTTCGACAACAACGCGCTCTCCGTCGTCCCCCTGTCCGGTCAGCAGGTGGCGCTCCTCCCGATCACGATGGTCGTGGCCGATACCTCGGTCGAGCGGGACACCAGTTACGCCCCCTACCGCGGCCGCGCGGCGGCGCTTTCCCGCAGCGACTCCCTGATCGCCGAGCTCTTCCAGATGCGGGCACCGGAAATCACGTGGATCCCGCCGAACGAGCTCCGGCGGATCGCACGCCGCGCGCCGGGGATGCTTTCCGATCCCGGCACGTACGGGCAGGCGATGCTCCGCTCGCCGAAGCTCGAGCAGGTTCCCGACGCGCTCGGGGCCAATCTCCGGAAGCTCGTGGCGCTCTCGGGCGGACGCATGGTCTTCGTGCCCGCTGCACTCGGCTTCAGCCGCGACGAGGCGAACCAGGTGCGCGCCGACCTCGCGCTCGTCCTGGTGGACACGCGGCGGAACACCATCGTCTGGCGCTCGCAGGCGCACGGCACCGGCGCCGGCCCCGACGAGGCACTCACCGCCGCCCTCGCCACCGTCTTTCCCCAGTAATCCATGGCGTACGACGTCACACTCATTCCCGGCGATGGGATCGGTCCCGAGATCACCGCCGCCACCGTCGCCGTGCTCGAGGCGACCGGTGTCGCCTTCACCTGGGACGAGCAGCTCGGCGGGATGGCGGCGGTCGAGAAGGGCGGCGACCCCCTCCCGCGCGCGACGCTCGAGAGCATCCGCCGCACCCGGCTCGCCCTGAAGGGGCCGCTCACCACGCCGGTCGGCTCCGGCTTCCGTTCGGTGAACGTGGGCCTCCGCAAGGAATTCGAGCTCTACGCGAACGTCCGGCCCGCGTACACGATCGTCCCCGGCGGCCGGTATGATGGAATCGACATCGTCCTCATCCGCGAGAACCTCGAGGGACTCTACGTGGGCGTCGAGCACTTCGTCCCGGTGGGGAACGATCCGCGTGCGGTGGCGGAGTCGGTGGCGATCGTGACCCGGGTCGGGTGCGAGCGGATCGTGCGCTATGCGTTCGACTACGCCGTGCGGAACGGGCGGAAGAAGGTCACCGTCGTCCACAAGGCGAACATCCTCAAGATGGTGAGCGGGCTCTTCCTGGAAGTCGGCCAGAAGATCGCCGGGGAGTTCGCGGGGCGGGTCGAGTTCGGGGACATGATCGTGGACAACGCGGCGATGCAGCTCGTGCTCCGGCCCGAGCAGTTCGACGTGATCGTCACGACCAACATGTTCGGGGACATCCTGAGCGACGAAGTCTCGGGACTCGTCGGCGGGCTGGGCCTCGCGCCCGGGGCCAACATCGGCACGGCGGCGGCGATCTTCGAGGCCGTGCACGGGAGCGCGCCGGACATCGCGGGGAAGGGGGTCGCCAATCCCTCCGCGCAGATGCTCGCGGCGGCGATGATGCTCGATCATATCGGCGAGGGTGACGCGGGCCGCCGCCTTCGCACCGCCATCCGGTCCACGATCGTGGAGGACGGGATCCGCACCCGGGACCTGGGCGGCACGGCATCGACGCGCGAGTTCGGCGATGCGGTTGCCAAGCGGGTTCGCTGAAGTCCCCTGCGCCCGGTGCGGCAGCTTCACGCCGGGCCTCGCCTTCGGCGAGCTCTGCAGGGATTGTCTCAAGGTCACGACGGCGCGTGCAAATCGGGTGGCCAGACTCATCTCCCTGGCGGTGACGGCGCTGGCAGCAGCGTACGTCTCCCTGCGCATCCCCCCGACGCCGACCGCCCGCATGTGGGCGGCAATCTGCGTCGTCGTCGTGTACCTGATCGTGCGCCGTGTCGCGAAGAAGGTGGCCCTGGAGCACCTCCGCGGGTGACGGCGACAGGAATCCGAATGTCGACCTTGAAGAACACGCTGATCGCCCTGGCGGCGATCCTCCCGCTGGCCGGGGCGCTCGCCCCCCTCACCGCCCAGACCGGCCTGACCATCTACCCCGACGGCCGCGTCCTCGTGCGCCGCACCTTTCCGGTCGCGGTACCTCGCGGCGCCTCGACCCCGACGGTCGGCATCGGGAACGCCGACCCGTCGACGATCTTCGCGCTCGATACCGCCGTCGCGATCGAACGCGCGGTCTACGATGCCGCGGTGCACGAGGAGGCGGTGCTCCGCCGCTCGGTCGGGAAGCGGCTCGTCTTCCGGACCGGGACCCGCACCGACGGCGGACGCGCCGTGGACGACACGGTGAGCGCGCTCGTGCTCGGCGTCGATCCGCTCCGGCTCGAGATGCCGGGCGGGCGCATCGCCTTCTCGATGCCGGGGCAGCCCCTCTACCCCGCCGACCTCGTGCTCGCCGAGCCGTCGGTCACGCTGGCGCTCGAGAGCTCGGCGGCGCGCGACCGCCTCGGCCTCGGCTGGTTCGGCTGGGGCGCCAGCTGGCAGGCGGCCTACAGCATCGTGCTCGGACGCACCGCCCGCGTGAGTGGAAGCGCCGTGATCAACTCGGAATCGATTCGCGCGACAGACGCCCAGGTCCAGCTGATCGCCGGTGACGTGGGGCGCGCGGCGGCGCCGATGCCGGTGATGGCCCGCCGGGAGCGGCTCATGGCGCAGGATGCCGCGGCCGTCGGAAACGCCGTCGGACAGCAGAGCATCGGCGACGTACACCTCTACACCCTGCCCGGACCGCAGACCATTCTTCCGGGCCAGGCGACGGCCGTGGCGCTGTTCGAGCCGATGAACGTCGCGTTCGAGAAGAACTACGTGATCTCGGGGTTTATCCCCTATTGGGGCTACCTGCCGCAGCAACCGGAGGAGGGGGAGGTTCCGGTCGAGGTCAGCTACCATATCCGCCGGCCGCGCGAGAGCGAGTTCGGGGATCGCCCGCTCCCGGCGGGGGTCGCACGCGTGTACGAGGCGGACTCGAGCGGGCAGCTGCAGCTGATCGGCGAGGCGGGGATGGGCCATACCGCCCCGGGCGAGGACCTGCGCCTCAGCACCGGCACGGCATTCGACATCACCGCCCGGCGGATCCAGACCGAATACATCACGCGGCGCGACAGCACGCGCGCCGGCTGGCGGACGCGCGCCGAGGCGACGTTCCGCGTCACGATCACGAACGCCACCGACAGCGCGCGCGTGGTGGATGTCCACGAGCGCCGTGGCGGCGAATGGTCGATCCTCACGAGCTCCGTGCCGCCGGAGCGGCTGAGCGCGCATCTCACGCGGTTCCGCGTGACCGTTCCCGCCCGCGGCCAGTCGGTGGTGACCTACCGGGTGCGCGTCGTCTGGTGACGACCGTCCGCATCCTGCACCTTTCCGACGTCCACTTCGGCGTGGACGCGCAGCTCGATCAGCTGGAACAGATCGAGCTCTTCGCGCCGAAGCTCGAGCCGGACGCCGTCGTGCTGTCCGGGGACCTGACACAGCGCGCGCGCCATGGCGAGTTTCAGGCGGCGCACGCGCTCATGCGGCGGATGAGCCAGATCGCGCCGACGCTCACCGTGCCGGGCAATCACGACGTGCAGTGGTGGGCGAGCCCATTCGGCATCCGCGGCACCAGGCCGCTCTTCCGGAAGTACCGCCAGTGGTTCGGCGACGAACTGACGCCGACCCTCGAGGTCGAGGGGGCGGTGATCGCCGGTGCGCTGTCGGCGCACGGGGTGTCGAGGGGTTCGCTCACGTGGAACCTGCGCGACATCGCCGTGAAGGGGCACCTGCCGGTGAGCGAGACCGACCGCCTCAAGGCGATCTTCGACCGCGCGAAACCGGGCGCGGCACGGGTGGTGGTCATGCACCACAACGTCCTCCCGGGTGCGATCTCGCGGCGCATGGGGCTCGCCGATCCGGAGGACGCCCAGCGGCGCCTCTCCGCAACCGGCGCCGACCTCGTGCTGTGCGGCCATGACCATCAGGAAGGCGCCGAGCAGCTCGATGGCCGCCTCACGATCAGCACGTCGAGCACCCAGTCATCGCGCACGCGAGGCAGGCGCGCCTCGGTGTTCAACATGGTGGAAATCGACGCCGATTCGATCCAGGTGCAGCATTTCAGCTGGGACCGCCCCACGTGTCGCTTCAACCCGGCCGACACCGCATCGTTCCCGCGGCATCTTCCCGAGCCGGTCGTTTCGGTGGCCGGTGGCGACGATCCCGATGCCCGGGTCACACCACCCGAAGATTGATCGGCACCTTGCGGCATCGATCGTCCATCGATCAGCCCCTTCTGCCCGCGCATGCATTGACGGATCTCGATCCTGCCACCCTGACCGCACGATTCGCCTCGCTCGGGCTCCAGGGGATCCGCGAGGTGCGGCTCCACCGGAACCGCGTCGTGATGCTGAGCGTTCGCGCGGGCATCCTCCGGCTCCACGCCGGCTATGTGCATGCGCCGGAGCCCGTGCTGCGGGCCATCGTACGCTTCCTGGCGCCATATACCCGCCGCGCGGTTCGGGCCGCTGCCCGGCGCGAGTTCCTCGAGTTCCCCGTCGATCGGTTCACAGCCTCGCGGCCGCGGCGCCCGCGCCCACGCCGGAGCGCGCCGGGGGACGCACCGTTGATCGCCCGCCTCACTGATGCGCACGCGCGGCTGAACCTGATACACTTCGAGGGGCAGCTCGGCGCCATTCCGTTCCGCATCTCCGGCCGCATGCGCCGTCGGCTCGGTGAAGTTTCGCTTCATCGCGAGACCGGCACGATCGAGGAAATGGCGTTCAACCGCCATCACCTGCGGCGGGATCCGTGGAGCGAAGTCGAGCAGACGCTGCTGCACGAAATGGTGCATCAGTGGCAGGCGGAGAACGGCCTGCCGGTCGATCATGGTGTCGGTTTCCGGCGGAAAGCACGGGAGGTGGGGATCGTTCCGCGTGCGAGGAAGCCGCATCGGGCCGAAGGCGCCATGCGCGGCTGACCGATCCGCGGGCGCGTTGGTTGCTCCGGTCGGAGCGGCCGGCGCGTCAGTCCGCTCGCCCGGTCTGCGCGCTTTTCATCAGTCACCCGGCTGGCTGGACGTTCGCTCATGGCCGCCGCAGTCCTGCTCGAGCCTTCACCCTCCGACGCCATGAAGAAACACCGCATCTACACCACTTCCTTCGCCAGCGTCTATCCTCACTACGTCCACAAGGCGGAAGCCAAGGGGCGCACCCGGCAGGAGCTGGACGAAGTCATCGGCTGGTTGACGGGCTACAGTCCGGCGGCGCTCGCGGACCAGATCGAACGAAGGACGGACTTCGAGACGTTCTTCGACGAGGCGCCGGCCCTGCACCCGAATGCCGCGAAGATCACCGGCGTCATCTGCGGCGTCCGGATCGAGGAAATCGAGGATCCGCTGATGCGCAAGATCCGGTACCTGGACAAGCTGGTGGATGAGCTGGCGAAAGGCAGGCCGATGGACAGGATCCTGCGAAAGTAGTGAGCCGAGATGCGCCGGTGTCTTCTTGCATGCGCGATCGCAATATCTGCCGGGGCATGCGCCGCGTCGACGAGCCTCGACGCGGGGCCGCCGGCCCGCACGCTCGCGGCGTTCGAGTCACAGCTCGACCGTCTTCGCTCCCGATTGGCGATTCCGGGCATGTCCGCGATCGTCATGGTGCACGACACGGTAGTCTGGGAAGGGTCGCTCGGCGTCGCCGACATTCCGTCGCAACGGTCTGTGACGCCTGCGACCCGGTTCCATCTCGCTTCGCTCACCAAGACGTTCGCATCGACCATCGTGATGCAGCTCGTCGAGGCGGGACTGGTCGGCCTTGACGATCCGATCGGGGACTATGGACTGAGGCTGGAGGGACCCGGCGTCATCCGGGTGCGCCACCTCCTGTCGCATACCTCCGAAGGCGTTCCGGGCACCGCGTTCCGCTACAACGGCGCCCGCTTTGCCCTGCTCGACCGGGTGATCGAGCACGCGACGGGCGAGACGTTTGCGACGCGGGTAATGGAACGGATCGTCCGACCTCTCGATCTACGCGAGACCGCCCCGAACCCGGACAATGCCGTGGCGATGGCGGGATCGGGGCGCGATGGGGCGACGGACATCGCCGCGATGGCGACCGGGTACGGCATCGACAATCGCAGGCGCCCGGTACAGGTCGCGTATCCCAGGTCGTTCAGCAGTGCCGCCGGTCTCGTGTCGACCGCGCGGGAGGTTGCGCGCTACTCCACGGCGCTCGATGCCGGACAGTTCCTCCGCCCCGCCACCCGCACGCTCGCGTACACGCCGTCCCGCGGCGCCGACAATCGGGTGCTTCCATACGGACTCGGCTGGTTCATCAGCACCGTACGTGGCCACACCCTGGTATGGCATTACGGCTACTGGACCGGCAACTCGTCGCTCATCATCAAGGAACCGAGCCGGGGATTGACGTTCGTCGTGCTGACGAACAGCGACCAGCTCAGCGCCCCGTTTCAGCTCGGGAGCGGAGACCTGATGACCTCCCCGGTAGCAGAGGCGTTCGTGAACGCCTTCGTTGCCGGCCCCCTCGGAGAACGTCCCTGACGGGGGTTCACGGTGCGCGCGCGGCCGCGGGCCGCCCCTCCGCCGCCTGCCTGAACTCCTGCAGGATCATCCCATGCTCGGTGTACTCCGGACGCCCCCGCGCGAGCTCCGCCGCGGCGTGCCGGCGGAAGGCATCGTACACCGGCTTGAGCCGGACGGTATCCCGTTCCCACCGGTAGGCCATGCCCCGGGCCACATGGCCGAGCAGGTGCGACGTATCCCGGGCGAGGATGGAGTCGCCCAGCGCGCGGGCGCCCGCCGCATCGCCCAGGTGGAGCTTGATGAGCGCGGCGTGGTACCGCTGATCGGCCGTCACGCTGTCGAGCATTTCGTAGGCACCGAGCGCCATCGGCGCGAGTCCGGCCGCGGAGGTGTCCCCGGTGCGGGCCGCCTGCATCACTCGGCGGTAGAGCCGATCGAACCGCTCCTCGGGGG
>JAICNA010000213.1 GCA_025928955.1 Gemmatimonadales bacterium | reverse complement strand
TGCGCGCGGCCTGGCGGCCGGGAGCGATGCAGCGGCGACGCCCCTCCCCGGAAGCCACGCCGTCGCCTCGGGCACGAGCACCTCGAGCCCCGGCGTCATTAGCGGCGCCGACGGATGCGGGGCGGGCATCTCCCACCCGGACCCGTGCGCATGCGCCTGCGCGCGCGCCGGCACGGTGATGTGCGGCTGGAGCACGCTGCTCGGCGACATGCCGCGCAGGACGATGGGACCCGGGAAGGCGGACGCAGGGGACGCGGCGGAGTCGTCGCGCGTGATGAAGATCGTGAAGCGGTCGAGGGAGATGGGGCCGAGGGATGTTTCACCGTTCCGGACTTCGCCCAGGGGGAGCAGCGGCGAAAGCAGCGGGCCGCTGGCCCACGCGAGGTACCGTCCGCGCGGCAGCCCGTCGAGGCGCACGACGAGGTCGAGCACCGGCATCCCGTCCCGCGTCACCGCAACCCCGAACGGCGACTGCGCCGGCACGAGCCGCACGCTTCCCGATGCCGATTCGAACTCGGGACGCGGCACGAGCTCGATGCAATGGAGGCCGGGGTCGCCATGGACCGGATTCCATGCATCGCACGGTCCACCGGCGAGCAGGCCTGCGATGAGAAAGAGATGAATCACATCGGGAAGATAGCGTTTGACTGTGAACCACGGAGGCGCCGAGCCGCGGAGCGGTCCTCTTGAACCGGCCAGCAAACAGCAGCACACGAAACCACGAAAGGGCTCCGTCAGCCCTCGACTCCGGGAGGCCCAACACTAAATGACAAATGCGCGCCCGGCCATCGAAGCCCGAACGCGCACGGTGTTTTTTCGTCGTTTTCGTGTTTTCGTGTGCCGCTGTTCACCCCGCCCCGCAACCACCTCCGCTCCGCGCGCCCCTCCGCGTCTCCGCGCCTCCGTGGTTCAGAATCAACCCTACGCCCGGGACTCGGCCTCCTCCACGCGCACCGGCGCCTTGCGAGTCCCGCGCTTGAAGAGGCGGATCGCCCTGGCGCGCCACTCGTCGAAGATCTCGTAGACCGTCGGGATCACGAGCAGCGTGAGCAGCGTCGATGTGATCACCCCGCCGATCACCGCTCGCCCAAGCGGCGCGCGGAAGTCGGCGCCCTCGCCGGTGCCGAGGGCCACCGGGATCATGCCGGCGATGAGGGCCACCGTCGTCATGATGATCGGGCGGAGCCGGATGCGACCCGCCTCGATGAGCGCCTCCCGCAACGGCAGGCCGTCCTTCTCCCTCGCCCATTTCGCGAAGTCGATCAGCAGGATCGCGTTCTTCGCCACGATGCCCATGAGCAGGATCACCCCGATCATGCTCATGATGTTCATCGTGTCGCCCGTGATGATGAGCGCGAGGACGACGCCGATGAGCGAGAGCGGGAGCGACACGAGGATCGCGAGCGGGTCGATGAACGACCCGAACTGCATCACGAGGATGAGGTACATGAGCATCACGGCCGCACCGAGTGCCGTGAAGATGCGCGTGAAGACTTCCGCCTGGTCGCGCGCCTCCCCGCCCCAGCTCACGGTGTAGCCCGGCGGCAGCGTGATCTCCTCGGCCATGATGCGGTCGATCGCCGACTTCACGTCGTTGAGCGAGGCCCCGGAGACGTTCGCCTGCACGGTCACGACCGCCTCGCGGTTGAGGTGCGTGATCTGGGCCGGCCCGAAGCCGCGGCGGATCGAAGCGATCTGGCCGAGCGGCACGGCGTTCGGCTCGCCGGTGGGTCCGGTCACCACGATCGGGAGCCGCTCGAGGTCGGTGGCGCGCTCGCGTGCCTCCGGCGAGAGCCGGATCTCCACGTCCCGCGTCTCGCCGCTCGGGTCTACCCAGTCCCCCGCATCGATCCCCGCGAACGCGGGACGGAGCGCCTGGGCCACCTGCCCGACGGAGATGCCGAGCGAGCCCGCGAGCCCACGATTCAGCTCGACCTCGAGCTCCGGCTTCTCGCCGCGCGTCGAGAGGCCGACGTCCACCGCGCCGGGGATCTGGCGGAACCGCTCCGCCGCCTGCTGCGCGAGGCGCGTGAGCACCACCGGATCGTCGCCGCTCAGCTGGAGCTGGATCTGCTTGAACGCGCCGCCGAAGCCGCTCGTGAAGACCGACACGGTGGCGCCGCCGAGCGTCGCGGTCTCGGTGCGCAGGATCTGGCCCAGCTCCTCCTGGCTGATCGACCGCTCCGCCTTGGGGATGAGCCGCACGTACACCTGCGCCTGGTCCACGCTGGGCACCAGGAGCGGGAGCGGCGTTCCGATCGCGGTATAGGTGTACGCCACCTCCGGATGCTGCCGCGCGAGCGCGGCCGCCTCCTCGGTCTTGAGCCGCGTGTACTCGAGGCTCGACCCCGGCGGCGTTTCGACAATGAAGAAGACCTCGCTCCGGTCGCTCACAGGCACGAACCCCGCGCCGCCGACCGTAGCCTGCAGGCCGATCGCGCCGAAGAAGGCGAGCGCCGCGAGCGCGACCATCGTCCAGCGGTGGTCGAGCGCCCAGCCGACGAGGCGCGCGTAGCGATCCGTCTGCCGGTCGAACCACTTGTTGAACCGGTCGAGCGTCCGCGCGATCGGGTTCCGCCGCTCGTGCGCTTCCGTCTGCGGATCGGCCCAGTAGGCGGAGAGCATCGGGTCGAGCGAGAAGCTGACGAAGAGCGAGACGAGCACCGAGCAGGCGATCGTGAGCGCGAACGGCTTGAACCACTGCCCGGCTACGCCGTACATGAATGCGACGGGCACGAAGACCGCCACGATCGAGAAGGTCGTGGCCGCCACCGCGAGCCCGATCTCGTCGGTGCCCTCGCGCGACGCCTCGTAGTGGTCCTTCCCCATCTCGATGTGGCGCACGATGTTCTCGCGCACCACGATCGCGTCGTCGATCAGGATGCCGATCGCGAGCGAGAGGCCGAGCAGCGACATCGTGTTGAGCGTGAACCCGAACGCCCAGACGGCGATGAACGACGCGAGCACCGAGACCGGGAGCGCGAGGCCGGTGATGACCGTCGAGCGCCACGAGTTGAGGAACATGAACACGACGAGCACCGTGAGGAGCGCGCCTTCGATGAGCGCCTCCTGCACGTTCGTCACGGCCTGGTCCACCCGCTCGCCCGCGTCCTGCACGATCTCGAGCCGCACCCCCTCGGGCATCGTCTCCTGCACGTCGGCGATCGCCGCGCGGAGCTTGTCGCTCACCGCCGTGGTGCTGTACCCCTTCGACTTGAGGATCTCGATGCCGACGGCCTCGCGCCCGTTGAAGAGCGCGAGCGTGCGCGGTTCCTCGGTGCCGTCCTTGACCGTGGCCACCTGGCCGAGGCGGATGATTTCGCCGTTCCGCTCGGCGACGGCGATGTTGGCGAAGTCCTCGGGGCGCTCGAGGCGGCCGCGCAGCCGGATCGACCGCTCCTCGAGACCGCCCGTCACGCGGCCCACCGGTGCCGCGAGGTTCTGGGCCTGCAGCGCCTGCACCACCTCGGCAACGCCGAGACCCGCCGCCTGCAGCGCCTCCGGCCGGATCTCGACCGTCAGCTCGCGCTCGATCCCGCCGACCACCGTGACCTGGCCGACGCCCGTGATGGCGCGCAACGACTTCGTGACCCCCGGGTCGGCGAGGCGCGTGAGCACCGTGGCCGGGACGGTGCTCGACGTCAGCGTGAGCGTCATGACCGGGAAGTCGCCCGGATCGATGCGCGAGAGGATCGGCTCCTCCATCTCGGGCGGGAGGTCGGCCCGCTTCGCGGAGATGGCGTCGCGGATGTCCTGGCTCGCCTGCTGGATCGGCTTCTCGAAGTCGAAGAAGATCTGGCACTGCGCGAGGCCGTCGGTGGCGGTGCAGATGGACTTCGGCCCGTCCACGCCGCTGATGGCGTAGATCGCGTCCTCGAGCG
>JAICNA010000092.1 GCA_025928955.1 Gemmatimonadales bacterium | reverse complement strand
CTCCCATTCCCGGCATCACCACATCGGAAAGCACGGCCGAGATCTTCCCGTCGAGGCGCTCGAGCACGGTGAGGGCCTCCTCTCCGTCCGTCGCCACTTCCGAGCGATATCCGACCTCGACGAGAGCGCGGCTGAGGAGGCCCTGCACCAGCGGCTCGTCCTCGACCAGGAGTATGGCGCCCTGTGTCGGGATGCGCGCCCCGGACATCCCCGCCGACTTCTCCGGAACGGCCGGCGCCGCCTCGGGCAGCTGGATCGTGAAGAGCGAGCCGTGGCCGACTTCGCTGTCCGCCCAGATGTATCCCTCGGACTGCTTCACCATGCCGAACACCGTCGCGAGGCCGAGGCCCGTGCCCTCGCCGACCCGCTTGGTGGTGAAGAACGGCTCGAAGATGCGATTGAGCGTGTCGCGGTCCATGCCGAGCCCGGTGTCCTGCACGGTGATCTGCACATATCGCCCGTGGCGGATCGCGATCTCGGGATGTCGCCGCGACATCTCGTCGCCCAGCTGCACGTTCGACGTCGACACGATGAGCTCGCCGCCGTGCGGCATCGCATCGCGCGCGTTGAGCGCGAGGTTGATGATGACCTGCTCCAGCCCGAGCGGGTCGACGTTGACCCACGTGTCGCTCCCGCCGAGGCGGAGCCGCAGCGGCCGGTCGGCGCCGAGGAGCCGGCGGATCATGCCCTCCGACTTCCGGAGCAGCGCATGGACGTCGACCACCCGCGGCCGCACGACCTGGCGGCGGCTGAACGTGAGGAGCTGGCGCGCCACCTCGGCCGACCGCGTGGCCGCCTGGTGAATGCTCTCGATGTCGGTCCGGACCGGATCGCCGGGCGGGAGGCCGCGGATCGCGAACTCCGCGTTGGCGAGGATCACCGTCATCATGTTGTTGATCTCGTGCGCCACGCCGCCCGCGAGCCGCCCGGTGGACTCGAGCTGCATCGCGAGGCGCGCGCGCTCGTCGGCGCGCCGCTCGCGCGTGATGTCGGTGACGACGCAGACGACCGCCGGCTCCTCCTCCTCCTCGCCCGTGACCGGCATGGTGCTCACCCGCAGCCAGCGATCCCCCACTTCGATGCGCGCGGCATTGCCACCACCCGGTACCTGCACGTACGGCTCCGCGGGAGCGATCGTCACGCCGGGCAGCAGATCGGTGATGTAGCTGGACGCGTCGCTGTCCCGTCCGCCGACGAGGTCGAGGAAGGCCCGATTGCACCGCGTGATCAGCCCGCTCGCGTCGGTGACGCAGACGCCCTCGCCGATCGCGTCGAAGGTCGCCCGCCAGTCGCGCGCCATCGCGAACGCCTCGCGCTCGGCTGCACGGGCCCGGAACAGCCCTCGGATCGTGGCGAGGAGGACGATCGGCTCGACCGGGTGCGTGAGGTAGCCGTCCGCGCCGTTGTCGAGGCCGCGCGCGAGGCTCACCGAGTCGGTGAAGCTCGCGGAGATGTGCAGGATGGGGATGGCGGCCGTACGCGGGTTGGCCCGGACCTGCCGCGCCACTTCGAGGCCGCTCACGTCCGGCAGCCGGATGTCGAGCACGATCATGTCGGGCGCTTCGCGCTCCACCAGCGCCAGCGCATCGCGCCCCGTCGACGCTTCGCGCACCTCGAATCCGTTCGCGCGGAGATGGCGAACGACGGCGTAGCGGTTGGCCTCGGTATCGTCGACCACCAGGAGCGTGGGCTCCCTCTGCTGCCCGCGCTCAGACACGCTCGACCTCCGTCCGCGGCTGCTCCTCGGTATCGACCGCATCCGGGCAGACGCGCGGCACGACGAGGAGGAACGTCGAGCCCTTCCCCGGCTCGCTCTCCGCGCGCAGCGTGCCGCCCAGCAATGCCGCGAGCTTGCGCGAGAGCGGGAGGCCGAGACCGGTGCCGGTCGCGCGGCGCTGCAGCAGGCTATCCACCTGGGCGTACTCCTCGAAGATCGTTTCCATGTGCTCCTGGGCAATCCCGATGCCCGTGTCACGCACGGCGAAGATGAACGCATCCTCGGCCGCGTCGTACTCGGCGGTGAGCCGGATCTCGCCGTGCTCGGTGAACTTGACGGCGTTCGATACGAGGTTCCGGAGCACCTGGGAGACCCGGCCCTCGTCGCTGTAGAGGCGCCAGGCCGGATCGGCGGGATCCACGACGAGCGCGACGGCGTCGGACGTGATCAGCGGGCGCAGCATGCCGCGGATGGTGCCGAGGAGCTCGGCGACGGAGAACTCGGAGAGCCGGAGCACGCTCTTGCCCGCCTCGATCCGGGCGAGGTCGAGGAGATCGTTGACCATCTCGGTCAGCGTCGTCGCGGCGCTCCGGATCATCCGGACCTGGCGCTCCTGCTCCTCGCTGAGCTCGCCGTCCAGCCGGTCGAGGAGCAGCCGCGTCAGGTTGTGGATGGCGTTGAGCGGCGTGCGGAGCTCGTGACTGATGCCGGAGAGAAAGCGCGACTTGAGCTCGGAGATATGGCTGAGCTGCACGGCGCGGTCGTCGAGCTCCGAGTAGAGCGCCAGCACGCCGCGGTTCGTCTCCGCCAGCTCGGCATTGAGGCGCTCGATCTCGTTCTGCCGCGCGCGCAGCTCGTCGAGTGCGCGCAGCAGCTCGTGATTTCTCGACTGCAGCTCCGCCACCGGATCATGCGGCGCGGCGGCGAGGAGCTGCCGCGCGATCTCGGCGTGCCGCGCCTCGGTCAGCGGCACGGCGCCGGGCGGGATGCGCTTTCCGAGCGTCACGATCGTGCCGCTGCCGGATCCGGTGCGGATGTCGAAGAGATCCACGAGCCGGCGCGCGCCCAGCAGCCCGAGCCCCATCCCGGTGGGCGACTCGTAGCGTCCCTCGAGGACGGCATCGATGTTCGTGATGCCCGGCCCATCGTCCGCGATGCGGATGAGATAGGCAGGCCGCTCGCCGCCGCTCACGAGGAAGCCCACCCGCCCGCCACCGGCGTACTCGAAGGCGTTCCGCGCGATCTCGGAGACGCTCGTGGCGACGCGCGTCTGGTCCTGGGAGTCGAAGCCGAGGAGCATGGCGATGTGGCGCGCACGCTGGCGGATCAGCACGACGTCCTGCTCGTGTCGGATGTCGGCGCGGAGGAGCAGCGTGTCGACGTGGCTCGTCATTCGGGCGCTCCCTGCCGGCAGACGATCACCGTGGTGTCGTCCCGCTCCCGGGCGCAATCACGGTAGAGCACTCCGGCGAACAGCGCGGGATCGCGTCGGAGGATCCCGGGATAGGTCTCGGGCTTCCACTGGTTCTTCAGTCCGTCGGAATGCATGACGAGCGTCGTGTCGCCGGTCCAGGGGTAGGTGAACGCTGGCGCGGGCCGCGCCTGGTGGCCCACGATCCCGTTGTGGGAGACCATCGCTCGCGTGCCGGAGGCGGTGAGCAGGCGGCCCGCGATGTTGCCGATGGCCGCGTATTGCAGCTCGCCGCGTGCCGTATCGATCTCGGCGATGGCGACGGCCGCACCCCGCGTGGGCCGGAGCCCGAGATGAAGGAGGCCGAGGATGTCGGCGGCGGAGCGGCTGGCATTCGCGCGGAAGATCGCCACCGCGAGGTTCGAGGCTTCCGCCGCGCTCGAGCCGTGACCGAGCCCGTCCGCCACGAGCACGAGCGTGCGTGTCGCGCTCGATAGCACGGCCCACGCATCGCCGCACTCCGTTTCTCCCGCGACCGGCAGGCAGACGCCCCCCACCGAGAGCTGGGGGCCCGGAGTGGGCGTGCCGCCTTTCCATTCTCGCAGCACGACGGCGGTGCCGGCCCCGGGAACCGAATGCACGTCGAAGTCGTGCACCAGGCGCCGCGCGGCACCGAGCCCGGTTCCCATCGTGCCGGCCGTCGAGTACCCGTCACGGAAGCATTCGGCCACATTGGCCATTCCCCGCCCCGCATCGAGGAAGAGCGCCTCCACGCCGGCCCGCCGGTCCCACTCGACAAGGCGAAGCAGAACCTCGCCGCCGCCGCCATGGTTCACCGTGTTCGCCGCAATTTCGGAGACCGCAATGCGCAGGTTGCCGAGCTCCGCTTCTCCCAGCTCCGCCCGCGCCCCGAAGGACATGGCGAGCCGCCGGGCCTCGCCGACGCGGCTCGCATCGCCGAGCCGGAGCGCCACGGTCTGCGAGCGGGGGAGCCCGTTCGGGGAGCTACTTCCAGCGAGTGGCTGAAACACGCGTCCCCTCCCCCGGCTTCGACTGCAGCTCGAATTCGTTCATGAGCCGGCGCGTGCCGCTCAGTCCGAGCCCGAGTCCGCCTCCGGTCGAATAGCCGTCCCGCATCGCCAGCTCGAGGTCGGCGATCCCCTTCCCCCGGTCCTCGAAGGTCATCTTCAGCCCGCGGCGCGCGTTCGCGGCCACGACCTCTATCCGCGCCGTGCCGCCGCCGCCGTGGGCCAGCGTGTTGCGCGCGAGCTCACTGGCTGCCGTGACCATCTTCGTCTGGTCGACGAGGCTGAAGCCGAGCTCGATCGCGAGCGCGCGGACGTGCTGCCGGACCACCACGATGTCGTTCGCCGTGCGGACCGGCATCAGGTCATTCTTCAGCACCGACATCGGCGTCCTCGCGATCGGCGATGGCGTCGTGAGCGACGCCGTCAGCCTCGTCGAGCAGCGAGCGCAGCAATGTCATCCCGCGCTCGACATTGAGCGCGGTGCGGACGCCGGTGAGCGTGAGCCCCAGCTCGACCAGCGTAATGGCGACGGCGGGCTGCATGCCCGTCACGACCGTCTGGGCATCGAGGATGCGCGCCATGGCAGCGATGTTGGCGATCATGCGCCCGATGAACGAGTCGACCATTTCGAGCGCCGAGATGTCGATCAGGACACCGCGCGCGCCGGTGGCGGAGATGCGGTCGGTCAGGTCGTCCTGGAGCTGCATGGCGAGCCGGTCGTGCATGTCCACCTGGATCGTCACCAGGAGGAACTCGCCCATCTTGAGGATCGGGATCCGCTCCATGCGGTATCAGCGCCTCTCGCGTGCGGGAGCGCGGCCCAGCGAATGGCCGGTGCGCGCGAGGGCGAGCCGGAACGCGTCGGCGAGCGTCGATTTCGTCGCGACTTCCGAGAGGTCCACGCCGAGATGCACGATCGTCGCGGCGATCTGGGGACGGATCCCGCTGATGATGCAGTCCGCCCCCATGAGGCGCGCAGCCGTGACCGTCTTGATCAGGTGCTGCGCCACGAGCGTGTCCACCGTCGGCACGCCGGTGATGTCGATGATGGCCACCTCGGCGCCGGTCTCGACGATGCGCTGCAGCAGGGACTCCATCACCACCTGCGTCCGCGCACTGTCGAGGGTGCCGATCATCGGGAGTGCCAGGATACCGTCCCAGAGCTTCACCACCGGCGTGGACAGCTCGAGCATGTCCTCGTGCTGGCGGGCGATGACCCGCTCGCGCGCCTCGAGGGTCGATTCCATCGTCTGCAACGCCAGCCGGTCGATCAGCGTGGTGGCGTTCCAGAGCTCGTCCGCGAGCCGCTCGGGATTCTGCACGTCCTTCCGCAGCGCCTCGAAGATCGGCTGCTTGAGGGACAACACGAACGTCGCGGTCGCCGTGGGGGCGAAGCCTGCCGTGGCGCGCGATTCGGCGATGGATCCGAGGAGCTGGCGGGTAGCCTGCCAGGACGGGTGCGTGGGACTCTCGAGTCCCCCGGCGCTGACCGCGGCCGAAGCCGAGGCGAGGAGCTCGCGCGACTGGTCGCGCAGCTCGGCATCGGCCATCAGGTCGGGCCGATAGCCGTCCGCCGAGGTCTGGTGGGCGATCCAGGCATCGAGGAGCTCGCCGCTGCGCTTCTGGAGGACGGACGGGAGCACCGACGTATCACGGGGTGTCATCAACACTGCCTCGAAAGGGATGCAGGAGATAGGCGGCCGGAAGGCCCCTGAAGCTACGCCGCGGGACCGGGTCGGGCAACGGGAGAAACCGCGATCCGGACGTGTCCGTCAGGGAGGAAATCGCGGGAGTGCCACTCATCACGGGGAGTCGATCCCGATGCGAGCTCGGCTGCTGGGCGTTGTCGCGTTCACGATGCTCGCCGGGATGGCCGCGCGCCCGGGCCCGACGCCACCGGATCCGGCGCGTGCCTTTGCGGAAGTCATCGCCGTCGAGGACGTCTCGGTGATTCCGATGGACCGGAACCACGTCCTGCCGCACCAGACCGTGGTGATCGAGGGTGGCCGTATCTCGGCACTCGGGCCGCGGGGGTCGGTGCGGATCCCGGAGGGCGCGCGACGGCTCGACGGCCGGACCCGGTACCTGATGCCGGCACTCAGCGACATGCACGTGCACCTTCGCGCCGACGATATCGAAGCCTATCTGGCCAGCGGCGTCGGGACCGTTCGCAACATGTGGGGCCACGCGGCGGTGTCCCGGCTCCGGCAGGAGATCGAGTCAGGCGCACGCCGTGGCCCCCGCATCCACTCGGCGAGCCCGGGCCTCGACGGGACGCCGCCGCAGTGGCCGGCCACGGTCATCGTCACAGAGCCCGAGAGCGCCGCGGTCGCAGTCGGCCGAGCCGGCGACGGGTGGGAGTTCATCAAGGTCTACTCCCGGCTCTCGCCGGGGGTGTTCGACGCGATCATGCGAGAGGTCCGCACGCGTGGGCTCGTCGCCATCGGCCACGTGCCGCTCGCCGTCGATGTCCGCCATGCGCTGGGAGCGGGACTTCGGTCGGTGGAACACCTGACCGGGTACGACCGGGCGGTGAGTACGAGCGGGCGAGGGGGGACGTGGGCGTGGATCGACGCGGACACGACGCGCTACGCCGACCTGATCGCCGCGACGCGCCGCTCGGGCGCGTGGAACTGCCCGACGCTCACGATCTACTCGACGCTCGCCCGCCAGCATTCGGCCGAGGAGCAGGGTCTGATCAGCCGGCACCGGCGCCGCTTCGTGCGGCAGCTGCTCGACGCGGGCGCACCGATCCTCGCCGGGACCGACGCCGGGATCCAGGTCGTCCCGCCGGGCACCTCGATGCACGATGAGCTCAGGGAGCTCGTCGCGGCGGGGCTCACGCCGTTCGAGGCCCTGCGCGCCGCGACCGTCGAGCCGGCCCGCTTCTTCGGTGACACAGCCGCCGGCGAGGTCCGGGTGGGCGCGCACGCCGACCTCCTTCTCCTCGACGGCAATCCGCTCGACGACGTGGCGAATGCCGCGCGCATCCGCGCCATGATCCTCCGGGGTGCGCTGATGTAGCGACCGCCGGGTTACAATACGGGATGCTGAGGATGCCGGCCGGAATTCTGCTCGTGGCGTTCGTCGCCGGCTGTGCGCCGGGCGCACCACCCGCCACGGTCGCGAGCGGCGCCGATCCCTGCCTCATCGACAGCGACTCCCGCGATACGCTCGACCTGTTCGTTGCCGACCTGCCGTCGGCGCAGCATGCACCGGTGCCGCGCAACGATTCCGAGCGACTCGTCTTCCGGCAGCTCTACGCCACACTCCTCCGGATCGACTGCACCGGCGCCGTGAGGGCAGGCCTCGCCGAGCGCTGGCTGCCCGACCGCGATGGCGAGCTCTGGCGGCTCGAGCTGGGCGAGCATCGCTTCGGCCGCGGCGAGCCGATCACGGCCCAGCGTGTCGTCGAGAGCTTCGCCCGGGTCGGGCTCACGGACGAGCAGCCGTGGCTCGCGCGGCTGGAATCGCCGGGCCCGCGTACGCTCGCCGTCACGCTCGCCGCACCCGACAGCACCGGCCCCATCCGTCTCGCGAATCCGGCGCTCGCGATTGCCGGCGCGCCTGCGCGCCCGGGAGGCTGGCCGGAGCCGAGCGGACCGTTCCGGGTCGGGATGGCAGCCGATTCGGTGGTGCTGCTGGTGCCGGTGGAAGGGGAAGGGCCGGTGCTCCGGTTCCGCCGCGCGCCGAGTGGCGACGACAGGGACCTGCTCGAAGCGGGGGCGGGGCTCCTCATCACGCGCGATCCGGCGGCGATCGCCTACGCAGCGCGCATCCCGGTGCTCGACGTCATCCCGCTCCCCTGGGACGTGACTTACGCGCTCGTCTCCCCGATCGTGCCACCGATCTCGATTCCGACGGACAGTGCCGGCCGGGCCGAATTCCGTGCCTCGCTCGCGCGCGACGCGGTGCGCTCGGCGGCCCGCGGAGCCGAACCGCCGTTCGGCGGGAGCGCGACGGCGGCGTGCCGCGCCGATTTTCCGTCGGGGTCGCGCCCCCGGCCGCGCGTGATCTATCCCGAGGGGGATGCGACGGCGCGCGAGCTCGCGGAGCGGATCGTCGCGATCGCGCCGGTGCGGCTCACCGCGGCGGCGCTGCCGCCCGAGGCGCTCGATGCGTCGCTGGCCGAGGCAGGGGACGTGGCGTTCGTGGTGCCGTTCGCGCGCGCAGAGGCCGTGTCGTGCCGTGGCCTGCCCCCGCTTCCCTCGGGCGCCACGATCGAGCCGCTGGTCGACACGCGTGCGCACCTCATCCTGCGGCGCGACGCACCCCGCCTGACGCTCGACGCCGACGGGGTGCCGCGGATCCTGCCCTGAATCACCTGGAGGACTGCGCGGGTGCCGCCTTCCGGGTGAACGACTTGTTCACGATCAGCCAGCGGCCGTCGATCCGGAGCAGCGTCATGTAGTCGGTGACCGAGCTCTGCGGTCCGCCGAGCTCGAGCTTCGCGACGGCAGCATCGCCGGTGATGTCGATGTCGGCGATCCGCTTCTCGGCCCAGCCGCGGTTCGCGGGATTCTTTCGCGCCCCCTCCTCCACGCGCTGGAGGTAGGTCTCGATGGGCACGAGCGTGAAGCCGGTGTCGGCGACGAAGGTCATGCGGGCGCTCGGATGGAAGGCCTTGCGGACCTCCATGCCGCCGTCGAAGTAATGCTGGATCGTAGCGCGAACGGCCGCTTCGTCGGGGTTCTCGTACACCGCAGCGCCGGTGGCTGCCGAGAGCGCGAGGAGGGCCGCCAGGGCGGAAAGTCGGGATGCGCGCATCGTCGTGGTCCTGGGTTCGAGTCGATCAGTCCGGCGCGTGCGCCGGCAACGGAGAATCACCCTTACGCCGCCGATCTTCCGGGGGTTTCCTTCGGCCATGAGCTTCGGCACCCGCGCGTTTCTCGTCCTCATGCTCGCGGCGCTCGTCCCCCTCGGCGTGCTCGCCGTCGGGATCCGGCGGGAAATGGCGGCCCTCGTCCGGCGAGAGCACGATGCGCGCGCGGGCGCGGCCGCGGAGGCGATCCGGGGTGGGCTTGCCCGCGAGAACACGGAGATCGGCGCGCGCCTCCGGCGGATCGCAACCGATCTCGCCGAGGACACCCGCTTCCGGCTCGCCGTCGAGGGCCGTGATGCCTCCGCCCGCGCCTGGCTGCTCGATTACGCCTCCGCCGCGATGCGCACTGCAGGACTCGACCTCCTGCAGGTGCAGGACGCGGGCGCGACGATCCTGACATCCGGCCATTTCCGGAACGCGTACGACAGGGCGGGCATACCGGCGGCGGCCGCGCTGGCGGCGGACGGCGGCCTGCTCCTCCACGTGCGGACGCCGGAGGGCACCCTCCTCGCCCTCGCCCGCGTCGTTCCGTTCCGCTCCGGCGGCGCGGAGTTCACCGTGATCGGTGGCGTGGCGCTCGATTCCGCCCGGCTCGCGCGCATGTCCCCCGAAGCCGATCTCGAGGCGCGACTGTCGACCGACGGCTCGGCCTCGGGCGGGCCGGTCGCGGCGGCAGCGACGCTCCGGCTCGTGGATGCGACAGGGACGCGCCCCGTCTCCGACTCGGCGCAGCTCCGCCTGATTCGCCGGAGCGACCGACTCGGCGACCTGCAACGGCGCCTCGACCGCTGGTTCCTCGTTGTGATGGCGGGAACCGCCGCGCTGGCACTGCTCCTCGCCGGATGGATGGCAGCAAGGATCAGCGCGCCGATACGGGAACTTTCGGAGAAGACCGCGGCGCTCGACCTCGAACGCCTCGACCAGGATTTCGCGAGCGAGCGATCCGACGAGATCGGCACCCTGTCCAATCTGCTCGATGCGATGACCCGCCGGCTCCGCGCGAGCACGGCCCGCCTCCGCGACGCCGAGCGGCGCGCGACCGTCGGCGACCTGTCTCGCCAGGTGAATCACGACATCAGGAACGGACTGGCGCCGATCCGCCACGTAGTCCGTCACCTCTCGGAAGTGGCGGAGCGCGAGCCGGCGAACCTGGCGCAGATCTTCTCGGAGCGCCGGGGAACGCTCGAGTCGAGCGTCACCTACCTCGAGAGCCTCGCAGCGAACTATGCGAAGCTCGCGCCTGGCGCCGGACGCGGCGCGACCGACGCCGGCGTGCTCGTCTCCGAGATTGCGCGGTCCCTCACGAGCGAACGCGTGGCCGTCGAGGCCGTCGCGGACCCGGATACTCCGCGAGCCGCCGCGGACGCCGTCACGCTCAGGCGCATCGTCGAGAATCTCGTGACGAACGGCGTCGAGAGCATCGAGCACGGCAACGGAAAGGTCTCGATCTCCGCAGGCCGCGCACCGGACGGGAAGCTGCGCATCACGATCGCCGATACCGGCCGGGGAATGACGCGCGCCGAGCTGGAGCGCGCGTTCGACGATTTTCACACCACGAAGCCTGCCGGAACCGGGCTCGGCCTCTCGGTGGTCCGCCGGCTGGTGACCGACCTCGGCGGTTCGGTGCAGGTGGCGACCGAGCCCGGTGCCGGAAGCCGCTTCACCGTGGAGCTTCCGGCACTCGACACCGCATCCGGAGCCTGAATGTCCCTGATCCTCATCGTGGACGATGTGCGGGCCATGGCCGACCAGTATGCCTACGACCTGACACGGCTCGGCGGGTTCGACACGGTGATCGCGGCCGGAGGCGAGGAGGCGCTCGCGATCCTCGCGCGGGAGCCGGTGAGCTGCGTGATCCTCGACCTCGAGATGCCGGGCATGGACGGCTTCGAGGTCCTGCGCGCCATGGCGCAGCGCGGGAACGAGACGCCCGTGATCGTCTACACCGGCACCGGAAACTTCGATCGCTGCATCCAGGCGATGCGCCTCGGCGCATACGGCTTCATCGACAAGGCCGAGCCGATGGAGCGCGTGGTGCACGAGGTGGAATCCGCGCTCGAGCGCCGGCGCCTCCGGCTCGAGCTCGCCACGCTGCAGCGGCGGCTCGGCGAGACGTCGCTCGTCGGCTCGAGCCCCGCGCTGCTCCGGCTGCGCGAGCAGATCGCGCGCGTGGCCGCGGTGCCGAGCACCGTGCTCATCGTGGGGGAGAGCGGATCGGGGAAGGAGCTCGTCGCGCGCGACCTCCACCGGCTCGGGGCGCATCCGGCGGCACCGTTCATCGCCCTCAACTGCGCGGCGCTCCCGGAACAGCTCGTCGAGAGCGAGCTCTTCGGCCACGAGCGCGGCGCGTTCACGGGCGCCGTCGCCACCCGGCGGGGCGCGTTCGAGGCGGCCGAGAAGGGCACCCTCTTCCTCGACGAGATCGGCGAGCTCCCGCTTCCGGCACAGGCCAAGCTCCTGCGCGTGCTCGAGGACCGGCAGGTGACGCGGCTCGGAAGCACGCGT
>JAICNA010000173.1 GCA_025928955.1 Gemmatimonadales bacterium | reverse complement strand
CGGTGCGGGACGGCACGCCCGCTAGGGGGATCAAGGACCATGTGGACGACGCCGTGGCGTCGGAGCGACTCGCCCGGCTCATCACCGCGGTCCGCACCCGGTCGCGCCGGAAGAACATTGCTCGCGTCGGATCGACCCACGAGGTGCTCGTCGAGCGTCCGGCGCGCCGCGGCGATCTCATGCTTGGCCGGACGCGGACCAACAGTCTCGTCCTGCTCGATCTTCCGCCGACCTCGGCCGGGGAGTATCGCACCGCGCGGCTCACGGGGACTACGGGATCGACGTTCACCGGCGCGGTGGTGGCCGGCTCCTCCAGCCCCCTGGCGATCGTATGATCAAGAATCTCGTGGAGGAGCATGTGTTCACGGCGTACGAGCAGCTGCGCGGCCATTTCCCCGAGTTCTGCGGCTGCGATACCTGTCGTGGCGATGCGTACGTCTATGCGCTCAACCGGATCCCGGCGCGGTACGTCAACACGCAGGCCGGAACCGTGATCACCGATTTCAATCTGGACAAGGATCAGAACCGCGCGGCGATCGACGTGGCCATGATGGAGGCCCTGCGGCGCGTCATGCTCGCGCCTCGCTGCGGAAAGGCGCCGCCGAAGGTCTGACGGGGGGACCCGGGTGATGCCGGGTCCGGCGGTCCTCGTTCCTCTGGCGTATGGGGCCGGTCTCGCGACCGGCCTTCTGCATTTCTGGGCTCCGGCGTGCGGGATCGGGGTGCTCATCGTCTTCGGCATTCGACGAGCGGAGATCCGGTTGGCCGCCTGCGTATTCGCCGCCGGCGCTCTCGCAGGGCGCATCGCCCTCGCGGCCGATGCGTCGAGCTGCGCGTCGCGCATGCGGCCCGGTGGGGTGGAAGTGACGATCCGTGCCGTCGACGCATCGGCCGGCCGCGCGCTCGTCCGGGCGCGCCTCCCGAACGGCGGCTGTCACGGGACGATCGACGTGCGGTGGCCTCACGCCGCCGATGTGCGGGCGGGAACGACCGGCCGCGCGGAGGGGCGCTGGATCGCGCGGCCGCGCAGCGGTGGGCGAGCCGGCGGGATACTCGCCGTTGCCCGCCTCGATACGCTGCGCTTTGCCCCCTCCGCCGCCGAAACGGTTCGCAATGCGATCGTCGCGACCAGCCGACGGTTGTACGGGAGCCGGGCCCCGCTCATCGAGGCGCTGGTGCTCGGGACGCGCGGCACGCTCGATCCGGAGCTGCGCGATGCCTTCGCGCACGCGGGTCTGGTGCATCTGCTGTCCATCTCGGGATTCCACGTCGGGTTGCTGTCGGCGTGGATCGTGCTCGTAGCGCGCGCTGCGGGTGCGAGCCGCGCCCGTGCGCTCGCCGCCGGGGCTGTCGTGGGAATCACCTACGTGGCCTTCCTCGGGTGGCCGGCCCCCGGTACCCGCGCGGCGGCGCTTGCGGCGATCCTCGCCCTCCTGTACCGGCGACAGCGACGGGCCGCTCCGAATCCGCTCCTCGCCCAGACCTGCTTCGTCGTGATGCTCATCGCCCCCTGGTCGATCTTCGACCTGGGCGGCTGGCTGTCGGCCGCTGCCATGTGGGGGGCGACCACGGCGACGCGATGGAGCGACCGGGCGTGCGGCGAGAGCTTCGTGCTCCGGACACTCGCGTCGTCCATCGGCGCTACGCTCGCCACGGCCCCGATCACGGCCGCGGCACTCGGTGCGGTGTCGCTCGCCGGGATCGCGCTGAATCTCGTCGCCATTCCCCTGGCGGCGGTCGCGGTCCCGGGGGTGGGTGCAAGCCTCGTGGCTGCGCAGGTCGCTGCCGGAATCGGCGCCGCGCTTGCGGCGGGCGCCGGTCTCGTCCTGCACCTGCTCGAGCTGCTTGCCGACCTCGGGTCGCGGATACCGGGCGGGCATTTCGTCATGCCGGCCGAGACGCGATCTGCGCTTCCCTGGCTCGCGCTCCTCGGAACGGGGCTCTGGATCGCGGGACGGAAGAACACGAAGGCCGAGGCCGGCCGTCGATTCGTCCTCCTCGCCACCGGCGCGGCATGGCTCTCGCTGGTGACACCGGTGTTCGACGCACGGTCGGCTGACGCGGGTCGCGGGCTCACGTTACATTTTCTCGATGTGGGCCAGGGCGATGGCGCGGCGATCCGGACGCCGGGTGGCCGCTGGATCGTGATCGACGCGGGCCCGCGCTCCGGCGGCAGCGACGCGGGCCGCCGGGTGCTCGTCCCCTTCCTCACGCGCGAAGGCGCGCGCCGGGTCGCCGTCCTCGTGGTGTCCCATGCGCACCTCGATCATCTCGGCGGCGCTGAGGCGCTCCTCGACCGTTTCGGCGCGGACCTGGTGGTGGAGCCCGCGGATCAGGTCGCCGATCCCGCCTACACCGCGCTGCTCGATGCACTGGCCGCCGCGGGCATCGCCTGGAAGCCGGCGCGACCGGGAACGACGTTCGTGATCGACAGCGTCCGGTTTCAGGTGCTGCATCCGGACACGACGTGGAGCGAGTGGGGCCTCGACGTCAACGAAGGCTCGGCGATCCTCCGCGTGGACTACGGGGCGTTCTCCGCGCTCTTTCCGGGCGACGCCGGCTTCCGTGCCGAAGCACGGCTCAACGGCCGGATCGGGGCGGTGGACGTGCTCAAGGTGGGGCACCATGGCAGCCGCGGCTCGACGAGCGAGGCGTGGCTCGCCGAGCTGGCCCCGCGTGTCGCCGTCATCAGTGTCGGCCGGAACACCTACGGGCACCCCGCGCCGGAAGCACTGGAGCGACTCGCCGCCGGGCGCATCGAGGTGTGGCGGACCGACACCGACGGATCGGTCACGATCCGGACGAATGGCAGGACCATGACGGTGACGGGGCGCGGACGATCCGCCACCTATCCCGTGGACTAGGAGATGCCGTGCAGACGAGCGTGACGACGATCGAAAAGTTCATCTCGGAGCAGGAGAACCGCTATCCCGACGCCACGGGCGAGCTGTCGAATCTCCTGTATGACATCGCGCTTGCCGCGAAGATCATCGCAGCCGCGATCCGGCGGGCCGGTCTCGTCAACATTCTGGGCTCCGCCGGTTCCGGGAACGTGCAGGGCGAGGAGCAGCAGAAGCTGGACATCCTCGCCAACGAGACGATGAAGAACTGCCTGAGCCACACGGGGCGTGTGTGCGTCATGTGCTCGGAGGAGGAGGAGGACATCATTCCCATCCCCGCGAACGTCGACGCCGGCAAGTACGCCGTCCTCTTCGATCCGCTCGACGGCTCCTCGAACATCGACGTGAACAGCGCGGTCGGCACCATCTTCAGCATCTATCGCCGGGTGTCGCTCGAAGGGCGCGGAACGGTCGAGGACGTGCTCCAGCCGGGATGTCGACAGGTCGCGGCCGGGTACGTCATGTACGGCTCGAGCACGATGCTCATCTACACGACCGGTCAGGGCGTTCACGGCTTCACCCTCGATCCCACCATCGGCGAGTTCCTCCTCTGCCACCCGCGCATCATCACGCCCCGGGTAGGCCGGTACTACAGCATCAACGAGAGCAATTTCGGGCGGTGGGACAAGGCGGTGCAGCAGGCCGTCCGCGGCTTCCACGGTGACCGCCCGCTCGAGATGGCCGGGAAGAACAGCCGGTACATCGGGTCGCTCGTCGCCGATTTCCACCGGAACCTGATCGCGGGTGGCGTGTTCATGTATCCCGCGGACACGAAGAACCCGCGGGGGAAGCTGCGGCTCCTGTACGAGGCGGCACCGATGGCCTTCATTGCCGAGCAGGCGCAGGGCTCCGCCACGGACGGGCTCAATCGCATCCTCGATATCGTCCCGACCGCCTTGCACCAGCGTACCCCGCTCGTGATCGGGTCCCGCGAGGACGTCGGCTACGTCGCCGACACGCTCCGGCGCCTCCAGGTGTCGCCCCGTCCCACCGGAACGCTCGAGACCTCCGTTCTGTGAAGCACGTGTACGAACCCGGCGACTGGACCGGGGACCCCGCCCGCGACCTCGGCCGGCCGGGGGCGTTTCCGTTCACGCGCGGCGTGTACGGCTCGATGTATACCGAGCGGCTCTGGACGATGCGCCAGTATGCGGGGTTCGGTACCGCCGAGGAGACCAACGAGCGCTTCCGCCGCCTCCTGCGCGGCGGCCAGACCGGATTGTCCACGGCGTTCGATCTTCCGACCCAGATGGGCTACGACTCCGATCACCCCATGGCGCAGGGCGAGGTCGGGCGCGTCGGCGTCGCGATCGACACGGTCGAGGACCTGGGGGACCTCTTCCGGGAGATCCCGCTATCCGAAGTGTCGACCTCGATGACGATCAACGCGACCGCGGCGGTGCTGCTCGCGATGTATGTCGTCGTCGGGGAGGAACAGGGAGTGCCGCCCGCACGGCTCACCGGGACGGTGCAGAACGATGTCCTGAAGGAATACGTGGCGCGCGGGACGTACATCTATCCGCCCCAGCCGTCGCTGCGACTGATCGCCGACATCTTCCGGTACGTGAGCAGCGAGAAGATGAGCTTCAACCCCATCTCCATCAGCGGCTACCACATGCGCGAGGCGGGGGCGACGGCGATCCAGGAGGTGGCGTTCACGCTCGCGAACGCGGTGGAATACGTGCAGGTGGCGCTCGCTGCGGGCCTCGACGTCGACGACTTCGGTCCACGGCTGTCGTTCTTCTTTGCCAGCCACAACGACCTGTTCGAGGAGGCGGCGAAGTTCCGCGCGGCGCGCCGCCTCTGGGCGCGGATCGCGCGGGAGCGGTTCGGCGCTGGCGATGCCGCGGCGCGGCTCCGCTTCCATACGCAGACAGGCGGCGTGACGCTGCAGGCGCAGCAGCCGCTCAACAACGTCGTGCGCGTCACACTGCAGGGGCTGGCCGCCGTCCTCGGCGGGACGCAGTCGCTGCATACGAACGGTTACGACGAGGCGCTGGCGCTGCCGACCGCGGAGTCCGCGACGCTCGCGCTCCGCACCCAGCAGATCATCGGGTACGAAAGCGGCGTGCCGCGCGTCGTGGACCCGCTCGCCGGGAGCTATTACGTCGAGGCGCTCACCGACGAGATCGAGCGCGGGGCTCGCGAGCTGATCGCCGAAGTCGACGCACTCGGTGGCGCGGCCGCGGCGATCGAGCGCGGGTTCTATCAGGAAGCGATCGCCCGGAGCGCGTGGAGCATCCAGCAGGAACAGGAGAGCGGCCGGCAGGTGGTGGTGGGCGTGAACCGCTTCGTCGACGACGAGCCGCCACCGATTCTCCCCGCACCCGACTATACGGCGCTGGAGACGCGCCAGCGTGAGCGGCTGGCCGCGGTGCGCGCCCGCCGGGACGGGGGCCGAGTCACGGCGGCACTCGAGGCGCTCGCTGTCGCCGCCCGCGGCACGTCCCCCCTCATGCCCCCCATCCTCGAAGCCGTCCGAGCCCGCGCCACCCTCGGCGAGATCTCCGACACCCTCCGCACCACCTGGGGCGTCTACCGGCCCGCGGTGTAAAGACGGACCTCGCGTGAATGGGGTTGTATCAGGCCGTCAGTCACGCTGCAGTCTGGAGCATGAGTAACCACGGAGGCACAGAGGAAAGGGAGGCCACGGAGCCTGATCTTACCGGAGCGGTGATTGGCGCCGCGATTCACGTCCACAGACAGCTTGGCCCCGGACTCCTCGAGGTAGTATATGCCGAGTGCATGCGTCGCGAGCTGCAACGTCGCGGGATTGCGTTTGAGCGAGAGGTCCGAGCGCCGATCCACTTTGACGGGGTGAAACTGGAGTCACAGCTTCGAATCGATCTTGTCGTCGAGCGGGCACTGATCCTCGAGCTGAAGGCTGTTCCGGTGCTCCTTCCGGTGCATACGGCTCAACTGCTGTCCTACCTCCGCATGACAGGTATCCGCCTCGGACTCCTGATCAACTTCAACGTCGAGCTCCTGGTCCATGGAGTAAGGCGTGTCATCAATGGTTAGCCGCTCCGTGTCCTCGCATTTCTGCTCCGTGCCTCTGTGGTTACTCTCCCGACTCGCGCTTGAAAGTCACCACTCGCGCGGCTAAGTTACCTAGCTGT
>JAICNA010000111.1 GCA_025928955.1 Gemmatimonadales bacterium | reverse complement strand
GTCCGCCGCCGCGCCGACCCCGCGCATCACGAGCGCGGGCTCCTCGGGAGCGGCGCCGCGAGGGATGGCCAGCGCGGCGAGCACGCCTACCGGCGCCGCCCCCATGGCGGCCAGGTCCGACAGCGCGCTCGCAGCCGCCCGCCATCCGATTTCCTCGAGCGAGAGCCACTCCCGCCGGAAGTGCACACCCTCGACGCTCGCATCGGTGCTCATGACGAGGGCCCCATCGCGATCCGGAAGGACTGCCGCGTCGTCCCCGAGATCCCGCGCCCGGCCGGCGAGCTCCGCCGCAATGCTCCGGATGCGATCGAACTCGGGGCCCGGGCCGAGCGGCGTGGTCAACGGAGCGCGTCCAGGCGGAACCTCACGAGGCCGGCCATGGTCCCGACCCAGAGGTGGTCGGCGTCGACGGCAAGGTCGACCGGCTCGCCGGGAAGATCTCCGGCGGTCAGGATCGCGCCGACCGGCGCGTCGAAGCGGGCGAAGCCGACGCCTCGCTCGCCGGCGAGCCAGGCGCCGGCGCGGTCGAGGACGAAGGCACGCAGTGGACCGAGCGCCGGCTGCGCGGGGCCCGCGACCCACCGCCCAGCTTCCGACCGCCAGAACACGCGATCGGGCGTCAGCGCCACGAGCACGTTACCGGCCCACTCGAGGCCGATCACGGGACCCCGGAACTGCGCCGACGATGCCAGTCCCCTCGGCTGCAGGAGTTCGCCGCCGCGGCTCACCGTGTAGAACAGCCCGGCATCGGTGCCGACCCACGTCGTGTCTGCCACGATCGCTACTGCGTACGCCGGGCCGGCGAACCCCGGCGCAACCCGGATGACCTCGGACGAGTCGGAGATCCGGACGGCGCCATGGGCCGTTCCGGCGGCGATCCAGCCGCGCCGCGCGGTCACCGCGTACGCCCGGCTGTCGGGCAAGCCGCGCCGCTCGTCGAGCAGGTCCACTCGCGAGGTCTGCGGATCGATCCGCGCGACCCCGAAGTCGGTGGCTGCCCAGAGCGCGAGGCCGACACCGATGAGCTGGCGGACGCGCCCGAACGGAAGGCCCGTTGCCGGCGGACCGTAGATCGAGCGGAAATCGGTCAGGTCCGACGCCACGAACGTGAGCGATGCCGGAGCCGTGCGCGTCGCCTCGCTCGCCACCCACACGCCACCCGGCGCGGCGAACAGCGCACCGACCCGCTCGCCACCCAGGCCGAAGGCGAGTCGCTCCGGGAATGCGGATCCTTCCCGGAGGTAGAGGAGCCCAGCGCGGTCCGTGCCGAGATACCAGCCGAGCCGGTCGAAGCTCTGCGCGGCGGCGGTGTACTGGATCCGTTCGAGCCGGTTGTCGACGAGGGTGCCGCCACCCGTCTGCATCGAGGGATTCCCGCGCATCACGTCCGCGAGGGCTGGCGGACGAATCGGCTGGTTGGGCGGCTGGGCAGGAAACGCGGCGCCACTTCCGCGCGTGGCGCGGACCCACCCCGCGCCGGTTTCGAGGAGCAGCCCGGATGGATCGCTCAGGTCGAATGCGATGCTCCGCACCGCGGCCCCGGCATCGCCCGCGCTCCACATCTGGATCTCCGGAGCGAAGTGGACCCAGCCATCGCGCCGCGCGAGCCAGAGCGAATTGTCGAGCGGATCGGCTAACGCAGCAAAAACGCCCTCGAGGTATCGGGCGTCCGGCGGAAGAAAGGGGCCCTCCCACCGCGCGAATTGCGGACGCCAGATGAGAAGCGCCGTCGGCGAGGTGGCATAGACGCGATCCGACGCCGCGGCCACGGCGGTGATGTGGGAGAAGTCCCCGATCACCACCCGATCGTCGAGCGACCAGTCCCGCGTCGGCTGCTGCGCAGCGACTGTGGCGGTCGCGAAGAGCGTGGCGCCGATGAGCAGGACTGGCATGAATCGCGATGCGCTAATCATATGGGCTGCTTGATAATAGCACGTCTCATCTCACGTAGTTTCACAGATCTATACCGTCTGTGGGGCCGGCAGGTGCGCAACGATCGGGAGCGCGCGCCCCGACACGCGCGAACGCGAATCGCTCCACAGACGCCAGACATCGGGAAGCGCGGCGATCACGTCCATCGGCCGCATGGCACGCGCCGACACGCGGCGCGCCGCCATGTCGCCTGCGACGCCGAGCGCCTGGGCCGCGAGGGCCGCGGCATGGCCCGCGTCGACCTCCTGCGCGAGCAGCGTCGCGGTGATTCCGCTGAGCACGTCCCCGCTGCCGCCGGTCCCGAGCCCGGGATTGCCGGCTGCCACCGTCCAGCGGGCTGCGCCGCTCACCGCGACGACGCTGGGGACGCCCTTGAGGAGCAGCGCCGCACCCAATCGCCCCGACGCGGCGGCAGCGGCAGCCCAGGGATCGAGCTCGCGCCCGGCCGCGAGGTCGGGAAAGAGGGCGCGGAACTCGCCCGGGTGCGGGGTGACGACAGCGGGACGCCCTCGCACGAGCGCGCTCAGCTGCTCGGGTGATCCCTGAAACGCCGTGATGGCATCCGCGTCGACGACGAGCCTCGCCGCCTCGCGCAGCACCGCTGCGAGGAGATCAGCCCGACCGTCGGCCCGTCCGAGACCGGGCCCTGCGACCACGCAGTCCGCGCGGCGCACCAGCTCCTGCAGCTCCGCGGTCGGCGCCGCATCGAACGCCTGCTCGAGCGTAAGTACATCGGGCTCGGCGACTCTCAGCTCGGCGATCGAGTCGGCAGGTGCAACCGCGTGAACATACCCTGCGCCCGCCGCCAGTGCGGCACGGGCCGCGAGCCGGAGCGCACCCGACATTCCCGGTGCGCCGCCGAGAATCACTACCCGTCCCCGGGTCCCCTTGTGGTCGCCCGCCGCGAGGCGCGGTGCATGCCGCGCTGCCCAGGCGTCCGTGACGAGTCGCGGCACCGACCGATCGGCCGGCGGATGGCCGATATCGACCACGATGATCTCGCCGGCTTCGTCGCGGGCGAGGAGGTGGCCGCGCCGCACGCCGCCGAAAGTGACCGACAGGTCGGCACGCGGCCCGCCATGCACGATGCCGGTGGCCAGATCGAGCCCGGTCGGCCCGTCGAGCGCGATCAGCGGGACCCTGAGATCCCGGAGCCGTTCGGTGAGTGACTCCACCGCGGGCCGTGGTGCGCCGCGCGCGCCGGTTCCGAGCAGCGCATCGACGCCGAGTCCCGGTGCCGGCCATGGTCCGTCCGGCGGGATCTCACGCACGCCCTGCGCGAGCGCGCGGCTTCGAGCGGTCTCGCAGAGTGCCCCGCGAGTGCCCGGTGGCGACGCGACCCATACAGACACGTCGGCCTGATGCAGCGCGCGCGCCAGCACCCAGCCGTCGCCGCCGTTGTTGCCCAGTCCGGCCGCAACGACGACCCCGCCGTCGAGCGCGAGGCTGAATCGGCGCGCAATGACCGCCGCAGCCGCCCGGCCGGCGGCGTCCATCAGCGTGTCGCGCGCGATGCCGGCGCGCTCCGCCTGCGCGTCCCAGGCTTCGGACTCGGCGGGCGAGAGCACGGGGATGGATGGCATGTCCGTCCGGAAAGGATGGTTGGGAACGGGATGCGGCGAAGGGAGAGCGCCCGTAGGGGTGGCCGGGCGCCTGCGCGCATCCCTGCCGCTACTTCTGGCTCTGACCGATGGTGCGGCCGAAGCTGATCTCGCCGTTGTCGATGCGGAGATTGAACCCGCACTCCGGGTTGGTGCACACCCACGCCTTGTAGGTGATCGGAGCGCCGTCCCTGCCGTAGTCCGAGAGCGGTATCAGGGTTCCCCGCGAGCACTTCTGACACATCGGCCAGTCCTTGCTCTCCATGGCTCCCTCCCTCGCGCTGTACTCGATCAGGACTCCGGGATTCCCTCCCATTCGTACGCGGATCGAAACGCCTCGCGAAAATCGTACACGGCAGCGAAGTCGGCTTCGCGATCGCCGGGCTGCGTCACCAGGAGGCCGACGTCCACCAGAGTATAGACGATCCGCCCGAAATCCTCGGTACGCGTCACGCCCCAGTGGGCAAGTACCGACTCCGCCATGAGCCCGAACTGCCGGACCGCGACCTCCCGGCAGGCATGTGCGAGCTCGGCACCGGTGACGTGGCGGCGCTGCTCGAGCTGCCCCTGGAGATACTCGACGGCGGCGAGGACGAAGAGATACGCGCGCTCGTCGTAGTGACCGCCGCGCGCGCGGATCCGCGCGATGACGCCGTCGGCGAACTGGAGATTGTTCACCGCCGCCTCCGCCTCGGGACGCCCTGGTACAGCGGAAAGGCCGCGGCGAGTTCCTCCACCTCGTGACGAATCCGGGCGAGCACCGCGTCGTCTGCATCCGTGAGGGCGCGGTCGATGAGCCCCGCGATCCGGCGCATGGCCTCGGTGCCCATCCCGCGGGTCGTGAGCGCGGGCGTGCCGAGTCGAATGCCGCTGGTGACGAACGGGGACTGCGGGTCGTCGGGGATCGTGTTCTTGTTGACGGTGATCCCGGCCCGGCCAAGGATCTGCTCGGCCACCTTGCCCGTGAGCTGGCGGGACCGGAGATCCACCAGCATGAGGTGGGTGTCCGTTCCGCCGGAGACGATGTCGAAGCCGCGCTCCGCGAGCGCCTCGGCGAGCGCCTTCGCATTCGCGACGACCTGCCGCGCGTAGCGGCGGAAATCGTCTGTCAGCGCCTCGCCGAAGGCGACGGCCTTCGCGGCGATGATGTGCTCGAGGGGGCCGCCCTGCGTCCCGGGGAACACCGACTTGTCCACTGCCTTGGCGAGGTCCGTCCCGCACAGGATGAGGCCCGCCCGCGGCCCGCGCAGGGTCTTGTGGGTGGTCGTCGTCACGACGTGCGCATGCGGCACGGGCGACGGATGCACGCCCCCGGCGACGAGCCCGGCGAAGTGCGCCATGTCGATGAGGAGCGAGGCGCCGACTTCGTCGGCAATGGCGCGGAACGCCGCGAAATCGATGATCCGCGAATAGGCGCTTCCCCCGGCCACGATCAGCCAGGGCAATTCACGCCGTGCCTGGTCCCGCACGGCATCGTAGTCGATCCGGCCGGTTGCCGGGTTGACGCCGTAATGCGTCGCGCGCCAGATCACGCCGCTGTGGTTGACGGACGCCCCATGGGAGAGGTGCCCGCCGTGAGGCAGCGACATGCCGAGCAGCGGCTCACCGGGCCGGAGCACCGCCATGAAGGCGGCGAAGTTCGCCTGCGCACCCGAATGCGGCTGCACGTTGGCGTGCTCGGCGCCGAAGAGCTGCTTCGCCCGGTCGATCGCGAGCTGCTCGATCTCGTCGACGATCTCGCAGCCGCCATAGTAGCGCCGGCCCGGATACCCCTCGGCGTACTTGTTGGTCAGCGGCGTGCCCGCGGCATCGATGACCGCGCGGCTCGCGAAGTTCTCGCTGGCGATGAGCTCGAGCCCGTGCCGCTGGCGGGCCAGCTCGCGATCCACGAGGCGGGCGACCACCGGATCGGCCTCGCGCAGCGGCGCTTCGTGTCGGAGCGTCACTCCGCCACCTCGTCGATCGCCGCGACGCGCCGGGCGTGGCGGCCCCCCTCGAACGACGTCTCCAGCCACGTGCGCAGGATGGTGACCGCCTCCGCCTCCGACACGAACCGCGCAGGCAGGACGAGCACGTTCGCGTCGTTGTGCTCCCGCGCGAGCCGGGCGACCTCGTCGTTCCATGCTACCGCCGCCCGCACGCCCCGGTGGCGATTGGCCGCGTAGGACATCCCGAGCCCGGTGCCGCAGGAGAGTATGCCGCGCCGGGCGGCCCCCGTCTCGACCTGCGCCGCGACGTCGTGCGCATATGCGGGATAGTCGGTCGACTCGGCGGAGTTCGTGCCCAGGTCGCGCGGCTCGTAGCCGAGCCTGCGCAGCTCGGTCACCAGCCGCTGCTTGAGCGCGTAGCCCGCGTGATCGGCGGCGATCGGAATGATCTCGGTCATCGTCGAATCTACGCCTCAGCGCCCCCGGAGCCACATGCGGTCGAGGCCGGCCACCGCGCCGATCCGCTCTTCCGCAAGGCGATCCGCCGCCAGGTAGGAGGGTATCCCGTCGCGCCGGGCGATTTCGAAGATGCGGAGGATCGTGTCGTAGATCTCCCCCGCCTTCTTGCGCGAGCGCTCCTCGGGCCAGCGGTGGAGCTCGCCGTACACGTTGATGACGCCACCGCCGTTGATGACGTAGTCGGGCGCGTAGAGCATCCCCTTCGCCTCGAGCGCATCGCCATGCCTCGGCTCGGCGAGCTGGTTGTTCGCGCCGCCGGCGATGACGGCCACCTTGAGCCGCTTCAGCGTGTCGTCATTGATCGTGGCGCCGAGCGCGCACGGCGCATAGATGTCCGCCTTCTGATCGTAGATGGCGTCGGGCGCCACGGCCTTCGCCCCGAACTCCTCCACGCAGCGCTTGACCTTGGCGCCGTCGATGTCGGTGACGACGATCGTCACGCCCTCCGCGTGCAGATGCCGGCAGAGGTAATAGGCCACCTTCCCCGCTCCCTGCACGGCGACGGTCTTCCCGGAAAGGTCGTCGCTGCCCCACCGTACGCGTGCCGCGGCCTTCATGCCCATGTACACACCGTAGGCCGTCACGGGCGAGGGGTCCCCCGAGAGTCCCATGAGGCCTGCGACATGGTTCGTCTCCAGCTTCACGTACTCCATGTCCGCCGGGCTCGTCCCGATGTCCTCCGCCGTGATGTAGCGTCCGCCGAGCGTCTCGATGAAGCGGCCGTGGGCGCGGAAGAGCGCTTCGCGATCGACGCGCTTGTTGTCCCCGATGATGACGGACTTGCCGCCGCCGAGATTGAGCCCGGCGACCGCGGCCTTGTAGGTCATGCCCCGCGCGAGCCGGAGCGCGTCCGTGATCGCGTCGTCCGTGCTGGCATACTGCCAGTAGCGCGTGCCGCCGAGCGCCGGCCCGAGGGTGGTATCGTGAATCGCGACGATGCCGAGGTAGCCGCACGAGGGATCGTGGCAGAGAACGAGCTGCTCGTGGCCGAGCTCCTTGATGTCGGCGAAGATGTCCATCGCTGCTCCGTTGGGGGCCGTGGTCCGGGTGGGCATGTCGTGCCTATTGCTTCGCGTAGTCGTAGAATCCGCGCCCGCTCTTCCGTCCGAGGTGCCCCGCGGCGACCATGCGCCGGAGCAGCGGGCAGGGGCGATACTTGTCGTCGCCGAGGCCGCGGTGCAGCACCTCGAGGATGGCGAGGCACACATCGAGGCCGATGAAGTCCGCGAGCGTGAGCGGCCCCATCGGGTGCGCCATGCCGAGCTTCATGACGGTATCGATCGCCTCGGGCTCGGCCACCTGCTCCATGACGCAGTAGATCGCCTCGTTGATCATCGGCATGAGCACGCGGTTGGCGACGAAGCCGGGATAGTCGTTCACCTCGACCGGCGTCTTCCCCAGCGCACGGGCAATCTCCATGACCGCCTGTGTCGTGGTGTCGCTGGTCGCATGGCCGCGGATGACCTCCACGAGCTGCATGACGGGCACGGGGTTCATGAAATGCATCCCGATCACCTGCGCCGGCCGCCCGGTCCGCGACGCGATCTCGGTGATCGAGATGGAGCTCGTGTTCGTGGCCAGGATCGCGTCCGCGCCGGCGATCCGGTCGAGCGATTCGAAGATGCCGAACTTGACGGCGGGGTTCTCGCTTGCGGCCTCGACCACCAGCGAGGCCGGGGCGGCGGCGTCGAGCGATGTCGCCGTGGTGATGCGTCCGAGGATCGCGTCCGGCGCCTCGGCGGAGAGCGTTCCCTTCTTCACCTGCCGATCGAGATTCGCCCGAATGGTCGCGCGGGCCTTGTCGAGGGCAGCCGCGGCGCTGTCGACGAGCGCCACCTGCCATTCGTGCTGCGCGAGCACGTGCGCGATTCCGTTGCCCATCGTCCCCGCGCCGATCACCGCTGCCTGCTTCATGCCGGAAGGCCCTTTCGTATCCACCGCGCCGTGGCGAGGCACGCGAGCGCAATGGCGGTCGTCGCTGTGAGACCACCCTCGGGTCCGAACGCGCCGCCCGTGAGCCAGGGCGGACCACCCGCCACATAGTCGATCGCCGGGATGCTGAACGGCAAGCCGCTCACCGGCGCGTCGAGCGCGGCCAGGGTGGCGTTCCAGCCGAGGTGCGCCCCGAACGCCGTGAAGATGCCGCCTGGAGCGTAGAATGCGAGGCCGAGAAAGATACCGGCGGCGGCGATGTTGGCGACCGCGAGCGGCGTGACGCCCGGATTGGCCAGATGCGCCACGCCGAAGAGCAGCGCGAGCCCCACGAGTGCCGGGCCCCGGCCGAACGCGGCCGCCAGCAGCACGAGCGGCACGCCGCGGAAGAGGACCTCCTCGGCCAGTGCCGCAGGGGCAAGGACGAGCAGCGTCTTCCCGGCTTCACGGACGTACGCCCCGGCACCGCCGCTGTCGCGGACCCATTCCGCGCCACCCACCATCACGGCGAGCAGCAGCGCCGTTGCCGCCGCGAGGCCGCCGAGCACGAATCCCCACCCCGCACCGGCGAGCCCGCGCCGTCCGGTCTCGTACCGGAGCGCGCTGCGATCGAGCCGGTTCATGCGGACGCCGATGAGCCACGTCGCGACGAGCGCTGCAATGAGTGCTGCGGTGCCCTGGATGAGGATGGAGCCGGCGCTGGCCGAGCGTGTCCACTCGGGTATCGCCTCGAACGAGCCGACGGCGAGCACCGCTGCCAGTGCACCGAGCACGCCCGCCAGGATGTATGCGAGGACAAAGAATCCGACGGACCAGCCGATCGCCGCCGCCCGCCTCCCCCGTCCCCGCCCCGGCAGCGCTTCGGTCAAAGGCGGGATCGAAGCGAGGGACGGGCCAGGAGAACGATGGCGGCGGCCAATCCGATCTTGATCAGGTCGCCCGTCAGGAAGGGAATGAAGCCGGTGCGAAACGCGGTGGCCGGGTCACCCCCGAGCAGCGCGAGATGTGCAACACCGCCCGCATGGATGACCGCGATACCCGCAGCCAGTCCGGCGAGCAGGCGGAGGACCCCCGCCCGTCCCGCTCGCGCGCTGCGTGCCGTGATCGCGCCGACGACCGCTGCCGCAACGGGAAACGCCAGCAGGTATCCACCGGTCGGACCGATGAGCCACGCTGCGCCGGCGCGGCCCGCCGAAAATACGGGAAGTCCCGTCGCGCCGGCGAGGAGATAGACGACCAGTGCCGCTGCGCCTGAGGCCGGACCGAGCAGCGCTCCGATCACGATCACTGCCAGGGGCTGCAGCGTCATCGGCACCGGTGACGTCGGGAGCGGAACCACGACCTGCGCGGAGAGCGCGACGATCGCAGCCGCGAGTCCGACCGTGAGCACCCGGCGCGCCAGGCTCGCGGCGGCGCGCGAGTGCGCCGCGGCAGCGATCGGGCGACGCGGCTCGAGCGCCATCAGAGCTTCTCCACGGAAAGGGCGACGGCGTTCCCGCCGCCGAGGCAGAGGGTCGCGAGTCCCGACGACTTCTTCCGATCGTCGAGCGCATAGAGCAGCGTGGTCAGCACCCGCGCACCGCTCGCGCCGATCGGATGGCCGAGTGCCACGGCGCCGCCGTGTACGTTGACGCGGTCCCAATCCCACCCGAGCTCGCGTCCATCCGCGATGGCCTGGACCGCGAACGCCTCGTTCGCCTCGATGAGATCGTAGTCGCTGATCGCGGTGCCCGCACGTGCCATCAGG
>JAICNA010000082.1 GCA_025928955.1 Gemmatimonadales bacterium | reverse complement strand
GGGAAGCGGAGAAGCGGGGACTCCCGATCCTCAAGGACTCGATCGCCGCCTTCCCGGTGCTGGGCGCGAAGAAGACGGTCGACCTCTTCAGGAAGTACGATGTGCTGTCACCGGCCGAAGTCGAGAGCCGGATGCACATCGCGGTCGAGAAGTTCGTGAAGCAGCTGACGATCGAGGCGGAGACGATGGTCTCGATCGCACGGTCGCAGATCCTCCCCGCGGCGATCGAGCACCAGACGCTGCTGGCGCAGTCGGTCTCGGCCACCGAGGGGGCCGGCGTGGATTGCGAGGAAGACCGCGAGGCGCTGCGCGAGTTCGCGGGCCACGTCTCGCGGCTGCGCGCGGCGATCGTCGGCCTCGAGAAGGCGTGTGCGCATCACGTCGCGGATCCCCAGAAGCACGCGACCCACATCAACTCCAAGGTGAAGCCGGCGATGGATGCGCTCAGGGAGGTCGTGGATACCCTGGAGCTGCATATCGCCGCGGATCTCTGGCCGCTGCCGACCTACCGGGAGCTGCTGTTCCTCAAGTAGCGGCGGGACGCGCCTCGATCGGGGCTCCACGACTGATCACCGAAGCACGAGGGTATCGCCGCCCTCGTGCTTCGTCGTTTCAGGAACGGCTGCGGCGCCCTCGTCGCGGCCCGCTCTGTCAGGGCGCGCCGGCCGGAGCGAGCGTGATGCGGCTGGTCAGGTGGCGGAGCTCCCCGTCGGGGCTCACGGCGCCGTGATACTCGTTGTGATACCGGAACTCGTCACCCCCCGCCACCGCGATGACCGTCCCGCGGATGGACCAGCCGAAGGCGTTGGTCCGGGTGCCGCTGAAGAAGGCGTCGTTGTCGTGCGCGGTGAAATCGCCGCTGCCGCGCGCCAACGGCGAGACGGTCAGCATCGCATTGCAGAGGCCGCCACCGAACAGCGCCGCGAGAAACGGAGCGCGCTCGTAGACGTAGACGCTCACGTCGTCCCCGGTCAGCAGCATGTTGATCGCGCCGCGGTCATGAAACACCTGCTGCAGGTCGGCCGCGTCGAGGCCCTGGCTTCCGCCACACGGAATGACGTCGCCCGGCGGGTCCGGCGCGCGCACGAGGCTCACGAGCCGGGACGCTCGGTCGTCATTGAAGAGGATGAAGAAGCCGGTTTCCACTTCGCGGACGATGAACGGACCCGGCGACTCCGGTCCGTTGCTGAAATTGAACGAGGCATCCTCCCCGATCGGATCGACGCTCTCGCTGCACGCCGCGAACATCGCGACGGCTGCCGACGTCAGCAGTGCGCGGTACATGGCTCCCCCGTTGCAGATGGATAGCGCGAATCTGCGGGCGGGAACCGGGTACCGCCAGCGTTACTTCGCGCGGGGTGCCATCCACCCCAGCCTGAAGCGCTCGATTGCCCGGGTGACCGGGCGCCCCGCCTTCTCGAACGTGACGACCTCCAGCGTGAAGTCCTCCGCCAGCGTGATCGGCACCTCCTTCCGCCCTTCGCGCCCGATGATCACGGCGGGCACGACCGCACCGGCTTTCCGGTCCGAAAGCGCGGCGTCGAGATCGGCCGACGTCACCAGCGCGCGGCCGGCGAGGGACACGAGGCGGTCTCCACGCTCGATGCCGGCGGCGTAGAGGGGGGAACCGATCGTCGGCGAGCTCACCACGGCAAGCGTGGAATCCTGCTCGTTCAATCCGACCGGCCCGAGCCAGACTTTCCCCGGACGGGCCGGACGCAGCGCCAGTCCCGCGCGCGCCAGCAGGGTATCCAGCGGCGGCACGTCGCGGCCGTTGATGTAGCGACGGAAGATCGCAGCGGCATAGTCGGCGGTCGTGACCTCGGCGAGTGCGGACTCGACATCGCCGAGCGTATAGGGGCGCTCGGTGCGGCCATGCCGGGTCCAGAGCAGCCGCATGAAGTCGTCGAGCGACTTGCCGGCAAAGCGGGCGCGGATGTCGAGATCGAGCGCCAAGCCGAGCACCGCCCCCCAGGTGTAGTACGAGATGAACGTATTGGCCCGGTTCTGCGGATCGATGGATGCCGCGGCGTCCACGAACGGGGCCTGCATGCTCATTTCGACGGGCGAGAAGAATCGGCGGCCCGGCGCATTGATGACGAAATCCACGCCACCGCTCAGCGCCTCGGCGTACTGGTCGAGCGTCATGATTCCCGCGCGCCGGATGAAGAGGTCGTCGTAGTAGCTGGTAAACCCCTCGGCGAGCCAGAGCTCGCCCGACATGTTCGCCTCCTCGAAGTCGAACGGCTCGAGAGACTCCGGCCGGATTCGCTCCACGTTCCAGGCGTGGAAGAACTCATGCGACACGGTGCCGAGGAGCCCGAATCCCGGAGCGGAGAGGGGGCGGCTGCTCGTGACGACGGTTGAATTCCGGTGCTCCATGCCGTCGCCGTTCGCGTACGGGAGGTAGTCGGCGATGAAGGTGTAGGTCCCGACGTCGAACCGGGGCAGCTCTCCCCACATGGCCGCCTGCTCCGCCACGACCCGCTTCACGCGATCGGCGAAGCTGTCGAGCTCGGCCGGGGTGCCGGCGTGGTGCAGCGCGAAGCGGATCGTCTGGGCCCCCGCGCCCTCGCCGGCGATCCAGGAGCGCACGTCGTGCGCGCTCAGCTCGGTGGGGCTGTCCATGAAGTACTGAAAATGCGGTGCGGTGAACGAAAGCGGGTCGGACGTCGGGGCCAGCTGCGTCGCCACCTTCCAGTCCGGCCGCACCGGCCGGAAGGTGATGCGGATCGGCCGGCTCCCGAACCCGCGTGCCCACATGAAGGTCGCCGGCATGTTGAGGTGGGCATGCGTGCCGTCGATGGCCGTGTACGTGCCGTCCACCCGATCGCCGAAGAGCGTGTACTTCATGACGACCGTGCCATCATGGCCCGAGACGTTCCATTGATGCGGATTCGGCCGGGTGATCGTGAGCGCCCGTCCCCGCGAGTCCGCGGCTCGTACGGCGTAGACGTTCTTCGCGAACTCGTGCAGGGCATAGCGTCCGGGGGAGCTGCGGCTCATGCGGAGCTCGAGCGGCCCGGCTGGGACGCCGCGAAACTCGACCGTGACTTCCGCCTCGTGATGAACCGCGTTCGGAAAGGCGATCTCGTATCGCGTGGTATCGGCGGACTGGGCGCGAGCGGTAGCCGGAAGTGCCAGCGTGATCCCCAGCGCGAGCAGGTGTCGGGTCATCGAGATCCAGTGTGGGACGAAGGCCGTAGCTTAATCACGCCCGGGTACCGGTGGGACCATCGTCCGATGATCGCACTCACCGTTGCTCGCCCGGGTCCGGCGCTTCACGCCCGCCGACCACCTGCGCGTGGTTCAGCGCCGCGACGAGCAGGGTGCCGCCGATGATGTTGCCGGCGAGCGCGGGGGCGAAGAACCGCCCTGCGTACCCTGCCCACGTGAGGTCTCCGGCGAACACGAGGTACAGCACATCCACGGAGCCGGCGATGATGTGCGCGAGCCCGGCGGCGCCCACCAGCCAGGTCATCACGAGGACAATGAAGAACTGGGCACTCCTCGCCGCCGGGAGCATCCAGACCATGAGCGCGATCAGCCAGCCGGCAAAGATCGCGCGGAGGAAGGTCGTTTCGACGGGCGCGTCGATCCCCTCGGCACCGATCAGCGCAAGAGTCTCGTGCATCCTCGGCTCGACGAGCGTCGTGCGCGCAATGACCCAGGCGAAGAGGTGCGCGCCGAGGAGGTTGCCGGCGAGCACGATGGCCCAGAGCCGCCCCATCCGGCCGAGCAGGCGGCCCGAGCGCTGGGCGAGCGCAGGCACGACCGCGGTGACGGTATTCTCGGTGAAGAGCTGCTGACTTCCGAGGATGACCACGAGGAACCCGACGGAATAGCCCAGCTTCGAGACGAGGGGTGCCCACTCGGAATCCGGGAGGTGGCTTCGCAGCACGCCCTGCGCGAGCAGCGAGAATCCCATCGAGAGCCCGGCGGCGAGCGAGGAATACGCCAGCGCCCACGGATGCCACCGGAGCTCTCCCTCACCCTCCCGACGGATCACCTCATAGGTGACGTCCGCGTTGAGCTGCTCCTCCTCATCGGCCTTCCTGCGCTCCCGGTCTTCGAGCTCTGGCGGCTCGTTCATGACGCAGTCTCCGCGTGTGCAGTCATGCCGGCATCGTCCCCGGCGCCCGCAGTCCTGCCTCGTCGCGTCCCTCCCGCATCCCGGATCCACCCCGCCACGAGAAGGAGCGCGGCCAGGAGGTACGGACCGGCGCCAGGCATCCACATGATGATGCCTGCAAGTTGCTGGTCCTCGAGCGGCGTGAGTCCCCAGGGAATCGACGCGTTGCCGTAGGCGGTGTACCAGGGCGTCTCGGACACGGTGAGCAGCGCGCCGAGCCCTCCGGTGTAGACCGTCGTCACGAACAGCGCGATGACGGCCGCACCGCGGTGCGGCCGGGCGCCTCCGCGCAGGAGCGCCCACCAGAATACGATCGCGGTTCCGAGGAAGCTCGCATGCTGCGCGGCGTGGAGCGCCTCCGACCGGAGCGTCGATTCGTAGAGCGCGGGGAGGTGCCACGCGAGGACCGCCGCCGCATGGAGGAGCGTCGCGACGAGCGGGTGCGCGATGAGCTCGACCAGCGGCCGGGCATCTTTTCCCCCCACCCAGCGGCCGACGGGCCTCCGCCATGCGGCCGGAAGCGCGAACAGCATCGGCGCGAGCGGCTGCCCGAGCACGAGCAGCGGCGCCGCCACGGCCATGACGAGCTCGTGCTGCAGCATGTGGGCGGAGAAGAGCGCGCTGCCGAGCGGGTGCAGCGGCGAGGCCAGCGCCAGCGCGAGGACGAGCCACCCCGCGAAGAAGAGCGGCACGCGTCCGCGGAACGCCGCGTGTCCGGCCCGTTCGCGCAGCCGGCGCACGCCGAAGACGTAGAGCGCGAGCAGCGCGACCAGCGGAACCACCACTCCCGGCTCCAATGGCCAGGCGCGTGCGATGTCGTGTGGCGCCGGCGGCTGGCCCTCGTGCGCGACGGCGATTCCCGGCCAGAGCAGCGCCACACCGACCGCGGCTCGGCCTACTGGCATGGGTGCAGGAAGAAGAGCGGGATCCACTGCGCCGCAATCACGAGTGCGGAAAGACCGGCGATGAGGATGCCGAGTGCCGACATGAACCGCGAGCGCGTCCGCAGGTCCGCCTCCCGTCCGGGCCACGCCGAGCCGGCCGCGCGCCAGAGGCCCACGCTCCGGGAGAGAAGGACCAGGGTTCCCGCGAGAAAGAATGCATGGATGAGGTGATTCGACAGCGGCTCGTTCTCGAGGCAGTTCCGCGAGACCAGCATGTAACCGACCTGGAGGTCGACGAGCACCAGGAAGGGCGGTCCGACGTTGACGATCCACTCCCAGGCGAGCGGCGTGCCGTCACGCGGGCGGGGCTCGACATCGACGGCCATCCTAGAGGACCCTCGGCGACCAGTAGAGCATCACGTACAGCGGCACCCAGATCCAGGTCATGTAATACCAGTACATGGCGGCGTCGGATGCATCGGTGAAATGACGCTCGGTCGGCCGGCGGTGCAGGAGCACGGTGAATACCGACGTTTCGAGCGTGTTCATGACCAGGAGCGATCCGTGGAGGCCGACGGTCATCCACGCGATGGACCCGTACGCGTTGGTGTCCCATCGGACGTTCAGGGCCAGGAAGTCCTGCCACCGGAGCGGGAGCATCACCACCGAGCAGAGCGACGCGATCACGAGCCATCGGCGAAGTCCGGCGAGGTCGAGCCGGTGCGCGAGCCGGCTCACCCGCATCATCACGAGGTTCGTCGCGAGCATGAAGGCCACGTGCACGGTCGGCCAGAAGACCGAGGGGAGGAGCGTGTGCCCGGGCGGCCAGGTGCCCGGCTGCCGCCAGAGATAGAAATAGGTGGCGACGCAGACCACGAGCGTCATCCCTTCGATCGTCATGAATCCGAGCGTGCCCCACCACATGATGTCGCGCGGGCCGAAGACCGTGGTCGGGAGCGCGCCGACGTCGAGGTCGGTCGTGTACCCCGGATCCGTGACCGTGCTCACGCGTGCCCCTCGTAGGCGACCTGCTCGGCGTACGACCGGCGGTCGGGCCAGGCCCACGCGATCATGCCGATGAGCACCACGACCGATCCGACCGGCAGCCCCCACGGCGTGAACATGAGCGCGATGAACGTGACGCCGATGCCGATCGCAGCGAGCAGCGGCTTCGTGGTCGGTCGCGGATCGTAGTGGCGCGAATCGGGGATCGCGTCGACCAGCGTCGTCACCAGCGTATCCCGGACGTTGGTGCGAAGGCCGGTCACGACCGGCCGCTGCGCCGACCGATCCCACAGCGCCGACCGTCCCTCGACCACGGGGATGTGCACGAACGCGTAGGAGGGCGGGGGAGAGGCGGTGGCCCACTCGAGGGACTCCGCTTCCCACGGATCGTCGGGGGCAGGCGCACCCGACCCGAGCGACCGGAGGACATTGACCAGCAGCACCCCCACGCTCGAGACGATGACCACCGCTCCCGCGCTCGCGACGAGGTTCAGGTCACCCCAGCCGGTCTCGGCGATGTACGTGTAGACGCGCCGCGGCATGCCCGCGAACCCGAGGAAATGCATCGGAAAGAAGGTGACGTTCACCCCGATGAAGAAGAGCGCGAAGTGCCACTTGCCGAGGCGCTCGCTCAGCATGCGACCGGTGAGCTTCGGAAACCAGTAGTAGAGCGCTCCGAAGAAGGGGAAGAGCGAGCCGAGCAGCACGTAATGGAAATGCGCGACGATGAAATAGGTGTCGTGCACCTGCGTGTCGAACGGCACCGAGGCGATCATCACCCCGCTGAGTCCGCCGGTCACGAACACGATGACGAAGCCGAGCACGAAGAGGAAGGCGACACGGAAGCGGGGAACCCCGAGCCAGATCGTGGCGATCCAGCAGAAGATCTGGATGCCGGCCGGGATTGCGATCATCGCGCTCGTTGCCGTGAAGAAGCTCGAGCCGAGCTGGGGCACGGTGGTAGTGAACATGTGGTGCACCCAGAGGCCGAACGCGAGGAATCCCTGGCTGATGTTCGCCAGGACCATGGCCGTATACCCGAAGACCTCGCGCCGCGTGAAGGCGCTCACCAGCTGCGACACCAGCCCCGTTGCCGGAATGAAGATGATGTACACCTCGGGATGCCCGAAGAACCAGAAGAGGTGCTGCCAGAGGAGGGCATCGCCTCCCTCCGCCGGATTGAAGAAGTGCGTCCCGATGAGCCGGTCGCTCGCGAGGAAGAGGCTCGCCGAGGCGATCCAGGGCATGGCGTAGATCGTCATGAACGACATGACCAGCATCGCCCAGACGAAGAGGGGGATCCGGTTGAGGGACATCCCGGGGGCGCGGTGCTTGAAGACGGTGACGATGATCTCCACCGCCGCGATCAGGCCCGCGATCTCGGTGAACGTGATCGTCTGTGCCCAGACGTCCGACCGCTTCCCCGGTGAGTACTCCGGCCCTGCCAGCGGCACGTAGCTGAACCACCCGGCATCGGGGCCCGTGTTCGTGAAGAGGCCGGCGTAGAGGAGCAGGCACCCGATCAGGTACACCCAGTACCCGAACGCATTCATGCGCGGATAGGCGACGTTCCGGGCGCCGACCATGAGCGGAACGAAGTAGAGCCCGATCGCGTGCATCATCGGCACGGCGAACAGGAACATCATCGTGGTCCCGTGGACCGTGAAGATCTGATTGTAGGCGTCGGGCCCGAGGAAGTCGTTCTCCGGCCGCGAGAGCTGGAGGCGCATCAGCCCGGCGTTCAGGCCGCCCAGAAGGAAGAAGGTGAACGCCGTGATCATGTAGCGGAGCCCGATCCGCTTGTGATCCGTCGTGGAGAGCCACCCGATGAACCCGGGACGGTCCGCCCAGGTGCGCTCGAGCTCCTCGCGCACGGCCTGATCGTCCGCTCGCGTGACCTCGCTCGGCGAGACGGCCCTCACTGCAGGGTCTCCAGGTAGGCGAGCAGCGCCTCCAGGTCGCCGGCCGCGAGCGGATTCGCGGGCATGCGGCTTCCGGGCTTGATGCGCTGCGGGTCCAGGATCCACCCGGCGAGGTGCCCCCGCGTGTTCGGCAGCGTGCCGGCCGCGATCGTCCGGCGGCTCGCCAGGTGCGTGAGGTCCGGGCCGATCCTGCTGCCGGCCGGCGTACCGCGAATCGTGTGGCACATGACGCAGCTCGACGCGAGGAACACCTCCTGCCCCCGCCTCGCCAGGGAATCGGCGGGCGTCCGTGCCGAGTCTCGCTGTCGCGCGAGCCAGCGGTCGAAACTGTCCCGCGACTCGGCGACGATCAGGAGCGCCATCTTCGCGTGCTGGTGGCCACAATACTCGGCGCATTGCGCGCGGTATTCGCCGGCACGATCGGCCTGGAACCAGATGCTCGCGGTTTCGCCGGGAATGAGATCCCGCTTGCCGACCAGATCGGGTGGCCAGAAGCTGTGGATCACGTCGCTGGAGCCGAGCTCGACGACCACCGGCTCGCCGACCGGCACGTGGAGCTCGTTCGCGGTCGTCACCTGGTAGCTCGGCGGATTTCCCGGATAGGTGACTTCCCACCACCACTGCTTGCCGGTGATGCGAACCTGCACGGCGCCGTCGGGCGGAATCGTGAGCGCGCGGCCGGTGCCGAAGTTGAGGCCGAGGAACACCAGGAGGATGACGACCGTGAGGCCGACGGCGCCGATGACGACCGTTCGTGTGCCGGCCCCTGCCTGCTCGGGCTCGGCGTGCCGGCGCCGGTGAAGGCTCGCGTAGAGCAGCGCCGCCACGACCGCCGCCAGTACCACGGCCGAAACGATCCAGAGGAACTGCCAGAGCGAATCGATCCGGGCCGCCTGGGGGCCTGCCGGATCGAGCGCCGAGTGGCGGCCCGACCACTGCAGGGCAAGGACGAACCGGGTCATGGGGCGGGCGGTTCCGGAGCGGCGTTGCGCGGCACGGCTTCGGGCGCGGCCTGCTCACCGGCCTTGACCTGCATGTGATCGGTACGGCCCGGCGCGACATCCTTGGGGACGAGTCCGCTCATCGAACGAACGTAGGCCGCGAGCTGCCAGATCTGTGTCGCACCGACTTTCGTGCCGAAGGCGGGCATTCCGTTCGGGCGCCCGCCGGCAATCGAAGCGAATACGTTCTCGGGCTCCGCGCCGTATCGCCAGAGCGCGTCCATGAGCGGCGGACCCATGCCGCCTCCGCCGTGGGCGTGACATCCGGCGCAATTGAACTGCGAGTAGAGCCGTTTCCCCTCGGAGACGGCCCAGGCATTGTCCTCGTACGGATGGCGCAGGGCCCGGCTGGAGGTGGCCGGCCCCGGCTCGAGTGCGGTCAGCCGGACGCCGCCCGCCGCGGGCGGCTGGGCCTCATCGTGGAACCGGCGCGTTTCGCGCTCGCAGGCAGCCGACGCCGCGAGCAGGGCGGTCATGGCGAGAAGCTCAGGGAAGCGCGAAGACATAGAGCGTGCCCCCCTTCGTCGTGTGCTGGGGCAGGTCGCGCATCGCGCTGGCGAAACCGGCGCCAGCCGTCGAATCGCGCGGATCGAGGTCGGCGGAGACGATCGCCCCCGACCACCCGCCGACACCCGAGAGGATCGCGACGTACTGCTTCCCGTCGGGGCCTCGATACGTCACCGGCTGGCCGATGATTCCGGAGCCCGTCTTGAAGCGCCAGAGCTCGCGGCCGCTGGCGGCATCCACCGCCTTGAACCAGCCCTCCATCGTGCCGTAGAACGCAACGTCACCCGCCGTGACGAGCGCGCCGCTCCAGACGGGAAAGTTCTCTTCGATCGTCCAGGCCCATTCGCGTGCGACCGGATCCCAGGCGCCGAACCGCCCGCGCCATCCGCCGGGGCCGCCGTAGTATTTCGCATCGGCACCCAGGTAGGGCGTTCCCGAGATGTAGTTGGCCTCGAGCGCCTCGTGGTCCATGCACAGGTTCTGGTGCGGGACGAAGAGCAGCCTGAGGCGGGGCGACCACGCGGCCGGCTGCCAGTCCTTCATCCCGGGTGCGGCAGGACAGATCATGCGCACGACGCGCCCGGTCACGGGCGCCTTCGACGGCTCCGGGATAAGCCGGCCGGTTCGCAGGTCGACTCCACGTGCGCTGTTCACGAAGCCGAAGGCATCCGCGGCCAGCACCTCACCGGTCGCCCGGTCGATCACGTACATGTACCCGTTGCGGCCCGGGTGGAGGAGAAGCTTCCGGTCGCGTCCCTGCCACGGCAGGTCGACGAGGATGCTCTCGTTGATCCCGTCGTGATCGTAGAGGTCGTGCGGGCTCGTCTGATAGAACCAGACCGCGGCGCCGTCGTCGGGATCGCGCGCGAAGATGCCGGCGGTCCATTTGTTGTCTCCCGGGCGGAGGTCGGGATTCCATGGCCCCGGGTTGGCCGTGCCGTAGTAGATGAGATCGAGATCCGGGTCGTAGGAGATGAATCCCCAGACGCCCCCGCCTCCGGTACGCCACATGTCGGGCGGCCAGGAGGTCACGCCGAGATCCGTTCCCTGGTCCATCGCATAGAAAGGCTTGAAGCGATCGCCGATCAGGACGTCCGCATCCGGTCCGGTGTGATACGCGCGCCACGCGATGGCGCCGCTCGCCGCGTCGAGCGCGGTCAGCCATCCGCGCACGCCGAACTCGCCGCCGCTCACGCCCACGAGGACCTTTCCCTTGACGACGAGCGGCGCCATCGTCATCGTCTCGCCCCGGTTGATGTCGCCGAGCCTGGTGCGCCAGATCTCCCGCCCCGTCGCCGCATCCACCGCGACGGTGTGCGCGTCCAGCGTGTTGTAGAAGATCCGGCCGTCGGCGTAGGCGGGGCCGCGATTGACGACGTCACAGCAGGCGACGCCCTGGGCCGCGGCCAGCGGCTCCGGACGGTAGGTCCACCTGGTCGGGGCGCCCGGCTGCGTGAGGTCCAGCGCGTAGAGGATGTTGGGGTAGGGGGTGACGACGTACATGGTCCCGTCGATCACCAGCGGTGCCGCCTCCTGCCCGCGATTGACGCCGGTGGAAAAGCTCCAGGCCAGCGTGAGCTGGGCGGCGTTCGCCGTGTTGATCTCATCGAGGGGCGAATAGCGGGTGTTGGCGTCGTCGCCCGCGACCTGCGTCCACTCGGCGCCGCTCCCTGACGCGATCGCTGTCGTGTCCGCCACGCGAGTGCGGTTCGCAGCGGCGCCGGCCGACGCAGCGGCATCGCCGCCATTCCCGTCGGTGCACCCGAGGACCGCCGTGATGAGTCCTGCTCCCGCGAACGCGCGGAATCGCATCGCATGGCTGCCTTGAAAAGAGCCCGGCGCGCACTTGAGCTGCAGACCGGGACGAATCTGGGCACGGGAACCACGGCATGAGGTGATCATCGTCACGCGAGCCTGGCGGCTGCGCGGGTGTGGATTCGATGTGGATTTCGACCTTCTTTCGGGAGGAGTCGTGGAGCACGATCCCTGGCAGGGCGGAAGGCTCGAGCCGGTGACGCTCGAAGGGCAGCTCGTGCGGCTGCTGCCCCTTGCGGTGGATCACGAGTCCGAGCTGCTCCTGGCGGCGCAGGACGAGCGCATCTGGCGCTACACGATTCACGAGCCCCGCACCGCGGCGCTGATGCACGAGTACGTGAGCTCGGCGCTGGCCGACCGGGATCGCGGCGAGGCGCTACCGTTTGCGGTGTATCACCGCGAGGCGGGCCGCATCATCGGCGCCACCCGCTACCACTCCATCTCGGCGGCGAACCGCGGCATCGAGATCGGCTTCACCTGGTACGCCCCCGAGTTCTGGCGCACCCGGGTCAACACCGAATGCAAGTACCTCATGCTGACCTACGCGTTCGAGGTACTGCGGTGCATCCGGGTGGAGCTCAAGACCGATGGACGCAACGACCGGTCACGCGCGGCGATCCTGCGGCTGGGCGCCCGCGAGGAAGGGACGCTGCGGTCGAAGGTGATCATGCGGGACGGCCACCGGCGCGATGCGGTCTACTTCAGCATTCTCGATCACGAATGGCCGGCCGTGAAGGATCGCCTCGAGCGCATGCTCCGGTAGGCGCGCGACGCACGATGTGCCGCCGCGCATCACATCCCTCCATCCCGTTTCCTCAGATCGGCATCGACGGGCAGGCCTTCGCCCGCGGCCGCCGCAGGAGTCGGCTGATCTGCTCCCGGACGGGTGCGAACGAGGCCGGCCGATTGATCAGCAGCACGGCCGAGAGCACCAGCACCGCAGCGAGCGCGGTGAGGTGCGAAGGGGCATCGTCCCCCACGGCCCAGGCGAGCGCGACGGCGATCACCGGATTGACGAATGCGTACGTGCCGACCGCCGCCGGCGTGACGACCCGGAGCAGCCACGTGTAGGCGCCGAATCCGGCGACGGTTCCACCCAGGACGAGAAACGTCAGCGCGCCGACTGCGCGAGCGGACGTTTCGCCGGCATCCCACGCGCCGAGTTCACCCGTCATCAGGCTGGCGACCGAGACGACCACCGCACCGGCCGCGAGCTGCATGGCGGTGCCCTGCGCTGCGGAGGATGGCCTCGCGCCGTGCCTCGCGATGAGCGAGCCGCCGGCCCACGCGAGCGCGGAGAAGACGAGCCCGATCCGCTCGGCCGAACCACCGCCGCTCGCGTGGCCCACGGTGAGCAGCGCGACGCCGCCGGTTCCGAGCGCCAGGCCGGCGAGGAGGCGGCGGGATGGAAGCCGCCGGTCGCGAAGCGCCTCGAGCACGACGAACCATGCGGGAATCGCGGTGAGGATCAGGGCCGCCTGGCTCGATGGAAGATCGATCTCCGCCCAGGCGAGCACGCTGTGCGCCGCGAGGAAGAGGAGGAGGCCCGACGCCGCCGCCGTCGCCCACTGGCTCGAGGAGGTGCGCTCGAGGCGACCGCGCGCGGCGAGCCACGCAAAGATGAGCAGCGCGCCGGCCGCGCAGCGGATCGCCACCGTGGCGAGGGGCGGGATCTCGGCGACGACGAATCGGATCGCCAGGAACGTCACGCCCCAGACGACGTAGATGATCGCGAAGGCCCCCGCGATTCTGGCCCGCGCGGACATCAGCGAATCCCTCTCCGGCCGAGATCGGCAGTGATCGACTGCCAGCCGCGCCACCAGAGACCGGCGAT
>JAICNA010000200.1 GCA_025928955.1 Gemmatimonadales bacterium | reverse complement strand
CGGGAGGATGTCGGGAAAGACGTCGTCGCGCTTCCGAAGCGCGGCGGCCGCTGCCCCCGCTGCCTCGAGCCCCGTCGAATCGCCGCTCACGAGTGCGCCCACGAGTGCTTCGGCATCCTCGCAGTGCTCGATGAAGCGCCGCTCGGCGTAATCGGCCACCGCGCCGGTGGAAACGATGAACTGCCAGTCCGACGCCTGCGCGAGGAGCAGCTCCCGCGCCGCCTGCGCGAGTATCGCGTGCCTGCCAGGCTCCTCGAGTGCGCGTGGCGCGACGTCCCAGAAGGCCTCTTCGAGCGGCCAGAGGCGCTCCCACGTCCACGCCGTGCGCTCACTGAGCCACATGCTGAAGTCCCCGTTCGCGCCCCACGAGCCCGCAGGAAGGCGGATCCCGGCCTGTGGCGGGTGCGCGGCGAGATGCTGCCCGGCGGTGCTCGGCGTGATCTGCTGGGCTGATGCCAGCGCGCGGTAGACGTGGTGCAGGAACGACGGCCCTTCGAACCACCAATGGCCGAAGAGCTCGGTATCGAACGGAACCGCGACGACACCGTTCGCGCGACCAGTCTCCTCCGCGGCGATCGCGTCGAGGAGCGCCGCGAAGTGACGTGCATGCTCCCGGGAGCGTTCGGCGGCCGCATCCGGCTCGTAGGCGTCCTTCTGCCCGAGATCGGTCCCCGGCGCGCTCACGCGCCAGAGCCGGAGGCCGCCGGGCCAGCGCAGCTTGTGGAACTCGAGATACGCCGCATCTCCCGGATAGCCCCGGTGCCGGCTCCACACCTGCATCGACGCGCGCGGGTCCCGCACGAATACGGCGGCGCGGGTACGCCCCGACGAGAGCACGCCGTACGTCCGGTACGGAGTGCGGCGGGGGCGACGGTCGGAGGACGTGCCGGCAGCCCCAGCGGTCGATTCGTAACCGCTGCTCAACCCCATGGCCTCGCCGCCCAGGACGAGGTGCGAGTCCACGAAGAAATACTGGAAGCCCGCATCGGCCACGTGCTCGTCGGTGCCGCGGCGCACCGCCGCGCGCGGTGCGCCGGGCCACGGATTCCATTCGCCGCGTGGCCGGTAGGCGCATTCCGGGGCCCAGCACCCCCGCGGATCCCGCCCGAAGATGCGGCGGTGCTCTGCGAACCCGAGCCCGAGCTGAAGGCGGATGCTCTCATCCCGCCCGAGCAGGGGGAGGAAGCCGTGCGTGGCTGCGGAACCGATGATCTCGAGCCGACCCGCATCCTCCAGTCGCCGGAACGCGCCGATGAGATCCCGCCCGATCGCGTGCCAGAGCGCACGCATGCGGAGCAGGCGTTCCCGCCACCAGCCGACGAGCGGCAGGAGGTGTCCTTCTCCCGTGGCGGAGAGGGAGGCCGGTGCCTCATCGCACGCGAGCAGGCGCTGCTCGAAGAATGCGTCCATTTCCGACGCGAACGTCGCGTGGACGAGCTGGTTCGCGAGCACCGGCGTGAACCCGATCGTGACGGGTGCCGCGACCTGATCCGCCTCGAGCGCGCGGAGCGATTCGAGCAGCGGGAGGTACGTCTCGAGCGCCGCCTCGCAGAGCCAGTCGCTTCCGTGCGGCCACCGTCCGTGATTCAGCACGTAGGGAAGGTGACTGTGCAGCGTGAGCACGAAGTCCATCCGCCGGCCGGATCTACGCGGCATGGGCGAGCGCCTGTCGATAGACCGCCAGGTAGTCCCCGGTGGAGCGATCCCAGCTGAAATCGCGCGCCATGGCGTCGCGCATCATTCGCCGCCAGCGGGCCTGGTCCATGAACCGGACCAGCGCGCGGCGCGTCGCATCCTCGAATGCGGCGGGTGTGTACGGGTCGAACAGGAAGCCCGTGACGCCGTCCTCGATCGTATCCGCGAGTCCGCCCACCCGCCGGCCGATCGGCAGGGCCCCGTACCGCTGCGCGCGCATCTGGGTGAGGCCGCAGGGCTCATAGAGGGACGGCATCAGGAACATGTCGGCGCCCGCCATCAGGCGGTGCTCCAGACGGTCGGTGAAGTCGAGCTGCACGCCGATCCGCTCCGGAGCCGCGAGCGCGAGGTCGGTGAGCGCGTCCTCGTATCGCGGGTCGCCGCTGCCGAGAAAGACGATCTGCACGTCGCTCTCGAGGAGCGACGGAGCTCCGAGAATGAGATCGAGCCCCTTCTGGGCCACCATCCGCCCCGTCATGCCGAAGAGCGGGACCCGCTTCCGCTGCGGGAGCCCGAAGGTGCGCTGCAGCGCCGCCTTGCAGCGGCGCTTCCCCTCGAAGTCTGCGGGCGTGTAGGGCCGCGTGATCTGCGGATCGTTCGCGGGATCCCACACCGCGTGATCGATGCCGTTCAGCACGCCCACGAGCCGGCCGCCGAGCTCGCGGAACACCTCGTGGAGGCCGAACCCGCCGCCCGGCGTGCGGAGCTCCTCCGCCTGTGTCGGGCTGACCGTCACGACGAAGTCGGAGAAGACGAGCCCCCCCTTGAGCAGGTTGAGCTGCCCGTACCATTCGAGCTGAGTGAAGTTGAAGAGCGACCAGGGCAGGCCGAGCTCGGGCACGAGCTCCGCGGGAAAGTGCCCCTGGTAGCCGGGATTGTGCACGGAGAGCACCGTCGTCACCGGGTCCGCGGGCACGTCGACGCCGGGCACCCCGCGCAGGTACACCGGTGCGAGAGCGGTATGCCAGTCGTGTGCGTGCACCAGCATCGGCGGCTTGGCGACGCGGGGAAGCGCGGCGACGCAGGCGCGGGAAAAGAGTGCAAAGCGGATGGCGTTGTCGGGATAGTCCACGCCCGCCTCGCCATAGAGCCCGGGGCGGTTGAAATAGCCGCGATGCTCGACGAAGAAGATCCGCGGCCCGTCCGGCCGCTCCGTCGGCCGGAAGATGCGGAACTCCTCGGTGCGCGAGCCGAGCTGAATCGAGAAGGGGTTGCCCACCGCCTGAAGATCGGGCGCCTCGTCGCGCACGGTGCGATACAGCGGAAGGATCACGGAGACGTCGATCCCTGCCGCGTGCTGGAACTCCGCCAGGCCTCGCACCGCCTCTCCCAGGCCCCCCGTCCGCGCGAACGGCGTATACTCGGCGGTGAGGTGCACGACCGAGACAGGGCGCCCGGCCGGGTTGGCGAGCGGCGAGGCGGTGCGCGGCTGCGAGGCGGCGGTCATGCGGTCGGCGGATCGTCCGCGAGCGCGGCACCCGCCATGATCGGCGCGTAATAGTCCCGCGTGTAGTCCTGCACCATGCGCCGGGCGGTGAACGTGCTGCCGGCGAGCCGGATCGCGTGTCGCATCACGTCTACCCAGCCGAGGGGGATGCCTCCCGTCCTGCGATAGTAGAGCGGAACGACCTGCTCCTCGAGCAGCGAGTAGAGCCGTTCCGCATCGGCGGCATCGGCCGCGCTCGTCTCGATCTCCTCGGGCGTCGGGGGAATCGCCCAGCCGCCCTTGGCATCGTAGCCCTCCTGCCACCAGCCGTCGAGGGTGCCGAGCTGGGGAACCCCGTTGAGCGAGGCCTTCATGCCGCTCGTGCCCGAGGCCTCCATCGGCACGCGCGGCAGGTTGAGCCAGAGGTCCACGCCCTGCACCAGCAGGTGCGCCTCGTGCATGTCATAGTCCTCCATGAACGCCACGCGCCCTTCGAACGACGGGTCGCGCGTGAACTGGTAGACCTCCTGCAGTACGCCCTTCCCGGGGTCGTCCGCCGGGTGCGCCTTCCCGGCGAACACGATCTGCACCGGGCGATGGCGGCTCACGAGAAGCCGGCGCAGCCGGTCGAGATCGTGAAAGACGAGATTCGCCCGCTTGTACGTGGCGAATCGCCGCGCGAAGCCGATCGTGAGTGCTTCCGGATCGAGGAGCGTGCCGGCACCGACGACGTGCGCGGCTTCCTTCCACCGGCTCGCGAAGCGCCACCGCGCATGCTCCCGCATCAGCTTCAGGAGGATGCGCTTCAGCTCCGAGTGCGCCTCCCAGAGCGGCTCCGCGTCGAGCTTGAGCACCTGCTCCCACATCCGCGGATCCTCCGGGCGGCGGTGCCATTCGGGCCCGAGCAGCTCGTCGAGCAGCCGCATGATCGGCGTGGCCATCCAGGTCTCCAGATGGACGCCGTTCGTGATATGGCGGATCGGCACGTCCTCGGAGCCGCGGCCGGGCCAGAGCTCGTCCCAGAGGTGACGCGAGACCTGGCCGTGGCGGCGCGAGACGCCGTTCACGGAGCGCGAGAGCCGGATCGCCGCGATCGTCATGTGGAAGATGCCCGGCTGCTCCGGATGCGCGCCGATCCGCATGAACCCGTCGCGGTCGAGGCGCATCGCCTCCCAGACGGGCCCCGAGCAGGCGGCCACCTCGTCGAAGGAGAAGAAGTCGTGCCCGGCCGGCACCGGCGTGTGGGTCGTGAAGATGCTCGTGGCCCGCACGTCGCGCACAGCGTCGTCGTAGGTGGCGCCGGCCGCGATCGCTTCGCGGAGCCGCTCGACGAGCATGAACGCGG
>JAICNA010000006.1 GCA_025928955.1 Gemmatimonadales bacterium | reverse complement strand
CGGCGACGCGTACGACGCCGGCGACCTCGGCAGCTACAGCATCAGCGGCGGCGCCATCTCGCTGGTTTCTGAGCTCGACGAGTCCACGTATGCGGGCGCCGTAGACGGGTCAACGATCGTCACGACCTACCGCGTGGCGGGGCAGCAGTTCGAGCTCACGCTCGAAGCCGACTGATCGCATCACAACGGGCCGGCGATGCATTCGCCGGCCTTCAACCCGACTGACTGAAGGAGAATCCCGATGCAAACCCAACTGCTCACGGCGCGCTCCGCTGCGTGCCTGCTCGCGCTCGTCGCCATGACGGCCGGCGCGTGCGCCGACGGTGCAGAGCCCCTGTCGCCGTCCGCGGTCCCGGCCATCACCTCCGCGGTCGGCGGCCGGCCCCAGAGTGCACCAACGCGCGGCCTCATCGCGTTCAGTCACGGCGTGACGGGCGATCACGAGATCTACACGGTGGCGGAAGACGGCAGCAACCTGAGGCGGATCACCTTCAATACCGGCACCGATCACACGCCGAGCTGGTCACCGGACGGGAAGAAGCTGGCGTTCATCAGCCACCGGGGCGAGGGCGTCGAAATCTTCTCGATGAACCGGGATGGAAGCGGTATCCGGCAGCTCACGAATCTCGAGGCCAAGACCATCGGCATCGCCGATCTCGCCTGGTCCCCGGACGGCCGGAAAATCGCATTCTCTGCGATTCCCAACGGGCCGGATTACTGGGAAGTCTACGTGATGAACGCAAGCGGAAGCGGCGTTACGCGGCTCACGAACGCGCTCGGCGACGACCGGCACCCGAGCTGGTCGCCCGACGGCTCGCAGATCGTGTATGCGAGTACGTTCGGCGAGCCTTATGGCGCGTCCGGCATCGCCATCATGAACGCCGACGGATCTGGTTCAGCTCGCATGTTCGATTGCGCCACCAACTGTTACCACCCGGCGTTCTCGCCCGATGGAACCAGACTCGTCTACAACGAGGGCTTCGATCTGCGGATGCGCAATCTGGTCATTCCGTTTGACTGGCTCTTCGCGGAGGGAGCGAGAGCCGCGACCTGGTCACCCGATGCGTTACGGCTGGCGTATACGACCAGCAGCACCGGGATCCTGATGGTCACCAATCGGGACGTCAACGACCCCACTCCTGTCACTCAGTTTTCGGGCAGTATGGCCCGCGCGGACGCCGATTGGGGGCGCTGAAGCGTCGATGGGGAAGGGCCCGGCCTGGCGTGCCTGGTTCTTCCTCATCGCGTCCCGGTTCGTGCCGACACGCGCTGTCCACGGCCCTCCAGGTTTACCCGGGTATTGCGCCCGCCCCGGGATACCGTTGATTCAGGGTTCGACAAACCTGGAGCGATCGTGCGCATTCGGCTCCCGCTGTTCGTCATCCTCCTCGCAGCCTGCGCGCAGGGGGGTGGTTCCGATACGACTCCCCCCGATGCCGACGCAGCCCCGGCAGGCACCGCCGCCCTTGTCGGCCCGCTCTGGGTGCTGCAATCTCTTCCCGGGACACCGAACATCGCCGGCAATGGCGGGCGCAGGCCCGACCTTCGCTTCTCGCCTGATGGAAACGCGGGCGGCTTTTCGGGCTGCAACTCGATGGGTGGACCCTTTGCGGTGTCCGGGGATTCGCTCCGCCTTGGCCCGCTCGCCATGACGATGATGGCGTGCACCGATGGGATGGAGGTCGAGCGTGCGTACGCCTCGGCGCTCGAGCGCGTGATCCGCTTCGAGCGGCGCGATTCGACGCTGGATCTCTTCGACGCCGCCGGACTCGTGGCGCGCTTCCGCGCGCAGTAGGCTTGCCCGAGCGCCGTTCGGCCGTCAGCGCAGGGCTGCTCCTCTACCGCCGGACGCCCGCGGGGGTCGAGCTGCTCCTCGCGCATCCCGGCGGCCACTTCTGGGCTCGGCGTGATGACGGGGCATGGACCATTCCGAAGGGAGTCCCCGACGCCGACGAGGATCTGCTCGACGCGGCGCGCCGCGAGTTCACCGAGGAAACCGGTGCCTCGCCGGCGGGCCCGTTCGTCTCACTCGGCTCGGTGCGCCAGAAGGCGGGAAAGACCGTGCACGCCTGGGCCGCCGAGGGCGACCTCGATCCCGCGGCGGTCGTGAGCAACACGATGAAGACCGAGTGGCCACCCCGCTCCGGCCGCTGGGTCACGTTCCCCGAGGTGGATCGCTGCGACTGGTTCGGACCGGACGCCGCGCGCCGGAAGCTGAATCCGGCACAGGCCGAGCTCGTCGACCGGCTCCTCGCGGTGCTCGAGAACCTCAAGCGCGAAGGCAGGGCACATGCCGACCCGACTCGACAAGACGATCAGGCGTGAGCTGGAGCTCGGTGAGAAGCTCTACACGGTGACGATCACTCCCGAAGGGGTGAAGATCACGCCGAAGGGAGGGCGTCGCGGCCACGAGATCACCTGGGAGGAGCTGCTCCGCGGCGATGCCGATCTCCGGCGCGACCTCAACATCTCGCTCGACGCCTATCGCGGATGATTGACCGCCCGGCGCTGCTCGAAGCGCTCGACGAGAACATGGCCGTGCACGCCGGCTGGATTCAGCGGCGGGTTCCGGGCATGACGGTGCGCGACGATCTCGGCTTCGTACTGGTCGACTCCGGCCTCGCCACCGACACGTTCAATCTCGTCTGCCGTACTCGACTCGATCCCGCCGACGCGGAGGCCCGAAGCGCCGAGGGCATCGAGTGGTTCCGGTCGCGCGGCCGGCCGTTCTCATGGTGGGTGAGCCCCGCGGACACCCCGGCCGGCCTCGGAAGCACGCTCGCGCGGCTCGGCCTCGAGGTCGCGGAAAGCGAGACGGTGATGTCGGCGGATATCGCGCGCGTCCTGCCTGAGCCGCTTCCCGACAAGCTCGATGTGCGCCGGGCGGAGACGTCCGCCCAGCTGCGGGAGTTCGCTGCGATCAACGCCGCGAACTGGAGCCCGCCCGACCAGGACGTGCTGCACTTCTACGAGACCGCCGCGCCCGAGCTGCTCGGCGGCGAGTCGCCGCTTCGCTTCTTCGTCGCGTATCTGCAGGGCGTCGCGGTCGCAGCCGCGGAAGTCACGATCGCAGCCGGGATCGCCGGCATCTACAACGTGTCCACGCTCGAGTACTGGCGCGGGCGGGGTTACGCCGGCGCGCTGCTCCGGCACATGCTCGTCGGGGCGAGGATGGAAGGCGCCCTGCACGCCGGGCTTCAGGCCGCTCCGGGCGCCGTCGCGGTGTACCAGAGGCTCGGCTTCGAATCGGTCGGTGAAGTCACGGAGTACAAGCCGCCCCGCGCGCCGCTGTCCTAGCGCAACCGGGAGCCGATGGTCGGTGTCAAAGGAGAATCCCCTTCCCGCGACCTTCGCCATGCGCATCCTGCCGCTCGTGCTCATACTGCAGATCGGAGCCGTCTCCCCGCTCGCGGGACAGCGCCGCGTCGAGCAGACGATCCGGTCCGACACGCTGCCACGCGTGTCCGTCACCGTCGACCCGACGCTCGGCTATCTCGGCCGGCTGGACCTCGATGTGGGCGGGCGGGCCCGCGCCGAACAGCATCTGTTCGGGGAAATCATCGAGGGACGGCTCGGCCGCGCACTCATCGTGCACTTCGAGCACTTCCTTCCCGCGAACGACCATACCTTCGACTACCCCCGGCTCCGGATGACCCGGCTCGGCACCCACGAGTACCTTCATCAGACGTGGCCGCTCCCCGATTGGGATCTCTTCCGGCTCCCGGAAATGGTGCGCTTCCTCGAGCAGCGAGGAATCGCGGCAGGGACCGACTGGATCGTGAGCCGATATGTCCGCGTGGTTTCGGATGACCGGAAGCACGAGTTCATCATTTTCTATCTCGAGCCGGGGCGCGGGCTGCCCATGCCCGTCGCGGACCTGCGGCCGGAGGGTCGTGCGCGCGACCAATGGCCGGGCATCGAGCGGGGGCTCATCGAGCGCGCCGAAGCCGCGTTCGAAGTCGTCGACTGACGTCGGATCCCGTGATTCCGGACCTGTATCACGCCGCGTCCGGGCCGCGCGGTGCAGATTTCGCCTCCACCATTCCCACCCCAACTCCGGCCGGATCCCGCGTGCCGCAAAGGAGCTGAGCGCATGAAACACGATGGACGACAGGAACTCATCGATGGTCTGAACGAGGACCTGCGCGGCGAGTTTCAGGCCGTGATCATGTACCGCCTCTATGCCAGCATGGTGCAGGGCCCCTACCGTCAGGAGCTGCGCGCGTTCTTCGCAAGCGAGATCCCGGAAGAGTTGATGCACGCCCAGATCCTCGCCGACAAGATTTCCTCGCTCGGCGGAACGCCTGTGGCGGAGCCGGCTCCGGTACCCGTGGTCTTCGAGGCGAAGGAGATGCTCCAGAAGGCCCTCGACGCCGAGGTGGCGACGCTTGCACGCTACGTGAAGCGGCGGAGCCAGGCGGAAAAGGCAGGCGAGCACGGCCTCGTCGTGCAGTTCGACGATATCATCGCGGACGAGACGAATCATCGCGATGAGCTGCGCCAGATGCTGGCGCGCTGGCCCTAGGCCTGGGAGGCCCCGTGCTCGGCAACAGGCCCATGAGCGAATGGATCTCGCGTTACGCCGAGAGCCACCAGCACCCGGTCAATCGGATCTGCCATACCATCGGGATCCCGTTGATTGCCCTCTCCGTGCCGCTCTTCATCGTGGCGATCTTCATCGAGGGGTTCTGGCCCGTTCCACTGACCCTTTTCGTGGTCGGCTGGGCTTTCCAGTTCGTGGGCCATGCCTTCGAGGGGAAGCCCCCGGAGTTCTTCAAGGACTGGCGCTTTCTCTTCGTTGGCCTGAGGTGGTGGTTCGCCAAGATCCGCGGGCGAGCCTGAGCGCTCGAGGCGTGCCCCGGATCACCGGATTCTGGCCCACCGCTTGCTCTGAAAAGCACCCTCTGGTTAACCTGTTCCGGTACCCGGATCCTGTGAGGTAGGTAGTGACCCAGCGCGTTCTACGATGTGCCGCGGCAATGGTCGCGCTCTTCCTGACTATCCCGACGGCACCGGCGGACGCCTATGTGCCTGTCACTACTGTAGTTACCGACTCGGTCGACGTCGGGGCTGCCGCATTGGCAGCCAATGCCGCCGCGGCCGGTCTCCGGAACGAAGTCCTCGATCTCGCGCTCCGGGCCCATGCGCGAGTCCTCGCCGAGGGACGTTCGTCCAGCCCCCTCCTCACCGTCATCGATTACAGCCTCCCTTCCCGGGAGCGTCGCCTCTGGGTGCTGGATACCGAGAAGGGGACTGTCCTCGAACGGGAACTGGTGGCCCATGGAAATCGGACGGGCGGGGATGTGGCCACCGCCTTCTCGAACCGGGCCGGGAGCAACCAGTCGAGCCTGGGCACGTTCGTGACGGGGAAGACGTACACCGGGAAGCATGGCAAGTCGCTCCGGCTCCATGGCCTGGATGCGGGGCTCAACGACCTGGCGTTCGACCGGGCCATCGTCGTCCACGGCGCGGATTATGTGAACGAGGGGATCATCGCGCAGCTCGGCCGCCTGGGCCGGAGCCAGGGGTGCCCTGCCCTGAGCCCCGCCGCTTCCGCGCGCATCATCGACATGATCAAGGATGGATCGGTTGTCTTCTCCTATCATCCCTCCGCGGCCCCTGAATTCGAGACGCACCTCGCGAGCCGCTGAACCGGCCGCAGCGCCCCATCTGGACGCCCCCGCACGGGGGCGTTTCTATTTGCGGAAGGCGCGCGATGGCGGAGCGATCAGCCGCTATGCAGCTGCGGATCTCGCGTTCGTCCCAGTCTGGAGCCATCCATGACCGAACAACTTCCCCGCCACGATCAGGCAAGGCGCGAGGCCGACGGCTCCGAGCCGCACGACATGCGAGCGCCCGCCCGGCTCATCGCCTCGCGAGAGGGCAAGAGCATCGAGATCGCCTGCGAGAGCGCCGCGAGGGCCATGCAGCTCGCGATGGCCATGCTCCATCACTCCGACGGCATTCCTGACCGCATCATCCTCGACGACGGCTCCGAGATCGGCACCGTCGCCATCCGGCAGGAATACGAGCGGACTCTCGCGCTCGGCGGCTTCGACCCGCGATGAGCGCGCAGAGGCCGCAGGGCGCGGACGCGGCCGACCTCGACGGCATTCTCGCGTTCCTGCGCAGCGCGGAGCGCCTCAAGACCGTGCGCCGGAGCGGCTGGACCTCGGAGGGGGAGCAGGAAAGCGTCGCCGAGCACACCTGGCGGCTCTGCCTGATGGCGATGGTGCTCTATGGGCGGGACCCGGCCGTCGATCTCGGCCGACTGCTGCGTATCTGCCTCATCCACGATCTCGGCGAGGCCATCGGCGGCGACATTCCGGCACCCGACCAGAAAGGCAGCAAGTCGGCGGAGGAGCGCGCCGACCTTCTCGAACTCCTCGCGCCGCTTCCCGCCCCGCTCCGCGCCGATATCCTGGCGCTCTGGGACGACTACGAGCTGGGCGCCTCGCCCGAAGCCCGCATCGCGAAGGGCCTCGACAAGCTCGAGACGATCCTGCAGCACACCCAGGGAAGAAACCCGATCGGCTTCGACTATCGCTTCAACCTCGCCTACGGCCGGGGCCATACGGCGAACGACCCGCTCCTCGTCGCGATTCGCGAGCGCCTCGACGCGGAGACGGCGCGGCGCGCGGAGGACGCGGAGCACCCGCGTCGGGACTAGCTCCGCGGGAGCGCTGCCACCGGCGGGTTCCGCATGAGCCACCCGAAGGCGACGGCCGTCGTCGCGAGACCGGCTGCGACGAGCCACAAGACGACGGACGCACCGCCGATGGCCTCGCGCGCCAGCACCAGGGCGCCGATCGTCGAGTGCATGAGGTTGCCGATGACGATCGCCCGCCCGTGAATTCCCCCCACCGCCAGTCCGCGCGCTGTCCAGTTGCCGTAGGCGAGACCGATCCATGCGGCGCCGAGCAGCTGCGCGAAGGCGCTCATTCCGTCCGGCGCCTCGGCGACGCCGAGAAGCCGCAGCATTTCGTCGGGGGCGAAGAGGAGCGCGAGCCCCGCGAGCCCGAAGGCGAACGCGGTGGCGAGAAGGATCGGCCGCGACGTCATGGCGGACGGGTCCGCCCGGCGCGATCCGCGAGGCGCACGACGAACTTGAGGCCTGACCAGGTGGCGTCGATCGCGCAGACCTTCACGTCGACGAGCCCGGCCGCGAGCCCGATGGCGCGTACGCGATCTTCGGTCAGGTCGGTTGTCACCCCCGAAGCTTTCTTCGGCCATGCCACCCAGAGCGCGCCATCCGGAACGAGCGCCCGCGCGGCCGGCTGGAACTGTTTCTCGAGCACCGCGGCTCGCTCGACGAACAGCACGATGACGTCGAGCGCGCTCGATCGCCCTCCGGCCACGGTCGCACCCTCCGGCCAGGGCTCGAGCATCGCGCGAAAGCCGTCCGGTGCATTCCGGAATGCGACGCGCGTATCGGGCTTGATCCCGAGCTTCGCGACCAGCGGAGTCGAGCTGTAGCCGGCCACGTCAGAGCCGTCGTTCTCCCGGGAGGCCCTCCACCAGGATCATCTCGGTCGCTGCCGCGCGCTGTCGCAGCGCTTTTGCAGCGTCGTACTCGGTGGATTCCCACCACGCCCGCGCCCGCGCCCTGTCGGGGAATTCGAGGATGACGAGCCGTGTCGGGCTCCAGCTTCCCTCGAGTGTTTCCACCTCGCCGCCGCGCACGATGTACCGGCCGCCGTAGGCCTCGATCGAGGGCGGTGCGAGGGCCTTGTACTCCTCGTATGCGTGCGGATCCTTCACGTCGATCTGGACCACGATGTACGCGGGCATGCGGATTCCCCCGGCGCGAGGTGCGGCGCCCGCAAGGGTGCGGGCAGTGTCGAACGTGGGAGAAGGGTGCTGCGTGTGGATCGTACGGCAGGGCCGGCGTGATTGCCGGCCCCGTGACGCGGTTCAGGCGAACACGTTCTGGTCGAGCCACTCCGTGAACTGGGTGTCGCGTTCCGCCTCGGGCGCATTGGCGACTTCCATCACGGCCCAGCGCTTCCCGGACGCCATCAGGAACCAGGTCGCGGGCACCGCATCCTTCCCGCGGGCAACGTTCGCGGGCTCGCCGTCATACGCGACGAAGTGGAAGGCACGTCCCCGATGGTGCAGGTGGAGCTGATGAACTGGATGGCGACTCATGACGACCTCGGCAGCGGAAGACTCTGGGCGGACGCTGTAATCTAACCTCATCCCCCTCGGTGCCCTGTGGGGCGGGTCACGGCGGGGCCGTCGCAGCGATCGTTGCATTGCAGGGCTTCGACTCGCATGCAACGCTCACGTGGAATCGCGAAACCACGAAAATGAACGAAAACCGCGGAAGGATCCTGTGGAATAGCGCTCCGTTGCTCCACTGGATTGAGCCTTTCGTTGTTTCGTGTTTTCGTGCCCGCCGTTTGCCCACACGTACCCGAACTCTTCCGCGATTTCGCAGTGGTTTCGCGGTTCGCGATTCCGTGAAGCTCAGCCGTGCGTCTGAACCCGCCGCTGCATCATGCCGATTCCGCCACCAGCCGTTCCATGTCCCCCCGAACCGTCCTTACCGCGAAGAGCACGATCACCCCGCCCAGCATCGAGACCATGGGAAGGAGAAGCACGGCGCGATCGATGCCGAAGCGATCGGACAGTGCGCCGATGAGCGGCAGCGCGACCGCGTCACCCACCAGGTGAATGAAGAGGTAGTAGGTCCCGGCCACCGTCGCGCCGATGCGCGCGGGAACGACGTCGAAGATGGACGCGACGATCGGCCCGTTGTACCAGGTGAGAAAGAAGACCGCCGCGGCGAAGAGCGGCGCGAAGAGCGCCACGTCCCGGCTCAGCAGCAGCCATACGGACAGCGCGCCGCCGATGAGCATGCCCGCCGAGACCGTGATGACACGCGCGGCCTCGGTGCGGGCCCGGAGCCAGTCTGCGAGGCCCCCGCCGACGAGCGTTCCGAGCGCGCCGAAGAAGAGCAGCCGCCAGCCGAGGAGATCCGACACGGCGGCCGTGGACATGCCGAGCGTGCGCGAGACGAAAGTCGGCGCCCACCCGACGAGCCCGTTCATCCCGAACGAGATGAGCGCTCCGCCGATGAAGACGTACACCAGCGTCGGGGTGCGCAGCACGGCGCGCGCCGAGCCGAGCATTCCCTCGATCGCGCCGGTCATCTGTCCGCCGAACGGCGTCTCGTCGATCCGGTTCGCGCGGATCTGGCGCACCCAGAGCGCGATGTTGAGCGCGAAGCCGAGGCCCGCGACGATCGAGAACGCCGCCGCGTCGATGCGGCTGGTCGCGCCGAAGCGGCGGTCGAGCACCACCGCCGCGGCGCCACCCAGCACGGTGCCGATGATCGTCGGGAAGAACTGCCGGAAGATCGACAGGCCCTGCTCCTTCATCTCGCGGACGTACGGCCGGAGCGCGATCGGCGGATGGTGGCGCGTGGGGTCCCTGAGCCGCGCTGCCAGGATCGCGCACACGAAGCCCGGCGCCCCGACGACCATGAAGGCGACGCGCCACCCGTACGCTTCGCCGAGCTGCCCGCCGAGCCAGATGCCGAGCCCGCCGCCGAGCACGAGCCCGGCCGCGAGGATGCCCATGGCCATCGAGCGGCCGCGCTTCGCGTAGTAGTCGGCGACGAGCGAGGCCGCCGCCGCGCCGAACGCCGCCTCGCCGATGCCGACCGCGGCGCGGCAGATGAAGAGCTGCGCATAGCTCTCCACCATCCCGCTCAGGACCGTGAACAGGCTCCAGCACGCCACGCCGAACGCGATCACGGCACGGCGCGAGCGGAGATCGCTCATCACGCCGAACGGCAGCGCCGCGAGCGAGAAGACCAGCACGTACGCCGAGCCGAGCCAGCCGAGCTGCGCGTCGGTCAGCGCGAGATCGGCCTTGATCGGCTCGAAGAGCGCGAAGATGACGTTGCGATCGAGGTAGTTGAGGAGATTGATGAACGTGAGGAGGCCCAGCGCATACCAGGCGTATGCGCGGGTCGGGGGAACCGCGATCGCTGCCGTCGAAGGGGCGGTCACCGCCGTGCGATCGTCTCCGCGCCCCCCGCCCCCGGGTGCATGTGCGACAGCGATTCCTCCGCCCGCTCGTCGCGGAACGCGAGCGCCGCGCGGTACTCATCCACCAGCCGCTGCATCATCGCCTCGCGCCTGCCGTAGAGGCGGCGCAGCTCGCGCGGCTCGTGGCGCGCCCGCGCGTAGGCCGTGAGGAGCGGCAGCGCGACGGAATTGTCCATGTAGCAGACCACCGTGCCCGGCAGCTGGTCCGGGTCGATCTTGCCCCAGCTCACCGCCTCGGCGGGCGTGGCGCCCGAGAGGCCACCGGTGTCCGGGCGCGCGTCGGTCATCTGGAGGAAATAGTCGTGGCCGCGCTCGTCGATTCCGAGCACCTCCTGGATCTGCGGCTCGGTCTGCAGCATGAAATTCTTGGGGCTGCCGCCTCCCACGATCAGCACCGCGCTCTTCCCGCCGCTGCGCTTCGCCTCCAGCACGATCGACGCGGTCTCGTTGACATCCGCGCTCACGTCGAACCGGAGCTTGCTCCCGGCCAGCGCCTGCTCCGCCACGTTCATCCCGATCGAGCTGTCCCCCGGTGAGCTGGTATAGATCGGCACGTCGAGCTCGTGCGCCGCCGCGAGCACCGAGCGTCGGGAGAGTCCGAGCGACCGCTCGCGCTCGAGCATGTACCCGCCGAGGAGCCAGTGATACTCGGCGCTGCTCATCGGCCGCTGGAACTCGTCGCGCGCGGACACTTCGCGCACGAAGGCATCGGTGGAGAGGAGGACGCTGTAGTCGAAGAAGATGTCGTAGATCCGGACGACGCCCTTGTCCCGCAGCTCGACGTCGTCCGCCGTCGGCGTGCCCCGGTGCATCGCGAGCCCGAGCGCGAAGTGGGCGTCATGATAGAGATTGGCGCCGGTGGAGATGATCCAGTCGACGAAGCCCGCCTCCATGAGCGGGATCAGGCAGCTCATCCCGAGCCCTGCCGGCGTCATCGCCCCGGTGAGCGTCATCCCGACCGTCACGTCCGGCTCGAGCATGCGCTGGGTGAAGAGCATGCAGCCCTCGCGCAGCCGCCCGGCGTTGTAGGCGAGAAAGGCGTTCTCGATCAGCTCCGCGGCCGTCTCGCGCCCCGTGATCGCATCCGGATTGATCCGCTGTCCGCGGAGGTACTGCGCCGATGGTCGCGTCATCCCGTTTCCTCTCGCATGCCTTTGCCGGTCCCTCTGCCCCGTTCCCCGTTCCGACTCCTACTCGGGCCGCTTCGCCGGCGCCGGCCGTGCATCCGGCACCGTCGGCTGCTCGCCGATCACCGCCGGGTCCTTGCCCTTCGCCTCGCGCTTGCGGAGCTCCGGCTTCGTCTCCCGGGTGCTCTTCACGATCTCGAGCACCTCTTCCGGATCGTCGGTCACGTGGAAGAGGTTGAGGTCGTTCTCGCTGATCTTCCGTTCCGCGGCGACGGTGCGCGTGAGCCACTCCACCATCCCGCCCCAGTAGGTGCTTCCGAACAGGATCACCGGGAAGTGCTTGATCTTGCCGGTCTGGATCAGCGTGAGCGCCTCGAAGAGCTCGTCGAAGGTGCCGAAGCCGCCCGGAAACACGACGAACGCCGTCGCGTACTTGATGAACATCGTCTTCCGGACGAAGAAGAACTTGAAATTGAGGCTCCGGTCGAGGTACGGATTCGAGCCCTGCTCGAACGGCAGCTCGATGTTGCAGCCGATCGAGAGCCCGCCTCCCTCCTCGGCCCCACGGTTCGCCGCCTCCATGATGCCGGGCCCGCCGCCGGTGATCACCGGGATTCCCGCCTCCGCGAGGAGCCGCGCGGTCGTGACCGCATGCTGGTAATGCGGGTCGTGCGGCGGCGTCCGCGCCGAGCCGAAGATCGACACGCCGTCGCTCACGTCGGCCAGGTTGTCGAAGCCCCACACGAACTCGCCCATGATCCGGAGCACGAGCCACGGATCCGAGTGGAAGATCGGATCCGGCCCTTCGCGCTGCGGCCCCTCGAGCAGCTGCTCGTCCTGCGTTGGCCGGCGCTGCTGATCCGATGGGCGCCGCTTCTTATCGTTCACGCGTCAGGTGCTCGATGAGGGCCCGGTGATCGTCGGGCACGTTGTAGAAGTATGGGGAGACGCGGACGTGTCCCGGACGGGCGTCGGTCACGATCCCGGCGGCGGCGAGCATCGCGACGTCGCGGTGCGGATCGTCGCTCGGCAGCATGACGATCGCGGAGCGTTCCGCTGCCACCGGCGCGACGCGCGGCCGGAGGCCATGCGCCTCGGCGAGTTCGATCAGGTCCTCCGTCAGCTCCGCCGTCCTCCGGCGGATGGCCTCGCTGCCGAGCTCCTCGAGAATCTCGAGCCCGCCGCGCTGCGCGTAGACCGGCATGATCGGCGGCGTGCCGAGCTCGAGCCGCCGGGCATCGGCGTGCAGCTCGAGGCTCCGCGTGTCGAACCGGAACTGCTCCCGATGGGCGAACCATCCGGTGACTCGCGGGAAGAGCTTCGGCGTCACGTCCGGCGCTGCGTAGAGGAATGCGACGCCCGTCCCGCCGAGGAGCCACTTGAGCCCCCCACCACAGTAGAAGTCGACGCCTAGCGCCTTCACATCCACCGGCAGCTGGCCGGCGGCCTGGTAGCCGTCCACCAGGCAGAGCGCCCCCTTGCGGTGGGCCATCTCGGCGATCGCCGCCACGTCCTGGATGGCGCCGCTGGTGAAGAAGACGTGGCTCGTAGCCACCAGTGCCGTGCGGTCGTCCACCGCGCGCTCGAACAGCTCGAGCGGTACGCGGACGCCGTCCGGACTCTCGATGACGACGACCTCGACCCCGGCCTGGCGCTTGGCCATCCATTGATAGCCGATCGTCGGGAAGTCGAGGCTGGTGACGACGACCTTTCGCCGGGTGCCGTAGTCGAGCGACTCGCCGACGACCGACAGCGCAGCCGAGATGTGCGGGTGGAGAGCGATTTCCTCGCCGGCCGCCCCGACGATCCGGCCGTAGCGGGTTCGGAGGTCGGCGAGCGCCGCCCACCAGATCTCGTACCAGGCAGGCGCGCCCCGGTTCTCCCAGAGATCGAGGCACTCGTTCACCCGCGCCCGTGCCCGCACGCTGAGCGCGCCGAGGGAGCAGCTGTTGAGGTACGTCGAGTGCCGGAAGATCGGAAACTCGTCCCGATACGTCTTCACCGCTCCGGGTGAGGCGAGCGTCATGGTGGTGAATATATCCCGGGTTCGGGGAGGTTAGAATTCGGAATGCCCGCACCCCTCGATCCCCGCTACGCCGGCTCGTGGCGCGCGCTCACCGGAAAGCTCGCGCTGCGAGCGCTGGTGAATCCCCGGCTCGCCGTGGATCTGCTCCGGACGGGCTGGGCCTTCCGCCGGCGCGACTGGTGGCGCCAGCCCCCCTTCCTGCCGCTTCCCGACCGCACCTACCTCCGCTGGCGCATGTACACGGCGTACGCGAGTGAGGATGCGGTGCCGCCGGCAGAAGACGTGATCCGCTTCGCGCGGTGGCGCCGGGAGACGATGCACCTGTGAAACGCGTGGTGATTCTCGGCGGCGGCTTCGCCGGGCTCAATGCCGCCAAGGCGCTCCGGAAGGCCCGGGTATCGGTGACCCTGGTGGACCGGCACAATCACCACGTCTTCCAGCCGATGCTCTACCAGGTGGCAACGGCGGCGCTGAGCCCGGGGGACATCGCGTCGCCGATCCGGTCGGTCCTGCGCAACAACCGGAATACGGAGGTGCTGCTCGACGAGGCCGAGGCCATCGACCTCGGCGCACGGAGCGTGCACCTGGTCTCGGGGCGGTCGCTGCCCTACGACTACCTGATCGTCGCGACGGGAGCGCGACATTCCTACTTCGGCCGGGACGAGTGGGAGCCGCTGGCGCCGGGACTCAAGGAGCTCGAGGACGCGTTCGTGGTGCGGCGACGGATCCTCCTCGCGTTCGAACGTGCGGAGCAGGAGCCCGATCCCGCTGCGCGGGAAGCGCTGCTCACGTTCGTGATCGTCGGCGCCGGTCCGACCGGCGTCGAAGTGGCGGGCGCGATCGCCGAGATCAAGTCCTACACGCTCGAGCGGGACTTCCGGAACATCAATCCGCGGAGCGCGCGGGTGATCGTGATGGAAGGTGGCCCGAGGGTGCTGCCGGCGTATCCGCCGGAATTGAGCGAGAAGGCGCAGCAGACCCTTGAGCGGCTGGGGGTCGACGTATGCACTAATACGATGGTGACGGATATCCGTCCTGACGGTGTCACCTCAAGCTCCGGCGAATACACCCCGGCCAGAACGGTCATCTGGGCCGCCGGCAATGTCGCCAGTCCGTTGCTCAAGACGCTCGGCGTCCCGCTCGACCGACAGGGTCGGGTTCCGGTCGCGCAGGACAGCACCGTGCCCGGTCATCCCGAAGTCTTCGTGCTCGGAGACGCAGCGGCCTTCGACGACAAGGGTCGGCTCCTCCCGGGCACCTGCCCCGTCGCGATTCAGATGGGGAAGTATGCGGGGTCCGTGATCCGGCGGGAGACATCGGCCGCTACCCCGGGCCCCCGCCCCCCGTTCCATTTCTTCGACAAGGGACAGCTCGCCGTCATCGGCCGGGGACGTGCCGTCGCGGACATCGGAAAGGCGCACTTCTCGGGGTTCATCGCCTGGCTCCTGTGGATCTTCATTCACATCTTCTTCCTCATCGGCTTCCGCAACCGCGTCCTCGTGCTGCTCGAGTGGGCAATCTCCTACTTCACCTATTCGCGCGGAGCACGCCTCATCACCTATGACCGGCCCGTTCATATGCCGACCGCGCCCCGGTCGGCGGATGCCGAGCCGGCGCTGGAGGCCGGAGCGCGATGATTTCGTCGCTCGCCGTGAAGCAGTGGGCCGATGAGCTTGGCTTCCTCGCCTGCGGCATCACCACCCCCGCACCGTCCGAGCGAGCTGCGTTCTTCGACGAGTGGCTCGCCCGCGGATACGGCGGGACGATGCGCTACCTCAACCGGCAGGCCCGGAAGCGGAAGGATCCGCGGCTCATCGATCGCGCCGCGCGCTCCATCATTGTTGTTCTGGATAACTACTACTACAACGAAGAAGCGGCGGCCGACCCGGAATCAGGGGACCCAGACCCGCTCCGCGTCGCGCGTTACGCACTTGCGACCGATTACCATGACGTGATTGGCCGTCGGCTCGAGGAACTCGCCGGCCGCCTGCTCGGTGCCGGCGCCTTGCATGCGCGCACGTACGCCGATGCCGGGCCTGTTCCCGAGCGCGAGCTGGCGCAGCGCGCCGGACTCGGCTGGATCGGGAAGAATGCGATGCTCGTCCGCCCCGGGGCCGGCTCGTTCTTCTTCATCGGGTCCGTCTTCACCGATCTCGAGCTGGAGCCCGATGCTCCCTTCGAAGGCGATCGCTGCGGATCATGCACGCGGTGCCTCGACGCCTGTCCCACTGGGGCGTTCGTGGCGCCGAGACTCCTCGATGCCACGCGATGCATCTCGTACCTCACGATCGAGCAGAAGGGCCCGATTCCCGAAGCGCTCGAGGAGCGCCTCGACGGCTGGGCGTTCGGGTGTGATGTCTGCAACGACGTCTGCCCGTGGAACGTGAAGTTCGCCGCGGAGACCGCGATTCCCTCCTATCTCCCTCGCGCGGCCCGGCCGATCACGTCCGACACGTTCGAAGGAATGGACGAAGCCGAGTTCGCCGGGCGTTTCGGGGAGACCCCGTTCGCGCGGCCCGGCCTTGCCGGCATGCAGCGGAACGTGCGCGCGGCGCTCGCGAGCCGGAAAGCCCGGAGCGAGTAGCCGCCTTCCATCCGGCGGGTCACTGGCGACATCTTTCGCAGGTCGCGACGCTCTCCCACCGCAGGAGCCTATGCCCCAGCCGTTTCACTTTGCCTTCTTCGTGAAGGATCTCGACTCGACCCGTCGCTTCTATGGAGGCGTGCTCGGCTGCACCGAAGGGCGCAGTACCGAGACGTGGGTGGATTTCGATTTCTTCGGCAACCAGATCTCGGCGCACACGACCGGCGCCCCGGCACCGACGGTGTATGCCGGCAAGGTGGATGGCATCGCCGTGCCCATGCCCCACTTCGGCGCCGTGGTCGAATGGGATCGCTTTCAGGCCATTGCCGCGCGTGTGCGCGCCGCAGGGATCGAGTTCATCATCGAGCCGCGCGTGCGGTACGAGGGGCAGCCGGGCGAGCAGTCCACGATGTTCTTCCTCGATCCGAGCGGCAACGCGCTCGAGTTCAAGAGTTTCCGGAACCCCGAGCACATCTTCACGCCGGCGTGATGGACGGCCCGATCGTCATCGTGGGAGGCGGCGTCGTCGGCGCGAGCGTGGCCTGGCACCTCGCCACGCGCGGCTGGCGCGATATCGTCATCGTGGATCGCGGTGCGGGACCCGGCGAGGGCAGTACCGGCCGGGCCACAGGCGGGTACCGGGCGCAGTACGGCACCGCGATCAATGTCCGACTCTCGCTCCTCACCCGCGAGAAGCTGCGCCGCTTTCCCGATGAAGTCGGTGCCGATCCCGGATACCTGCCCGCAGGCTACCTCTGGGTCGCCGGAACCGAATGGGAACTGGCGGAGCTGCGTCGTGGACTGCCGGTCCAGCACGCGGCCGGCCTGCTCGAGTCGCGCGAGGTGGACGCGGCGGAAGTGCTCCAGCTGAATCCGGCGTTGTCGCCTCAGGGAATCGCAGGAGGCGCCTGGTGTCCCACCGATGGATTCATCCGCCCCCTGGCGATGCTCGCCGGGTATCTCGCCGACGCCCGCCGCCGCGGCGCTCGCACCATGTGGGAAACGGAGGTCACGGGGTTCGAGCGCAAGGGCGCGCCGGGGACGACTCGTATCACCGCGGTGCGGACGACGCGCGGGCGGATCGAGGCGGGTGCGGTGGTCAATGCGGCGGGCGCCTGGGCGGCGGGTGTGGCTGCGCTCGCGGGGGCCCCGCTGCCGATCGAGCCGCTCCGGCGCTGCATCGTCCCGACCATGCCCTGTGACCTCCTTCCTGCCGGGATGCCGATGACGATCTTTGCCGGCGACGGTTTCCATCTACGGGTGCGCGACGGGCGAGTGCTGCTCGCGTGGCCGACACCCGGATCCGCGGCGGACCCGTACGACTGCCGCGTCGAAACGCCGTGGATCGACGAGGTGGCCGCGAAGGCCGCCGCGCGTGTGCCCGTCCTGGCCGGCGTTCCGCTCGACCGGAGCGGCGCATGGGGCGGGCTCTACGAAGTCTCCCCGGACAAGCACGCGATCCTCGGTCCCGCGCCCGAGTGCGGCAACTTCTATTTCATCAACGGCTCGTCGGGCCACGGCGTGATGCACGCGCCCGCGCTTGGCCACCTCCTCGCCGAGATCATCACCGAGGGCCGCGCCACGACGCTCGATACGACGCCGCTCAGGCCCTCGCGCTTCGCCGAGGGCGAGCCGAATCCCGTGTCGGGACTCCTCTGATGAAGGTGGCCGTGGTCGGCGGCGGGCCCGCGGGACTCTACTTCGCCCTGCTCATGAAGAAGGCGGACCCGCGCCACCATGTGGTGGTGCTCGAGCGGAACGCGCCGGACGACACCTTCGGATGGGGCGTGGTCTTCTCCGACCAGACCCTCGGCAACTTCGCCGCCGCGGATGAGCCGACCTTTCGCGCCATCACCGAGCATTTCGCGCGGTGGGACGACATCGACATCCACGTGCGCGGGTCGGTCATCACGTCGGGCGGTCATGGATTCGCCGGGATCGAGCGCAAGATGCTGCTCGCGATCCTCCAGCGACGCGCGCAGGAGCTCGGCGCGGAGCTCCGCTTCCGCACCGAGGTGCGTGACGGGGATCTCGCGCCCCATGGCCTCGCCGATGCCGACCTCGTCGTAGCGGCCGACGGCGTGAACAGCGCGTTCCGCCGCCTCGGGGCCGAGCGCTTCCAGCCGACGCTCGACGTTCGCACCGCGCGCTATGTCTGGCTCGGCACCACGCGCCGCTTCGATGCCTTCACCTTCGCGTTCGTGGCGAACGCGCATGGGGTCTTCCAGGCGCACGCCTACCGGTTCGACGAGCGTCACTCGGCGTTCATCGTCGAGTGCGACGAGCGCTCCTGGCGCGCCGCCGGGTTCGATCGGCTCGACATCGATGGCGCTGTGGCCGCCGCGGAGACCATGTTCGCGCCCTGGCTCGACGGGCACCCGCTGATCGCCAACGTCCCGCCGCACCAGCGCGCCGAGCCGTGGCTCCGCTTCACGATCGTCCGGAACGCGCGGTGGTACGACGGGAACGTGGTGCTCATCGGCGATGCGGCGCATACCGCGCACTTTTCGATCGGGTCGGGCACCAAGCTCGCGATGGAGGATGCCATCTCGCTCGCCCGGCGCCTCAACGAGGCGCGGCCCGACGTTGCGCTGGCGACGTACCAGGACGAGCGGATGACCGAGGCGCTGCGGCTCCAGAACGCCGCCCGGAATTCGATGACCTGGTTCGAGAATGTCCGGCGCTACATCCATCTCGAGCCCGAGCAGTTCGCCTACAGCCTCCTCACGCGCAGCCAGCGCGTCTCCCACGAGAACCTGCGGCTCCGGGACCGGCCCTACCTCGAAGGCGTAGAGCGCTGGTTCGCGTCGAAGGCAGCGGAAAGCGGCCGTGCCGTCGCTGTGCCTGCCGACGCGGACCGCGCGCCGCCGCCGATGTTCACGCCCTTCCGGCTCCGCGGGCTCTCGCTCCAGAACCGCGTCGTCGTCTCGCCGATGGACATGTACTGTGCGGAGGACGGCACGCCGAACGACTTCCACCTCGTGCATCTCGGCGCCCGGGCGCTCGGGGGCGCCGGGCTCGTGATCACCGAGATGACGTGCGTCTCGCCGGAGGGCCGCATCACGCCCGGCTGCACGGGCATGTACGCGGAGGTGCATGCCGAGGCGTGGCGGCGGATCACGCGCATGGTGCACCAGTGGAGCGGCGCGCGGATCTGCCTCCAGCTCGGGCATTCCGGGCGGAAGGGCTCCACGAAGCTGATGTGGATCGGGATGGACGAGCCGCTCGACGAGGGCAACTGGCCGGTGATGGCCCCATCGCCGATTCCGTACAAGCCCGGCATGCAGGTGCCCCGCGAGATGACGGCGGACGACCTGCGGCGCGTCTGCGACGAGTTCGTCGCCGCCACGCGCATGGCGATCGCGGCGGAGTTCGACATGCTCGAGCTGCACTGCGCACACGGCTATCTTCTGTCGAGCTTCATCACGCCGCTCAGCAACTCGCGCACCGATGCCTACGGCGGCTCGCTGGAGAACCGCCTTCGCTATCCCCTCGAGGTCTTCGCCGCGATGCGCCGGATCTGGCCGGCGGACCGGCCCATGTCGGTGCGAATTTCGGCGCACGACTGGGTGGACGGCGGGATCACCGACGCGGACGCGGTCGAAGTGGCCCGCGCGTTCAAGGCGGCCGGCGCGGATATCATCCACGTCTCCGCCGGCCAGACGACCGACGACGCCCGGCCGGTGTACGGGCGCATGTTCCAGACCCCGTTCAGCGACCGCATCCGGAACGAGGCGCTCGTGCCGACCATCGCGGTCGGCAACATCACGGAAAGCGACCAGGTCAACTCCATCCTGACCGCGGGCCGTGCCGACCTCTGCGCCCTGGCGCGACCACACCTGAGCGACCCGCAGTGGACGCTCCGCGCCGCGGCGGAACAGGGATTCGCCGGGCAGCCCTGGCCGCCGCAGTACCTCACGGGCCGCGACCAGCTCATCCGGAACCTCGCGAGGACGCGCGCACAATGACACTCTCGCTTCCGCTCTCGGGCCGGCACGCGATCGTGACCGGCGGCGCCCGGGGGATCGGCGCCGCGATCGCCGCCGAGCTCGCCGCGCAGGGAGCCACGCTCACGCTCATGGGGCGCGACGCCGCGGCGCTCGGCGCGCATGCCGTCGCGCTTCGCAAGAAGACGTCCGAGGTGCTCGCCATCGCGTGCGACGTGGCCGATCCGGCGAGCGTCACGGCGGCGTTCGCGGAATCGCGGGACCGGTTTCCCCGCCCCTGGCTCCTCGTGAACAACGCCGGAACTGCCACGGCGGCCCCGTTCATGGAGACGACGCCGGAGGTCTGGAACGAGGCGCTCGCCGTGAACCTCCTCGGGGCCGTCGCCTGCATCCGCGAAGTCCTGCCGGCGATGCTCGACGCGAAAGGCGGCCGGATCGTCAACGTTGCCTCGATGGCCGGCCTCAAGGGGTATGGCCGCATCACGGCGTACAGCGCCTCGAAGCACGCGCTCGTCGGGTTGACGCGCTCGCTCGCGGCCGAGGTGCGCAAGGCGGGCATCACGGTGAATGCCGTCTGTCCCGGCTACACCGAGTCCGGCATGTCGATCCAGGCCGAGAAGAACATCATGACCGGTCTCGGGAAGAGCGCCGCGGAGGCGCGCGCGATGGTGATCCGGCACAATCCCCGAGGCACGATCATTCGCCCCGAGGAAGTGGCGCACGTGGTCGCCTGGCTCGCGGCGCCCTCGGCGGACGCGATCAACGGCCGGGTGATTCCCGTTTCCGGGGGCGAGGTATGATGGCGCGAGACCGCGGATGAATCCGAAGCACTTTCTCTGGTCGCTCGAGGAGCGCGTCGCGACGATCACGCTCAACCGGCCCGAGCGGAAGAATCCGCTCACCTTCGAGTCGTATCGCGAGCTGGCGAACACCTTCTGGGCGCTGCGCGAGAACCCGGACGTCCGCGCGGTCGTGCTCACCGGCGCGGGCGGCAACTTCTCCAGCGGCGGGGACGTGCACGAGATCATCGGGCCGCTGGTACAGCTGAAGGAAGACGGCTGCGACGAGGAGCTCATCGCGTTCACGCGCCTCACCGGCGAGCTGGTGCATGCGATGCGCGCCTGCCCCCAGCCGATCGTCGCCGCGGTGGACGGGGTCTGTGCCGGCGCCGGGGCGATCCTCGCCATGGCCTCCGACCTGCGCATCGGCACCCCCGCGAGCCGCGTCGCGTTTCTCTTCGTGCGCGTCGGGCTCTCCGGCGCGGACATGGGCGCGTGCGCCATGCTCCCCCGCATCGTCGGGCACGGCCGCGCCGCCGAGCTGCTGTACACCGGCCGCTTCATGGACGGCGTCGAAGCCGAGCGCTGGGGCTTCTACAATCGGCTCGCCGAGCCCGAGGGTCTCCTGCCGGCGGCGGTCGAGCTCGCCCGCACGCTCGCCGCGGGCCCGACGCTCGCGCATGCCGCCACCAAGCGCGCGCTGCACGAGGAGTGGGACATGGGGATCGACGAGGCGATCGACTACGAGGCGGAGGTCCAGGCGGAGCTGATGGAGTCGGAGGATTTCTCCCGGGCGTACCGCGCGTTCGTCGCGAAGCAGGCGCCGAAGTTCGAGGGCGACTAGTGCAGCCGCACGCCCATCTCGCCTGGCCGTTCTTCGACGAGAGCCACCGCACCCTCGGTGCCGACGTGGAGGCCTGGGCCACGCGCGAGCTCGCCGGTGCCGCGCACGCGGACGATCTCGATGCGCGCTGCCGCGCCCACGTGCAGCGGCTCGGCGAGGCCGGCTGGCTGCGCCACGTCGTGCCCGCCGCGTACGGTGGAGTGCGCGAGCGGGTGGACGTCCGGTCGCTCTGCGTCATCCGTGAGACGCTCGCACGTCATGATCCGCTCGTCGAGTTCTGCTTTGCGCTGCAGGGCCTCGGCACCGGGCCGCTGTCCCTGTACGGCACCGATGCGCAGCGCCGGCGGTACCTCCCCGACGTGGCCGATGGACGCCGGATCGCGGCCTTCGCACTCTCCGAGCGGGACGCGGGGAGCGATGTCGCCGCGATGCGCACGGCGGCACGCCGTGACCGCGACGGCTGGGTCATCGACGGCGAGAAGACGTGGATCTCCAATGCCGGCATCGCCGATCACTACGTGGTCTTCTGCCGTACCCCCGACCTGGGCGAGCGCGCGTTCGGCGCCTTCATGGTGGACGCCGACAATCCGGGGCTGTCCGTCACGGAGCGGATCGACGTCATCGCCCCGCACCCGCTCGGAACGATTGCCTTCCGGGAATGCCGTGTCGCGGCCGACGCCGCCGTCGGTGACGCCGGCAAGGGCCTCCGCGTCGCGCTCGGGACTCTCGACGTCTTCCGCGCCACGGTCGGCGCCGCGGCCACCGGGATGGCGCGTCGCGCGCTCGCAGAGGCGACCGCGCATTGTCGGGCACGGAGCGTGGCCGGCGGCACCCTCGCCGGCTTCCAGCTCACGCAGGCACGCCTCGCCGACATGGCCACCGCCATCGACGCGAGCGCGCTGCTCGTCTACCGGGCCGCCTGGACGAAGGACATGGGCGCCGAGCGCGTGACACTCGAGGCCGCGATGGCCAAGCTCCACGCCACGGAAGCGGCGCAGCGCGTCATCGACGATGCCGTGCAGCTGTTCGGCGGCCTCGGCGTCGTGTCGGGCGCTCCGGTCGAGCGGCTGTACCGCGAGATCCGGGCACTCCGGATCTACGAGGGCACGAGCGAGATCCAGCGCCTTGTGATCGCGGCGCAGCTCCTGGAGCGCGCATGACCGCCCGCGTCCCGTCGGGGCACGTGGACACGTTCTGCCGCGACCGGCTCCCGCCCCGCGTCCTCTGGCCCGAGATGCGCTACGACCGCGCGGCGGGGCTCGCCTATCCTCCGCGCCTCAACTGCGCCACCGAGCTGCTCGACGCGATGGTCGCGAAGGGCCACGGCGACGATCCACTCTTCCATTTTCCCGGCGGCGTCTGGACCTACGGCGACCTGCTCGAGCGCGCGAACCGGATCGCCAACGTCCTCGTCACCGATCTCGGTCTCGTCCCGGGTGGGCGGGTCCTGCTCCGCGGACCGAACAATCCGATGATGGTCGCCTGCTGGTTCGCGGTGCTGAAGGCAGGGGGCGTCGTGGTCTGCACCATGCCACTCCTCCGCCCGCGCGAGATCTGCTACACGGCGGACCGCGCCGCGATCAGCCTCGCCCTCACCGATGCCCGGCTCGAGGGCGACTGCCGCGCCGGCATGGAGCGCACCGGCACCGGCGCCGCGCGAGCGAACGCCCGCGTCGTCTGCTTCAACAGCGATGCGGCGGACTCGCTCGAGTCGCTCATGCGGCGGCGCCCGCCCACCTTCCGGAACGTCGACACCGCGGCCGACGATGTGGCGCTCATCGCGTTCACGTCCGGTACGACCGGCAAGGGAAAGGGCACGATGCATTTCCACCGCGACGTGCTGGCCATCTGCGACTGCTTTCCGCCGCACATCCTCGAGCCGGGCCCCGACGACGTCTTCTGCGGCTCCCCGCCCCTGGCGTTCACGTTCGGACTCGGCGGACTCGTGCTCTTTCCGATGCGGATCGGCGCGAGCGCCGTGCTGCTCGAGCAGGCCGCGCCACCCCACCTCCTGCAGGGCATCCGTGACTTCGGGGCCACGATCAGCTTCACGGCGCCCACGGCGTATCGCGCCATGCTTCCACTGCTCGGCACCGAAGGCGTGCCGACACTCCGGAAGTGCGTCTCCGCGGGCGAGACGCTGCCTGCCTCTACGTTCGAGGCCTGGGAGCGCGCCACGGGCATCCGCATCATCGACGGGATCGGCTCCACCGAAATGCTCCACATCTTCATCAGCGCACGGCCCGCCGAGATGAAGCCCGGCGCCACCGGAAAGCCCGTGCCCGGCTACGACGCACGGGTGGTCGACGAGGACGGCCACGACGTGGCGCAGGGTGCCATCGGCCGCCTTGCCGTACGGGGCCCGACCGGATGCCGCTACCTCGACGACGTCGAGCGGCAGCGCGCCTACGTGCAGAACGGCTGGAACATCACCGGCGATTCGTACGTGATCGATGCCGACGGCTACTTCGTCTACCAGGCGCGCACCGACGACATGATCATCTCGTCGGGGCACAACATCGCCGGTCCGGAGGTGGAGAGCGTGATCCTCGAGCATCCGGCCGTCGCCGAATGCGGCGTGGTGGGCGTGCCGGACGAGGAGCGCGGCCAGGTCGTCAAGGCGTTCGTGGTCCTGCGTGAGGGCCACGAGCCGGGGCCGGCGATGGCGAAGGAGCTGCAGGACCACGTCAAGCGGGAGATCGCGCCGCACAAGTATCCGCGGCAGGTCGAGTTCGTCACCGCCCTCCCGCGAACGGCCACCGGCAAGCTGCAGCGCTTCGTGCTGCGCGAGGAGGGTGCGTGAGCGAGGAGCACCGCATCATCCAGCCCGAGGGCTGGCTTCCGCCATCCGGCTATGCGAATGGAGTGAGCGCGCGCGGGCGCATCGTGAGCGTGGCCGGCCAGACCGGCTGGAATCCGGCCACGCAGACGTTCGAGGCGCACGACATGGTGGGCCAGGTGCGCCGGGCGCTCGAGAACGTGGTCGCCGTGCTGCGCGCGGCGGGAGCCGAGCCGCGGCACCTCGTGCGGCTCACCTGGTATGTCGTCGAGCGGAAGGAGTACGAGCAGCGCCGCCGCGAGATCGGCGAGGCGTATCGCACCGTCATCGGCCGCCACTATCCGGCGATGTCGCTCGTGATCGTCGCCGGCCTCCTCGAGCCGCTCGCGCTGGTCGAGATCGAGGCCACTGCGGTGATCGCGGATGAATGATCCGGTCATCGTGGATGCGGTCCGGACGCCGGTGGGCCGGCATGGCGGCGCGCTCGCGCGCGTGCGGCCGGACGACCTCGCGGCGCACGCCATTCGCGCCCTCGTGGCGCGAAGCGGCGTCGATCCCACCCGGATCGAGGACGTGATCCTCGGCTGCACCAATCAGGCCGGCGAAGACTCGCGCAACGTGGCGCGGATGGCGCTTCTCCTCGCCGGCCTCCCCGTGGAAGTCGCGGGGCAGACGGTGAACCGGCTCTGCGGCTCGGGCCTGCAGGCCGTGGCGAGCGCTGCGCAGGCCGTGCGGGCCGGCGAGGGCGAATGCTTCATCGCCGGCGGCGTCGAGAGCATGTCGCGCGCGCCCTGGGTGATGCTCAAGCCCGAAACGCCGTTTCCGCGCTCGGCGCCGTCGCTCGCCGACTCGACGATCGGCTGGCGGTTCACGAACCCTGCGTTCCCCCCACACTGGACCGTCTCGATGGGTGAGACGGCCGAGAATGTCGCCGAGCGGTATGGGATCGGGCGGGAGGAGCAGGACCGCTTCGCGCACGAGAGCCAGCGCCGTGCGGCCGCCGCCCAGGCAGCGGACCGCTTCGCCGGCGAGGTCGTACCGGTCACGGTGCGGGAGCGCGGCCGCGAGATCGTCGTCTCGACCGACGAGCACCCGCGCCCCGATACGACGGTCGAATCGCTCGGCAGGCTCCGGCCCGCGTTCCGCGAAGGAGGAACCGTCACCGCAGGCTCCGCGAGCGGCATCAACGACGGCGCGAGTGCGCTTCTCGTGATGAGCCGGTCGGCCGCGACAGCGGGGGGACTGCGCCCCATGGCGCGCATCCTGGCGAGCGCCGTCGCCGGGGTGCCGCCCGAGATCATGGGCATCGGGCCGGTTCCCGCCACGCGGAAGGCGCTCACGCGCGCGCGCCTCGCGGTCGAGGACCTCGCGCTCATCGAGCTGAACGAGGCGTTCGCAGCCCAGGCCATCGCCTGCATTCGCGAACTGGGCCTCGACCCGGCGCGCGTCAACGTGAACGGCGGCGCGATCGCCTCCGGGCATCCGCTCGGATCCAGCGGGTCGCGCATCCTCACGACGCTCGTGCACGAGCTCCGTCGGAGCGGCGGCCGGTATGGGCTGGCCACGATGTGCATCGGCGTCGGCCAGGGCATCGCCGTCGTGGTGGAGCGGTGCGAGTGACGTCGGCGATCCGCCGTGTGGCCGTCATCGGCGCCGGCACGATGGGACACGGGATCGCCTACGTTGCGCTGGCCGCCGGCTATGAGGTGGCGCTCGCCGACGCCGACCGGGACGCCCTGCTCGCCGCGCACGATCGCATCGCCGAATCGTTCGCCGCGGCGATCGAGCGGAAGAAGCTCTCGGTTGCGGATCGTGACGCCGGCCTTGCCCGCCTCACCACGTTTCCGGCGCTCGAATCCGCGGCGGCCGGGGCGGACCTCGTGATCGAGGCGGTGCCGGAGCGGATGGAGCTCAAGCGGTCGCTCTTCACCGCCGCCCATGCGGCGGCACCGCCGCACGCCATCCTGGCCAGCAACACCTCGTCGCTCTCCATTTCCGACATCGCCGCGGCAGTCCCCCGTCCTGAGCGCGTCGTCGGCATGCACTTCTTCAACCCCGTCGCCGCGATGCGCCTCGTCGAGATCGTGCGCGGCGCCGCGACGTCGGACACGGCCGTGGAGGCCGCGCGCGCGTTTGCCGAGTCGCTGGGCAAGACCGCAATCGTCGTGCGGGACTCCCCCGGGTTCGCGACGAGTCGCCTGGGCCTGGCACTCGGGCTCGAGGCGGTGCGCATGCTCGAGGCGGGGGTCGCTTCGGCCGCGGACATCGATCGCGCCATGGAGCTCGGCTACAACCACCCCATCGGTCCGCTCCGCCTCGGTGACATCGTCGGGCTCGACGTCAGGCTCGCCATCGCCGACCATCTCCACACGGCGCTCGGCAGCGAAGTGTTCCGGGCGCCTGAGCTGCTCAGGCGCATGGTGTCGGAGGGGAAACTCGGGCGGAAGAGTGGCGAAGGCTTCTATCGCTGGGACGGGGACGCGTGAGCGCGCACGCCGCCGGATGAGCCGGATCGCATGCATGAGCCGGGCGGCACTGCACTACGTGCAGAGCGGCGCCGGCGAGCCGGTCGTCCTCGTGCACGGCGGCGGAAACGATCTCACCTACTGGACGCCGCACCTGGCGGCGTTCGCCGAGCGGCACCTCGTCATCGCCTACAGTCGGCGCTACGCGGAGCCGAACCGGAACGGCCCGATCGTTCCGGACTACTCGGCACGCACCGACGGGGAGGATCTGGCCGAGCTGCTGACGGCGCTCGAGCTCGGACCGGTGCACCTCGTATCGCATTCGATCGGCGGCGTGGCGGCGCTCTTCTGCGCCGTTGCCCACCCCACGCTCGTCCGAACGCTCACGCTCGCGGAACCACCGCTCCTCCCCTGGGCGCGCGAGCATCCGCAGGGGCGTGCCGGCTGGGATCGCTTCCTCGCCGAGATGTGGCACCCCGCAGGCGATGCCTTCCGGCGCCACGCCCCGGAAGAAGCGATGCAGTACGTCACCGACTACTTCGTGGGCGAGGGCACCTTCGCGCGTCTCCCCGACCGGGTTCGCGAGCGGGTCATGCGCAACGCGCGGGACTGGGAAGCCTTCACCGTGTCGGAGGACCCCTGGCCCTGGCTGGCGGCCGAGGACGTCGCCGCGCTCCGCATGCCGGCGCTCATGCTCAGCGCGGACCGGACGGTTCCCCTCCATCGCTTCGTCGACGACCTCCTGGCCCGCACGCTGCGGCACGTGGAGCGGGTGCGGGTCCCGGACGCGACGCACGACATGTGGGCCGACCAGCCCGGGCTCTGCCGCGCCGCGACCCTCGATTTCCTCGCGCGGCACGCGGAATGACGTCATCGCGCACCGAGCCGCAGGCCTTCAGGTTTCTCGCGCTCGGCGACAGCTACACGATCGGCGAAGGGGTGGAGGCAGCGGAGCGCTGGCCCGATCATCTGGTCCGGCTGCTCGCGCTTCGCGGAGTCCGGGTCGCGCACCCCGAGATCGTCGCGACGACGGGCTGGACGACCGACGAGCTGCAGGCGGGCATCGACTCGGCGCACCTCCGCCCGCCGTACGACCTGGTTTCCCTCCTCGTCGGCGTGAACAACCAGTATCGCGGCCGGAGCCTCGCCGAGTACCGTGACCAGTTCCGGACGCTGCTCGCGAGGGCCGTGAATCTCGCGGGCGGCGCCCCCGGTCGCGTGCTGGTCCTCGCGATTCCCGACTGGGGCGTCACGCCGTTCGCGGAGGGGCGCGATCGCGCGCGCATCGCGGCCGAGATCGAGCAGTTCAACCGCGTGAATCGCGAGGAGGCCGGGCGCGCCGCCGCACGCTACGTCGACGTGCTGCCCGCGTCGCGGCTCGCGGCAGGTGCGCCGCACCTGAGCGCCGCGGATGGCCTGCACCCGGCCGGCGCCATGTACGCGCGCTGGGCGGAGCTCGCGCTTCCGCATGCACTGGCGGCACTCGGTACGCACGCCATCTTTCCCTCTTCCTGATCCCGGATTAGCCTCGATGCCCTTCGGCCGGCCCGACAGCGAACAGAAGCTCAGCTACGGCGGCTATCTGCGCGTGGACGATCTCACCGCGCTCCAGCAGCTCCGTTCCGATCCTGCGCAGCACGACGAAACGCTCTTCATCATCATCCATCAGGTGTACGAGCTCTGGTTCAAGCAGCTCCTGCACGAGCTCGATGCGATCGTCACCCATCTCGACCGCGACGACGTCCTCGGCGGACTCCGCCTCCTCCGGCGCTGCCACGAGATCCAGCGCGTGCTGGTGGCGCAGGTCGCCGTGCTCGAGACGATGACGCCGATGGATTTCCTCGCCTTTCGCGATCACCTCATGCCCGCGAGCGGGTTCCAGTCGGCGCAGTTCCGCGAGATCGAATTCCTCGCCGGCCTGGCCGAGCCTCGGTACCTCGAGTCGTACGAGCGCGGCTCGGCACAGCGGGCGCGCCTCGAGCGCCGCCTCGGGGGCCGGACGCTCCGTGCCGCCTTTCACGACCTGCTCGTCCGCCGCGGCTTCACCGCCGATGCCGAAGGTGTCGCCTCGCTCTACCGGAGTGCGGCGGCGCAGATGGAGCTCTTTCTCCTCGCCGAGGCGCTGCTCGACTTCGACGAGATGGTGACGCTCTGGCGCATGCGGCACGTGCAGATGGTGGAGCGCATCATCGGCGGGCGCCCCGGCACCGGTGGCAGCGACGGGGCATCGTACCTCCGTGGAACCGTGGCACGCCGGGTCTTCCCCGAGCTCTGGGAAGCCCGCAACCTGATTCAGGGCGCCGAACGCGGCTGAAAGGATCGCAGTGGGAACCCAGCTCGCAGATCTGGTAGGCGGCAACGACGAAGTCTTCGCGCGGCTGGCCGCGGCGATGCTCGCGGGATTCGTGCTCGGCATCAACCGCGAGCTGCGCGGGAAGCCGGCCGGCGTGCGCACCCACGGGCTCGTGGCGATCGGCGCGTGCCTCGTCACGCTCGTCACGATGGAGATCGCGGCGCTTCCGGGAACGTTCAACCCCGACTCGGTGAGCCGCGTCATCCAAGGCGTCATCACCGGGATCGGCTTCATCGGTGGCGGCGTGATCCTCAAGCTGCCGGATGCGCGCGCGGTACAGGGCCTCACCACGGCGGCCTCGGTCTGGGTCACGGCCTGCATTGCGGTGGCGTTCGGTGCCGGGATGTGGCGCTCCGCGGTCATCGGTCTCCTCCTCACGCTCGCCGCGCTCCTCTTCGGCGGGCCCATCGAGAACATCGCCACGCGCGTGCTCAAGGGACGCCAGCGGCCGACCGGCTGGGAGAGCGACTGACTCCGCCTTCCGCCCGACGGCTCCGATGAGCCTCTCGCTCACCTGCCGCTGTGGACGGAAGCTCAGGGTCGATGATTCGGTCGTAGGCCACTCGATCCGCTGCCGATGTGGCCGCGTTCTGCGCGTGCGCGGGGCACGACCGGCCGGCGCGAGGCACCGCCTGCGGCACCTGCTCCGCGGAGTGCGAGCCTGGGCGCTCAGGCCGGTGCGCGAGGGCGCCCGCCGCTCGCTCTGGCGCGCATCCGTGAGCTGGTGTGTCGCCGCCATCGTCGCCTGGCCCTTCCTCTACGGCCTCGGCGACCGCTGGTGGCCGGCGACGCTGCTGCTCTTCGGTCCCCGCTGGGCGCTCCTCCTCCCGCTCATCGCGCTCGTCCCGCTCGCGCTCGCCATCCTGCCGCGCGCGCTCGTGCCGCTCCTCGGCGCCGCAGTCGTGCTGGCGGGTCCGGTGATGGGCTTCGCGGCGGGGGCGATCACGGCCCCGCGGCGCGAGCCGGACCTGCGGGTAGTCACGTTCAACATCCAGGGGGGCAGCGCGCTCGGCGTGCCCGGAACGCTCGAGACCGCGCTCGCGACTTGGGAGGCGGACATCGTGGCGCTGCAGGAGTGCTCGGATGTCGCAGCCCAGGGCGTGCGCGAGCTCGACGCCCTCGCCACCCACGCGCATGCCGGCCTCTGCCTCATCTCCCGCTTCCCGATCGTGCAGGTGGACTCGCTCCCGGCCTGGCGCATCGGCGAGCTCGGCTGGGCGGGGTCGGTGGTCCGCTACACGCTCGACGTCGGCGGCAGGATGCTCCGCTTCACGAACCTGCACCTCGATACCCCCGGCCGAGGTCTCGAGGTCCTGCGTGAACGGCGTGACTCGCGGCTCCTCGCCGCCAATCTCGAGATGCGCGAGGTGGCATCCCGCCGAGCCTCGAACTGGGTGATCCAGGGCGGCACGCCTGCGCTCGTGGCGGGCGACTTCAACACGCCGCAGGAAAGCGCGATCTTCCGGCAGTACTGGGATCACCTCGACGATGCGTTCGAGACCGCCGGCTTCGGATACGGCGGCACCCGCGTGCTCCGGTGGTTCCGCGTGCGGATCGACCATGTCCTGACCACGGGAGAGCTGCGCGCGGTGCGCGCGGAAGTGGGCGCCGACCTCGGCTCGGATCATCTTCCGCTGATTGCCGATTTCATCTGGAACGACGATGAGTGAGACAACTCCGCGCGGCGAGCTGCTGCGCCTCGTGCTCGGCGTCCTGGCGATCGACATCCTGGCCATCGGCGCGTACACCTTCGGCGGCTTCGGCAACGCCTCGCCGCGCACCCGGATCGTGTTCGCAGCGGTCTGGACCGTCGCGACGCTGGTGGTGGTGCTGATCGGCCTGCGCCGCCTCCGCGAGGCGCGGCTCGCGGCGCTCCGGCAGCCGCATGGCCGGCGCTGACGCGCCGGAGCGAAGCCGGCCCGGACCTTCCGACCCGACCGTCACCCCCCTATCGTCGAGCATGCGACCGACGCTCCAGACCGAGCGGCTCATCCTGCGGCCGTTCACCTCGGACGATGCGGAAGGCGTGACGGCGCTCGTCGGCGCGCGCGAGATCGCCGCCAACACGCTCTCGATCCCGCATCCGTACGACCGCTCGATGGCGGAGGCATGGATCGCGACCCACGAAGGGGCGTTCGAGCGTGGGGAGTCGCGGGTGTTCGCCGTCACCTTACGGACGGACGGCACGCTCGTCGGCTGCGTCGGTCTCGCCATCGACCAGGAGCACCGGCGAGCCGAGCTCGGCTACTGGACGGGGATGGCGTACTGGGGACGGGGCTACTGCACCGAGGCATCGGCGGCTGCGGTGCGCCACGCCTTCGAAGCGATGGGGCTGCACAAGGTCTTCGCGCGCCACCTGGTCCGGAACCCCGCGTCGGGCCGGGTGATGCAGAAGCTCGGGATGCGGCACGAAGGCACTCTTCGCGGGCACGTGCTCAAGTGGGGCGTGCACGAGGATCTCGAAGTCTATGGGCTCGTGCGCGACGAGTTCGAGCGCGCGGCACCGCACATTGCAGGCTGAGGAGCGGACATGACCAGACCCGGCAAGCCGGTGCGCGTACCTGATGTTGCAGTCGGTGATGCGCGGCTCGATCGCATGCGCGCCGCTGCGCGCCTCCTGGACAGCCGCTTCCGCATCCCGGGAACGAACATCCGGTTCGGGCTCGATGCGATCGTGGGGCTCGTGCCCGGGGTCGGCGATTTCGCCGGTGCCATCGCATCCGCCTATTTCATCTACGAAGCAGCGCGGCTCGGTGCTCCCGGCCCGGTGCTCGCGCGGATGGTGACGAACGTCGGTGTCGAGGCGCTCGTCGGCGCCGTGCCGATTCTCGGCGATCTCTTCGACGTGGCGTTCAAGGCCAACAACCGCAACATGAGGCTCCTCGAGCAGCATGCCGTGGCGCCCGACGTAGCGCGGCGCTCGAGCCGAAAGCTGCTCGTCGGCCTCGGCGTGGGGCTCGTGCTCCTCGTCGTCGTTGCCGGTGCGCTGGCCGTGATGGTCGGACTCAAGCTGTTCGAGCTCATTTCGAGCGGGCGAGGCCCACTCTGAGGTGGCGCGCAGCATCTGGACGGTCGGACATTCGACGCGCACCCTCGACGAGTTCTTGGGGCTCCTCGGCGCACACGCCATCGAGGCGGTGGCGGACGTGCGTCGCTTCCCCGGCTCGAAGCGATTCCCGCATTTCAGCGCGGAGTCGCTCGCCGGAAGCCTGCAGGCGAGCGGAATCCGGTACCTCGCGCTGCCGGCCCTGGGCGGCCGGCGCACCCCTCTTCGCGATTCGCCGAATACCGGATGGAAGAATGCCGCCTTCCGCGGGTATGCCGACCATGTCAGCACCGCGGAGTTCGAAGGGGGGCTGCGCGCGCTCGCCGATGCCGCGAACGCGTCGCGGCTTGCGGTGATGTGCGCGGAAGCCGTCTGGTGGCGGTGCCATCGGAGGATCATTGCCGACGTCCTCACTGCCGGCGGCTGGGAAGTGCGCCACCTGATCGATGACGG
>JAICNA010000132.1 GCA_025928955.1 Gemmatimonadales bacterium | reverse complement strand
GGAACCTTTGCGTCCTCCTTGCCTCTGCGGTGATCAATAGGAACGAATCCCGGCTGATCAGGAACCGCGGAGGCGCCGAGGTACCCGTGGACACGGAGTAACCGCAGAATCGACCGCAGAGGCAAGATGGGCGCAAAGGTTTCGATGCCGGCAGAAATCAACAGCAAATCAATCGATTCGATTGTCATCGGGTGGTATGTCAATGAGCGTTGTCCACGGGAACCTTTGCGTCCTCCTTGCCTCTGCGGTGATCAATAGAACGAGTCCCGGCTGCTCGAGGTGTATGCGCGACCGGGAGATCCGGGTTCCGAAACCAATTGAAATGCGCTGACGTTATTGTCCGCTGGGACTGTGGCCCTTCTCCGCCGTCTCTGCTTTCCTCAGTGCCTCTGTGGTTACTTGACCGGTTAGCTTTCGCCACCTGAGCCCGCCCGACTCCACGACCTCCGGGGACCCCGATGCGCCTGCGATCCTTCGTCATGCCGACCCTCCTTCTCGCCGCCGCCGCGGGCACCGCCGCCGCCCAGACCTTCCGCAACGACGACCCGGTGATCCGCCGGATGTGGGAGGAGGGAATGACCAGGTCGCAGGCGGGCGCGCTCGCGCAGGTCTTGATGGATTCGATCGGCCCTCGGCTCGCCGGCTCGCCCGGCTATGACGCCGCGGTCGCATGGATCAGCCGGAAGTACGAGGAGTTCGGGATCCCGGTCCGGCGCGAGCGCTACGGGACGTGGCGCGGGTGGCAGATGGGTCCGGTGCACGCGGACCTGATCGCGCCGAGAACGCAGACGCTCAATGCCCACCTCATGGGCTGGAGCGCCGGGACGCGGCGGCCGGTCGAGGGGGAAGTGGTTCTCCTTCCCGAGGCATCGACGCGCGCCGCGTTCGACGCCTGGGCCCGCACCGCGCGCGGCAAGTTCGTGCTCGTGAGCGCACCCGAGATGATGTGCCGCGCGCGGCAGGAGCTCGAGAAGAACGCGACCCCGGCCACCGTGGCGTGGGTGGACACGATGCGCATGCAGGGCCAGCAGGCGTGGCGCGCCCGCACCGCCATCTTCCGCGGCGACAGCGCGCCGAGCATGGTCGCCCTGCTGGATTCGGCGCGGGTCGCCGGCATCATCAGCACCAACTGGTCGGGTGGCTGGGGCGCCACGCGCGTCTTCGCCGCGCCCACGAGGAACGCCGTCGCGGTCGATCTCTCGTGCGAGGACTACGGTCTGCTCGCGAGACTCGCGACCAACAACCAGGGCCCCCGCCTCCGCATCGCCGCCGAGAGCCGCGAGCTCGGCACGGTCCCGCAGTTCAACGTCATCGCCGAGATCAAGGGGAGCGAGAAGCCGGACGAGTACGTCCTCCTCGGCGCGCACCTCGACTCGTGGCACGGCGCCACTGGCGCGATGGACAACGGCACGGGCACGACGATGATGCTGGAAGCGATGCGGATCATCAAGGCTGCCTATCCCAACCCGAAGCGCACCATCATCGTCGGTCACTGGGGCGCGGAGGAGCAGTTCCTGATCGGCTCCAACGCCTTCGCCGAGGACCATCCGGAGGTCATCGAGGGGATGCAGGCGAGCTTCAACCAGGACAACGGCACCTGGCGCATCGAGGTGGTGCAGCCGTACGGCTTCATGAACGGCGTCGGCAACCTCGCGCGCTGGCTCTCCGCCGTGCCGCGCGAGATCACGACGCATCTCCGCCTCGCACTCCCCGGCGAGATGGAGAACACCGGCAGCGACCACCTCTCCTTCCTCTGCCGCGGCGCGCCGGGCTTCCGGCTCCAGTCGGCGTACGACGAGTACCGCCAGTACACCTGGCACACCACGCTCGACACCTACGACAAGGTCGTCCTCCCCGACTTGCGGAACAACGCGACCCTGGCCGCGATGCTCGCGTACATGGCGAGCGAGGACCCCGAGCGCGTGTCGCGTGACGCGTCGACGCGCGAGGGGCAGCGTCCGGAGTGCCCGCCGGTGATCCGCGAGTATCGGGCGCGCTAGGTGCGCCGGTCATCGCGAGGAGGGCGCGCAGCGCCCGACAAAGCAATCGGGTTGCGGAACAGACAGCCGACCGCCCGCCGGCTGCGCCTCATCCGCGGCACCCTGCTCGCCCTTGCGCTCGTCACTGTCCCGGCCCTCCTCCCCGCCCAGGACGCCCGCGTCCCGCGCCTCCGCGAGTACCTCGCCGCCGCCGCGGCACTCGGCCAGGTGCAGGGCAGTGTGCTCGTCGCGGAAAGCTCGCGCGTGTTCATTGACACGGCGTTCGGGTTCGCCAACATGGAGCTCGGTGTCCGGAACACTCCTGACACCCGCTTCCGCGTGGCCTCGGTTTCGAAGCAGTTCACCGCGATGGCCATCGCGATGCTGGCGGTGGAAGGGAAGCTCCGGATCGCGGACCCGATATCCCGGTACCTCGACAGCCTGCCGGCCGAGTGGTCCGCCATCACCATTCATCATCTCCTGCGGCACACGTCGGGCATTTCCGACTACGAAGAGTGGTTCGGCGGCTACGACACGCAGGCCTATTCCGACTACATGTCGCAGGACAGCGCGGCGTTCCGGATCGCCCGCGACGCCCGGAAGCGTCCGCTCGACTTCGAGCCCGGCAGCCGCTTCCACTACAGCAACAGCGCCTACATCCTCCTCGGCTTCATCGTCGAGCGCGCGGCGGGCGTCCCGTACGAGGTGTTCCTCCGCACCCGCATTCATGAGCCACTCGGGATGACCCGGAGCGGCCAGGACCATTCCGCCGAGCTCCTTGCCGACCGCGCGAGCGGCTATCGGCTCCGTCCCGGTGCTGCGCCCATCGCCTACTACAACGGCCTTTCGCGCCACGACTACCTCAACGCCTTCTACCAGCTCATGCAGCCCCCGCAGGCCGATGCGGGACTCGTCACCACGGCACGTGACCTGTACCGCTGGGACCAGGCGCTCTACACCGAGCGCCTCGTCCCGCGCGCCATGCTCGACTCGATCTTCACGCCCGGCGCCGGGCGCTACGGCTATGGCTGGTTCGTCATGGACGGCGCCGACGGCGTGACGCACGGGCACAGCGGCGGCCTGCCGGGCTTCACCTGCTACATCCTGCGCATCCCCCGCGAGCGCCGGACCATCATCGTGCTCGGCAACCTCGACCGCATGGGCCGGACCGTGCGAGATCTCGCGGCCATCATGCGCGGCGATCGCATCGCCCTTCCGCGCGCGCGCACGCTCGTCGCCGCCGACTCGGCGCGCAACGCCCGCCGCGCCGGCGTCTATCGCACAGCGGGGGGCGACTCGGTGACGGTCTCGCTCGATGGCGGCGTGCTGGTGGGTCACTGGCCCGAACAGTGGCGCACGCCGCTGTACGAGGAGCGGGACGGGAGCTACTATCTCCCGTCGCCCAACGCGACCGCCCGCTTCCGCGAGCGCGGCGGCCGCGCGGAGCTCGTCGTCGAGGACGCCTTCGGCACAGCGATCGTGCAGGGAGTACGCAGATAGGCGAGCGCGAGATCCAGTTCGCCTGCCATCGATGCCTGGCGGCTGGAATGATTCCTGGTTTCCGGAAGGGAAGAGCGATGCGGAGCCGCCGAGCCAGCGTAGCCCTCGTAATCCTCGCCGTCACGGTCTCCCTCGCCGCCGCGCCGCGTTCCTCGCGCGCACAAGGCGGTGAACCGCGCCGGGACTATCTCTACCTCTGGACCGCCTCCGCCGACACGACGCGGCCCGATTTCCTCGCCGTCGTCGACGTCACCGACGAGGACACGAGCCGCATGTATGGCCGCCTCGTGACCACGCTCGCCGTGCCCGGCCTCCGCAACATGCCGCATCACACCGAGCACGAGATGCCCGCCGACAGCCAGCTCTTCGCCAACGGCTTCGGCTCGGGCCGGACCTGGATCTTCGACGTGCGCAATCCGGAGGCGCCGCGCATCGCGGGGGAGTTCGCGGGGGTCGAGGGATACACCCACCCGCATTCCTTTCTCCGCCTCCCGAACGGAAACGTCCTCGCGACGTTCCAGATGCGGCACGAGGCGACCGGAGTCCGGCCCGGCGGGCTCGTCGAGATCGCGCCCGACGGGCGCGCCGTGCGCGCGAGCTCCGCGGACACACCGGGGCTTGATCCGGCGACACGCGTGTACAGCGCCGGCGTCGTTCCGGCGCTCGACCGGATCGTCACGACCACGACCGATATGACCGGCGCGTCGGATGCCTCGCGGCAGCTGCAGATCTGGCGGCTCTCCGACCTCTCCCTCCTCCACACCATCGTCCTCCCCGATGGCGCCGCCGGCGGCGAGTCGAAGCTCACCGCCGAGCCCCGCGTGCTCGCGGACGGCCGCACGGTGCTGGTGTCGACCTTTTCGTGCGGTCTGTATCTGATGGAAGGGCTCGACTCGGATACGCCATCCGCACGCCTCGTCGCGTCGTTTCCGCGGAAGGCGCGGACCAACTGCGCGATCCCGGTGATCGCGGGGAACTACTACCTCGTCACCGTGCCGGCGTGGAGCGCCGTCGTGAGTCTCGACATCAGCGACCCTGCCGCGCCGCGCGAGGTGAGCCGCCTGACGCTCGGACCCGACGACGTGCCGCACTGGATCGCGATCGCTCCCGACCGCGGGCGGGTCGTCGTCACCGGGTACCGGGCGATGCAGCACCGCGTGGTGATGGCCCGCTTCGACGCCGCGACGGGCGCCCTCACCCTCGACGACCGCTTCGGCGACCCGGACTCGGCGACGCCAGGCTGGACCATGACCGGCCGGACCTGGCCCCACGGCGGCTCCGGACCCGGCATCCCCCACGGCGCCGTCTTCAGCCGCTGATTCGCATTTCTCGGGCGTCATTCGGCGGGCGTTGCCTGCCCCCGGTCAGCGAGGGGGGCGGTGTCATGGCGCGGATGCCCGGAAAAGCGTATCGTTGAGCACCGTGAACGCGGACCCCCGCTCCTCTCTCAGCAGCGCCCTTTCCGACCGTTACCTGATCGAGCGCGAGCTCGGGCGGGGCGGCATGGCGGTCGTGTATCTGGCGCAGGACCGCCGGCACGGCCGCCCCGTCGCGCTCAAGGTCCTCAATCCAGAGCTCGCGCACGCGCTCGGCGCCGAGCGCTTCGAGCGCGAGATCCAGGTCGCGGCGCGGCTGCAGCATCCGAACATCCTGACGGTGCTCGACTCCGGCGAGACGGCGGGCCAGCTCTGGTTCACCATGCCGTTCGTCGCCGGCGAGTCGCTGCGCGCGCGGCTCGATCGCGAGTCGCAGCGCTCGACTACGCGCACCACCAGGGCGTGGTCCATCGCGACATCAAGCCCGACAACATCCTGCTGAGCCAGGGACACGCGCTCGTCGCCGACTTCGGTATCGCGCGCGCCTTGGCGAAGGGGGGGCGAGGAGCGGCCCCTGACGAGGTCGCTTGACTGTCACCCCGGAGCGCGCAGCATCTCGCGCAGCTTCGTCATTGTCCCCAGGTTCCGCGCCGTCACCCCCGACTTGAGCGCCTTGTCCACCGCGAAGCCGAGCTGGCCGGCGGCGATTCCGTTCACGCACCAGAGGTACGCCGCGCGCGAGCCGACCGCCATCACCTCCGGTTTCCACGCCTGCGTCGCGAGCGCCTCGGCCTTGCCCCGTGCGCTCTCTTCGGCGAACACCGCGATCAGCATCCGCGACGGGTTGTCGCAGAGCCCGGTGAGGGGGTTCTCATCGAGAATCGCCGCGAGCTCCGCCGCGGTGAGCACCGTGACCTTCGACGACACGCCGAGCTCGTCGAGCACCGCCTGCTGAATCCGCGCCGCCGCCCCGCGCACCGCGTTCGACCGCGCGGTGAACACGACGTTGCCGCTGTTGAGGAGCGTGCTGACGTCGGTGAAGCCGAGCTCCCCGACGATGCGCCGAAGCTCCGCCATCGGCACCTTCTTGTTCCCACCGAGGTTGACCCCGCGAAGCAGGGCGACGCATCGTTCGGGCACCGCTAGCCTCCAAGCGCAGGTTGGCTGGAGAGACGGTAGACGGGAGGCAGGAGCGCGCTTCCGTCCACCGTCGACTACAACGACAGTCGACTACCGACTACCATCTACCGTCTACCGACTACCGTCTACCGTCCCCATGTGCACCCTCAGCTGGCTCCCCCACCCCCACGGCCACACCTTCTGGCACGGCCGGGACGAGCGGGTCAGCCGGCTCCCGGGAGAGCCGCCCAGCATCGTACGACGCGGTGACCGCCGGGCGATCGCGCCGCGCGATGCGGACGCGGGCGGGACCTGGGTCGGCGTCAACGATATGGGACTCACGCTCGGCCTTGCCAATCTGTATCCGCCGGAAGGTGTCGGTGAGGGGGGGCGCGTGCCGGGGCTCGTGACGCGCGGGCGGATCATCGACGATCTGCTCGTCGCTGCGACTGCGCGCGAGGCCCGCGCCCTGCTCGAGACGATGGACCCGCGCGTCTTCGCACCGTTCACGCTCGCGGTGCTCGAGCCCGGTCGCCCGGCGGAGCTGCATCGCTGGGACGGCGCGCGGCTCGAGACGCGGACGGCGGCGGCGCCGGGGCTGCTCATCACGAGCTCCGGCGCCGGCCGCCAAGTCGAGGAGCGCCGGCACGCGGAGTACGCCCGCCTCGCACCGGGCTCGCCGCCACGCGCCGAGGACATCGAGGCCCTCCACCGAAGCCACGTCGAGAGTCTGGGCGCCGACTCGTTCTGCATGCACCGCGCGGAGGCCGAGACCGCGAGCCTCACCCGGGTCGACGTCGGAATCGGACGCATCACAATGGCTTACGCCCCGGGCCCACCCTGTCGCACCGCGAGCCTCGGGCCCGTCCTGCTCGATCATGTCGATTCCGGCCCGCGCCGTTCGACGTAACATTGAACCCGGGCGCCGGGGCGCCTGACATTTCGCAATCAGAGGAGACCGATCGATGCATCGGACACTTATCACGAGCGTGGTACTTCTCGTCGCCGGCGCCGCGACCGCCGAGTCGCAGGACACGGGGAAGCGCGTCGCCGTGAACGGGATGCAGATGTACTACGAGGTATCGGGGCAGGGGGAGCCGCTGATCGTCCTGCATGGGGCCTACATGGACATCCCCACGATGGGCGGCATCATCCCGAAGCTCGCCGAGACGCACCGGGTGTACGCGCTCGAGCTCCAGGGCCACGGCCGCACCACCGACATCGACCGGCCGATCACCTACCCGAACCTCGCCGACGACGTCGCGGCGTTCATGGACGCGGTCGGTCTGGAGAAGGCGGACATCTTCGGCTATTCGATGGGCGGGCAGACGGGGCTTCAGCTCGCGATCCGCCATCCCGCGCGAGTGAACAAGCTCGTTGCGGCCTCGGTCTCCTACGACCTGCGCGGGTGGCAGCCGGAGTTCACCGCGTTCATTCCGCAGATGACGGTCGAGGGCATGCTCCAGATGCCGTTCTTCAAGGAACAGGCGGACCGGAAGCCCGGATTTCGCAATCTCATCGCGAAGCTGATCCAGCTCGAAAAGGAGCCGATGGCCTGGGAGGCGGAGGTGCGGCAGCTGAAGATGCCGGTCCTCGTCGTGGCCGGCGACGCAGACGTCTCCACGCTCGAGCACAACGTCGCCCTCTTCAAGCTCCTCGGCGGCGGCGTCATGGGCGACATGGGCAAGCCGCTCCCCGCCTCCCGCCTCGCCATCATGCCTGCGACGTCGCACACGGCGGTGATCACGCAGGTGGACATGCTCCACGGATTCATCGAACCCTTCTTGAAGGGCGAGACGGCGAAAGGGATGTTTGAGGAATAGGCGGGAGCGGCGGGACGGTGTCACCCCGCGCACCTTCTGCGATCGCAGCCGAGCTCGTTGGGCACTGGCAAGCGGCGAACGCGCGACGCCCCGTCCGGAGGAACGGGGCGAAGTGGCCGATCGCGGGGGCGCGTTGGTGGGATGGCGGAAGCGGATGCTCCTACCGCAGCGCCGCGATCGGATCGAGGCGTGCCGCCCGCCGGACGGGCACGTACAGCGCGACCGTGGCCGCCGCGATCAGGATCGCGACCGCCCCGCCGAGCGCCACGGGGTCGAGCGCCGGCACATCGTAGAGCATGCTCCGCACGAGCCGCGCGATGGCTGCGACCCCGACCGCCCCGAGCACCAGGCCCAGCCCCATCCAGGCGGCGCCGCCGCGGATCACGAGCCGCGCAATCGTCGAGGGGTCCGCGCCGAGCGCCAGCCGGATCCCGAACTCCCGCTCGCGCGCCGCCACCATCGCCGCGAAGAGCGCGTAGACGCCGACCGCGGTGAGCACGAGCGCGAGCACGCCGAAGCCCGCCATCAGCACGGCGGGCAGCCGTCGCCCGGCGAGGCCGTCGGCGATCAGGCTCTCGAGCGTGGCTGTGGCGCG
>JAICNA010000033.1 GCA_025928955.1 Gemmatimonadales bacterium | reverse complement strand
TAGCGCATCGAGGCGGCATCGCCATTGCCTTGAGGTAGGTCGGGTTCAACCTCAACCAACGGAGAGTCGCCATGCGTCGCCCAGTTCTGAGAAGCACCTTCGCCCTGACCGCCATTGCCGCAGCGGCCTGCTCGACCGGCCTCGATGCGAATGCCGATGCCGAGGTCAATCTCCAGCTTGCCGCCCTCAATTCGGCGGCCCCCGCGGCGTCTGCCCCGCAGCGCATCGAGCTGGGCGACGACGTCATCATCCTGGAGAAGGTCGAGCTCGTCATGCGCGAGATCGAGCTCGAGGGATCGGATGATGTCTGCTCCGACTCGACCGGAACGCCGGCGGACACGACATCGGACGACTGCAACGAGCTGGAATTCGGTCCGATGATCGTCGAGCTTCCGCTCGACGGTGACGTGGCCCATGCGATCTCCGCACAGGTCGCTGCGGGAACGTACGACGAGATCGAGTTCAAGATCCATCGGCCGGACGACGACAGCGACGCGGATCGTGCCTTTCTGCAGGCGCACCCCGATTTCGCCAATGTGAGCATCCGCGTCACCGGAACCTGGAATGGCGAGGCGTTCACCTATGAGGGCCAGCAGGGATACGAGCAGGAGATCGACCTCTCGCCGCCGCTCGTCGTGGCGGACGGGGCGGCAGATCTCACCCTCATGGTCGATGTCGGCCGGTGGTTCGTCGACGCGGCGGGAACGGGGCTCATCGATCCGCGCCTCGCGCTCGAGGGACTCGCGTTCGAGAGCATCGTCGAGCATAACATCGAACTGTCATTCGAGGCGTTCCGGGACGACGATCGGGATGGGCATTCGGACGACGACTGATCGCGGGGGACCGGTCCACCAGGCGCGCCGATGACGGAGCGCGCCTGGTGGATCGCCGTCGTCCGGCTGTCGGACAGTTTCGGCGCTACGATCGCCGAGCTCGCCCGCACGGCTGGCGCCGGCCTGCTGGAGTGGCCCGCCGAAAGCGGGGCGGTGCCCCCGGGCACCGGCGCGCTCGTGATCCTGGCGGGCGGCGCAGAAGCGGAAGCGCTCGACCGTCTTGGCGAGTTCGGCACGACGCACCTTCCGGTCTACGTCGTCGGAGCGGCGGCCGACCATCGAGTCGCCGCGGCGGCGCTGCAAGGCGGCGCGCGTGACTACTTCGCGCTCCCGGACGACCTCGACCTGCTGCGCCGGACGCTCGAGCGTGGCGGCCGCGAGGCGGATGCCCGGACCGGGGCTCGCAGCTTCGCGGAGGCCGAGCGGAAGCTCAGCGGATTCGACGCCATCCTGGGGCGCAGCGCCGCGGTTCGCGCCGCCCTGGCCAGTGCCGCGCGTGTCGCGATCCATCGCGACGTGACCGTGCTGATCGGGGGCGAGACAGGCACCGGCAAGGAGCTGCTCGCGCGGGCGCTCCACTACGAGAGCCCCCGCGCCGCCGAGCCGTTCGTGGAGGTCAACTGCGCGGCGATACCCGGGAACCTCCTCGAGAGCGAGCTCTTCGGCCACGAGAAGGGCGCCTTCACCGGAGCGATCGCGGCGAAGCCCGGGCTGTTCGAGATGGCGCATGGGGGCACGCTCTTCCTCGACGAAGTCGCAACGCTGCCGCTGGAGCTGCAGCCGAAGCTGCTGCGCGCACTCGAAGGGCGGCAGATCCGGCGCGTGGGCGGGCAGCAATCGCGAACCGTGGACGTCCGCGTGATCGCGGCGACGCATGTCCGTCTGGCGGAGGCCGTGGCACAGGGCCTCTTCCGTGAAGACCTCTACTACCGGCTCAACGTGGTGGCGCTGGCGTTGCCACCCCTGCGTGAGCGGGAAGGCGATGTCGAGCTGCTCGCGGAAACCTTCGTCCAGCGCATCGCGACGGGCTACGGGCTGCCGGTACCTGCGCTCACGCCGGAGCTCCGCGCCGCGCTCCGCTCACGCCGATGGCCGGGCAATGTCCGCGAGCTGCGCAATGCGATCGAGCGCGCGCTCGTACTGTCGCCCGCGGGCACACTGCGTGTCGACGAGCTCCCGCCCGACGCGGAGCACGCCGGCACCGCCGGCTCGCATCCGATCCCGTTTCCCGCGGACCTGGGCACGATCAACCGCGCCGCCGCGCGTGCCATGCTCGCCGCCGCCGGCGGGAACAAGAGCGAGGCGGCGCGCCGCCTGGATATCTCGCGGCCGCGGCTCCAGCGGCTGCTCGATGGACTGACCGATGACTGATCCGCACAGCGGAGGGAGTGACACGATGCCAACGATGCATTTCGGCCGGACCTCGCTGCTCCGGCGAACCGCGGCGCTGCTGCTGCTCGCCGTCGCCTGCGACTCCACCGGGCCCGACGAGGTCCCGGCGGATGAGCTCACGTTCCTTTCCCTCGCCGCCAACGCGCCCCCACTCGAATCGAGCGTGCTCCAGTTCTATGCCGTGCGCGGCGAAGCGCGCGAAGGCGCGCTCTTCTTCCAGGACGAGCAGGGGCAGCGGGGCGACGAATTTCTCCGCATCAAGTTCGAAGACGACGCCATCCTCACCGACGCGAGCGGGCTGCCGGTGGCGCCGGGGGATTCGGTGCTCATCACCATCACGGCGGTCGATCCCGGAAGGATCCTCTTCGACTTCCAGCCCTCGGGCATCGTGTTCAACCCGACCGAGATGCCGGAGCTGGAGATCAGTTATCAGGAGGCGGAGGACGACTTCGACGACGACGGGGACGTCGACGAGGACGATCTCGCCATCGAGCGGGAGCTGTCCATCTGGCGGCAGGAGACGCTCACGTCACCGTTCGTACGGCTGTTTTCCGTCACCCTGGAAGACCTGGACGAGATCCGGGCGGAGATCCCGGGCTTTACGCGGTATGCAATCGCCTACTGAGCTCCTTCAGCACGCCGTCGCGGCCACGCGCCGGGGCGAGCTCGAGGCCGGGCAGATCGGCGCGACGAACGCGCTCGAGCTGTTCCGGTCCCGGGGGGATCAGGATGGTCGCGCGCGCGCGGTGAACCTGCTCGGTGCTATCGCGTTCGAGCGTGGCGAGCTCGCGGAAGCCGAAACGAGCTTCGCGGAGTCGCTCTCCCTGGCATTGCGGCTCGAGGAGCCCACGCTCGCGGCGCGGGCGTCCAACAACCTCGCATCCGTGGTGCACCTGCGCGGCCGGCCCGAGGTGGCGCTCGGCCTGTATCGAACCGCGTTGCTGTCGTACCAGCGACTCGGCGATCGGCGGGGGATGGCGGAAACGCTCCACAATCTCGCGATCACGTTCCGCGACCTGGATCAGCCGGGCGAGATCGACGACGCGTCGAGCGAGGCGCTCCGCCACGCCGAGCTCACGGGAGACGCCGCATTGCTCGCGCTCGTCACGACTGGACGCGCCGAGGCCGCACTCGGGCGCGGCGAGCTGGACGTGGCCGAGCGATCGGTCGATCGCGCGCTCGCGCTCGCCGCCGCAGCCGGTGATGTGCTCGGGGGGGTGGAGGCGCGCCATCTTCGCGCGCGGCTGCTGTTGCACCGCGGCGACGCTGCGGCAGCGCTCGACGAAGCGCTCCAGGCCGGCGCGATGGCCCGCGCGCACGCGAGCGCGCTGCTCGACGCCGAGTGCTGCGGCGTCGCCGCGCTCGCCGCGCGTCGCCTCGGCCGGGCCGAAGCAGCCGAGCGTTACCGTGCCGAGGCCCTCGAACGGTTCGAATCGCTCGATGCCCGGAACTACATCCGGCGCCTCGAGGCCGCGTGGGATGCGGCCGCGCCGACGTGACATTCGGTGCGCTGACGCGCTGTCAGGGCAGGTCCACGAGCGTCGGAGCGAGCCGTGCAGTGAGCGTCGCGTCGCCAAGCTGACCGGTGCCGTTCGCGCCCCAGCAGTACGTATCGCCCTCGAAGGTGATGCCGCAGGTGAAGTCGCCCCCCGCGGCGAGGGAACGGAAACGGTGTCCGCCGGAGACGAAGACCGGTTCGAGCGTGCCCTCGCCCATGCCATCCACCGTCGTCCCATCGCCCAGCTGGCCGCGATGGTTGCGGCCCCAGCAGTAGGCGGTGCCTCCCGGCGTCGCACCGCACGCATGCTCGCCACCGACGGTCACACTCGAGAAAACGATACCGGCACCAACCGCGGTCGGCTCCGGCTCGATGAAGAAGCCCTGGGAGCTCCAGGCGGTCCCCCAGCAGTAGCCGGCTCCTGCCGCCGTGACGCCGCAGAGCAGCTCACCCGCGCCGCTCAGCTGCGCCAGTGGCGGAGCGCCCGGAACCTTCGTCGGGCGATAGCGCTCGACGCTGTCACGATCGGTGGGTCGCGCCCAGCAGAACAGCTCGTCATCCTGCGTGGTACCGCACACCTGGCCGGCGCCGGCTGCGATCGACCGGAACAGATGCTTGCCCTCGACCTCCACCGGTGCCGTCGCGCAGCGCCCATCCTCGAAGAAGTAATCGCCGTGAAAGCGCTGCGAGCATTGCAGGAGGGGAGCCGCCCCGTCCGGAACCACGCCGATGCCGAGATATCCACCCTGGTAGACGCCCCAGCAGAACGCACGACCGGTGGCAGCGAGCCCGCACGTGATGCTGCCGTTGTTCACGACCTCGCGGAACGTCTCCGCGGTCCGGACTCCCTGGGGCCGGACGTGGCAGGAGACGGACCAGAACTGCTGCACGCATTGAGTCGGGCCGCTGATCGATCCGTTGCCGGTGACGCCCGAGCCCGAGGCGCCCCAGCAGTAGGGCTGGCCAAGGAGATCCACCGCGCACGCGGTCATACCCTGATTCATCGTCGAGAACCGCGGGGAACCCGCCACGGGGGATGGAACGATCCTCATCTCGGTGTCCCCGGTGCCGAGCTGGCCGAAGTCGTTCCCGCCCCAGCAGAACGCTTCGCCTTCAACGGTCAGGCCGCACACGCTGGCGCTGCCTGCGGCGAGCGAGACGAATCGGACAGGATCGGACTGGCCGGTCCCATCCGAGCACGCGGCGGCCACTGCGAGCAGCGCGACGAAGCGGGCGACTCTCATGCGCGTCCTCCCGTGGGAGATCTGCAATGTCGCTGGATTGGCGGGCTGAGCTGCCCCCTGAGCAGAGGACGAAGCCGGGGCGGCGGGACTGCACACGGCGGCCCGGCAGCCCGCCCTCAGCCGGCGCCGCCCTTCCGCTTCGAGATGCAGAACGGCCGGGAGGAGGAATAGGTGGAGAGGCCGTACTTCGCGTGCTCGTTCTCCGGGCGCCGCGGCTCGCGGGCCAGGAGAGCGGCAACCCGGCGGCGCACGCCGTACGACTCGAGCGCTGCCGGATGGGCCTCCGCCTGGGGAATGTGCAGGGTGATATCCCGCTCGAGGTGGCGCCCGATGATGGCCCAGCCGGTGGCCGGCACGGTGATGCTGTAGTCGGCGGTCTCGACCGGCAGCGGCTCTGGTGCGGCAGTCCAGAAGGGAGCACTGTCCGGCAGCGCAAACGCGGCGACGAGCGAGCGCAGCGACCAGAGACAGCTGGCCGGACCCGAGTAGTTGTCCAGGATGCGCGGATCCGCCTGGTGGTACCCCTGTGTCGCATTGCCCCGGCGGAGCGCACCCTGCCGGATGAAGTGCGTCCATGTCGCGTCGAGCGCGCGACGCGCCTCACCCGCGCTCACGATGCCGGGGTGGGAGCCATGCCCCGCGATGAGCGGCGTTGGCGCCGCCATGCGGTAGCAGACGCTCCGGCCCATCACCGGGAACCCCGCGGGCCCGATGAGGAAGCGGTACACCTCGAGGAACTCGGCCGCGGCGCCCCGGATGAAGGCGGGATCCCATTCGGGGTCGATCTGGTCGAGCCAGTGAAGGGCGTAGTGAAACCCCCACGCATTGTAATAGTCGACGCGCCCCCGCTCCCCGTCCTTGAACCAGCCATCCCCGAGGTAGAACTCCTTCACCCGTTCGTAGTGCCCGCGCGCACCGGCGAGGTCGGCAGCGTGCCCGAGCCGATGCAGCACGACGCTCACGAGGACGACGAAGAGATGCCAGTTGTTGTCCGGCATCCGCACGCGCTCGACCTGCGCGAGCCACGACGCGAGCTGGCTGCGCTCGGTGTCGCGGAGCTCACCCCACACGTCGTCGCGGAAGAACCAGAGTGCGAGCGCCAGGTCGGCAGCTTCCACGGCTCGCTGGTCGTGGTTCCCGATGGCACCCCAGTACTCCGGCGACGCCGGATCGGTTCCGGCGAGCATACCGCGTCGGAAGGCGTCCGCGAGGTCGAGCGTGCGCCCCTCCGGCAGCGGCACAGCGGTGCCGCGCCCCCCTTCCACCCAGGCGCCGAAGAGCGGCACCATCCGAGCGAACCCCTCGAGGAGGTCGCAGACGCGGCCGCGCGAGCTCCGGTACCCCCGATACGCTACGCGCGCTCCCAGCGCGCTCCGGCCGCGGAGCCAGCCCTCGGCGAAATAGGTCACCAGCCCCCGGTAATCGTCCCGGCCCGGTGCATCCCGCTGCCTGAACGGCTCGAGCAGCGCCTCGTTCACCCGGGTACCGGGTTGCGACGACGGAACTGGCGATAGACGTGGCGGTAGATGAGGACGTTCAGCAGGATGACGATGACGCCGAGCGCGATCTGCACCTCGTGCGTCAGGCCGCGCGGGTAGAGCACCGGCAGGATGTAATGCTCGATGAAGCCCCCCTCGTACCCCGCCGCGCCGCCCTGGCGCCGCAGCCATTTCTCGAGCGGCGTCAGCGGACAGACCCACCCCGCAAACGAAATGAGCGCGCCCCACGCTGCCGCCGGAAGATGGACCCACACCATCTTCGGCCAGCGCAGGGCGAGCGCACCTCCGAACAGCACGAACAGCACGAAGCAGAAATGCAGGACGACCACCAGCTCGGCGAGGCGTCCGTAATTCACATCGCTCATCAGGAGGCGGCGGCCGCGTGCTCCCGTTCTTCGGCCGCGACCCGCTCCGCGACGTCCGGCGGCGCCTCGGCATACCCGTGCGCCGAGTGACGGTACGTTCCCCGGCCGTGCGTGATCGAGTGCAGCGTCGTGGAGTACTTGTAGAGCTCCGACTCGGGCACGATGGCCCGAACCTTCGTGAGCCGGCCGTCCTGCTCGGTGCCGAGGATCTGGCCGCGCCGCGCGCTCAGGTCCCCCATGACGTCACCGAGCACGTCCTCCGGCGTCCAGACGACCACGTCGGCGAGCGGCTCGAGCAGCACCGGCCGGCACTTCGGCGCGACGTTCCTGAAGGCGAGAATGCCCGCCATCTTGAACGACATCTCGTTCGAGTCGACATCGTGATACGACCCGTCGTAGCACTCGGCCGAGAAATCCACCATCGGATACCCGGCGACGACGCCACGCTCGGCCGCCTCGCGGATGCCGCGGTCGACGGCCGGGATGAACTTGTTGGGAATCACGCCGCCGACGATCTTGTCGACGAATTCATACCCGCCGCCACGAGGCCGCGGTGCCAGGCGAACCCAGCAGTCGCCGTACTGGCCACGCCCTCCGCTCTGCTTCTTGTGCTTCCCCTGCCCCTCCGCCTTGCCCTTGATCGTCTCGCGGTACGCGACCTTCGGCCGCGTGAGCTCGGCATGGACGCCGTACTTCCGTCCGAGGCGCCCGAGGATCGTGTCGAAATGCCGCTCTCCCATGCCGTGGATGAGCGTCTGCCCCAGCTCCGAGTTGTACTCGAAGTGGAAGGTCGGATCCTCCTCGTGCAGCTTGTGCAGGCCCGCGGCCAGCTTGTCCTCTTCGCCCCGCTGGCGCACGAGGACCGCAGCCGTGGCGACGGCGTCGGGATACGGAATCGGCGGCAGCCGCATCGGCGCGTCGCGCCGGCAGAAGGTGTCGTTGGTGTGCGTATCGCGCAGCTTCGCGACCGTCGCGATGTCTCCCGCCTCGATCCGCTCGATCTCGATCCGGTCCCGCCCCTGCTGGAGCGAGAGGTGATTGAGCTTCTCGTTCACCTCGTGCTCCGCGTTCCACACCTCGTCACCGGAGCGGATCGACCCGGTGTAGAGCCGGAAGAAGGTCACGTCCCCGACGTGCGGCTCGGACACGGTCTTGAACACGTGGCCGAGCAGCGGGGCATCGTACGACGCGCCGTCCCCCGCGCGCCGGACTTCGAGCGCCTCGAGCGGCGTGGGAAAGAGCTCCACCATCTCGTTGAGAAGCGTGCGCATTCCGTACGTCAGATCGCCGCTCCCGCAGAACAGCGGAACGATCTCGCCGTTGAGCATGGCGCGCTTCATGACGCGCGCGATTTCCTCGCGGCCGATCGGCTCGCCGCCGAGGTAGCGCTCGATCAGTGTATCGTCGGTGGCCGCGACGGCCTCGGTCAGCTGGTCGGTGTACTGGGTGAAGCGGTCACGCAGCTCCGCGGGGATCTCCACGATCTCGTACTCGCCCGACTTCGTTCCCTTCTTGAAGTTGTGGCACTGCCCCGTGAACAGATTGACGATGCCGTGGAAGTCGTGGCCGTCGCCGACCGGGATCTCCACCGGCACGACCTTCGGCGAGAGATGGTCGCGGACATCGCGGAAGACCGCCTCGAAGTCGGCGTTCTCCTTGTCCATCGCGGTGACGAAGAGAATGCGCGGCAGGTGCAGCTGATCGCAGACCTCCCAGACCTTTTCGGTGCCGACCTCGACGCCGGCGGTGCCGCTCAGGACCACGACCGCGGCATCGGCCGCGTGCAGCCCGCCCACCGCTTCCCCGAAGTAGTCCAGATAGCCCGGGGTGTCGATGAGGTTGAGCTTGGTGTCCATCCACTCGGCAAAGGCGAGGCCGAGGGAAATGGAGTGCTTGCGTTCGATTTCGTCGGGAGAGTAGTCGGTGAGTGCGGTGCCATCCCTGATCGAGCCGTGGCGGCGGCTGGCACCGGATACGAAGGCCAGCGCGTCGACGAGGGTCGTCTTCCCGCTGGCTCCGTGGCCCACGAAGGCCACATTTCTGATGGCGTCGGAGCCATAGACCTTCATGGGCTCCACCTCCTGCCGAATGAGGGATTCTGATAGTGGCCCCGGATTGCCCGGCTGTCAAATCAGGGCTGAGTCCCCACTCGTACCGGAGTCAGCTCAGAACGATTGCGAGACCCCGAGGCGCACGCTACTGGTCCACGGGGCGATGGTGAGCCCGTCGGGCCGACGCATCGAGGTCCACCGCTCTGTGCTCACCGAGCCGACGATTGCGCCCACGAGGATCCCCGCGCCGGCGCCCACCGGTACCCATCCGGCACAGGGACTCGCACCGTCACTGGGTGCGCTCTCGACGCACGCAAGCGTCGCGAGGGCACCGACGCCCGCACCTGTCAGGAGTCCGAACAGAAAACCCTGCCCCAGGCGGGAATGTCTGCCGCGACTCACCTCGAGCACCGACCGTGGACCTGCCGTAATTCCCTGCTCGACACCGAGCGAATCCCTCAGCACGATGCGATCGCGCGTCCAGGAGACAAATGACCCGACGATTCGCCGCACGGGCGCCCGACACCTCGGTCACACACATTGGCTCGAACGCGGTCCCCGGGAGAAGGGGATGTGGCTTGCGCCACCGCCTCAGCAGCGGGAGCTGCGAGACCGAGCGAGGTCAGCATCATCGCATTCCTGTAAGCGCGCATGGCGTCGTGGTTCCCATGCAACTGGCGATGAATGGACCGTCATCGCTTCGCGATGAGGGCGATCAGGAGGCGCGCGGACGGTATGGCGAGAACGGAGGCAGTCTGATTATCCGCCGGTAGTACCGCCATGCCGACCGCAGCGACGACCGCGCTGATTCCGAGCGACTCGACGACGTGCCGGTTCGCCCCGGCGAGCTGCAGGCCTACCGGAACCGCCAATGTCGGCCCGATCGCCGCTCCGGTGATTGCGCCGAACAGTCCGCATTGATCGCTGCAGCTGCCACCCTCGAGCGCCGCGCCTGCGAATGCGCCGCCAACGACGCCGATCACCAGGCCAAGACTTGCGCCGAGCACGGCGTTTCCGGTGACCCTGCCGGCGGGAGCGGGCAGGTCCGGCGCCGGGGCGATCGGCGCGGCTTCCTGCTGCAGATCGAGAGCCTGAAAGAAGTGCCGGGGTCCCTGCGCCGACATCGTGCCGGGCCAGGAGAGCAGAAAAGCTGCGGCGGCCAGCCTGCGGATCGTCATGGGAACTCCGAATCAGCCTGGGGCAAGTCCTCGGCTTCGTCCCGGCTCGTCCGCTTCTCGGCGGCGACCGCCCCGATGACCTGCGCAATTGGAACGAGCAGCAACGGCTGCGCATCCTGCGCGACCAGAGATATCGCGACCCCACCGGCAAGCGCCGCCACACTCGCTCCGAGCCCCGCGGTGAGGCTGCCGCGCCGGTCATTCGCCAGATGGACGGCGACAGGGATCATCACGGCGGATCCGATGGCTGCCCCGAGGATGCCGCCGCCGAACCCGCACCACTCATCACCCTCGCAGCCGCCGGCCATCTCGAGCCGCGCACCGAGGAAGCCACCCGTGAGGAGCCCGCCGATTCCCCCCATCGCTCCACCGAATGCCAGCGTCAGGTCGCCTGGCGGGGTGACCGAGTCGACGAAGCGGTTCATGGTCAACTGCTGCCCGACCCGCGGAGCGAACGAATGGCGGGTTCCCTGCGCCTCAAGACAGGCCGGGAGCGAGAGCGCGAGGAGGAGGGCGGCGCGTTTCATGGGAGCCAACATCCGCCCACCTCGTTACCTCCGAATGCCCCGGATCGTGACCTCGCTGCGTCTCAAGCTGAAACACGAGCCGGCGCAGTCCGTAAGGTCGGACGAACCCATCGGAGTCATCGATGATGCGTGCCGCCGTCCGCGCCCTTTTCTTTCTCGTTGCGGCACTTGCAGTTGCCGCCGCCGTGCCGCTCCTGCCTAGCCTCGTGCCGGCCGACGACGCCGATCGCACCGCCTGGCGCGAGGAGCTCATCCGCCTCGAGACGCACCTCGCCTCGGCGTATGCAAACTTCCAGTGGACGGTCGAGACCGAGTCGCTCGATCTGGTCGGTCTGCACCGCGCCGCGGATTCGTCGCTGGCGGCGGCCGCCAACCGGCGGGCCGCTCGCCGCACCTTTCGTGAGCTCGTCCGCGCCTTCGAGGACGGGCACCTGAACGTCGATCCTCCCGCTCACCCGTTCATCCGCCTCGCGGAGCGGGCCGTCCGTGGTTCGGGCGGCCCGATCGAAGCAGCCACGAGCGCCGGCTCCGCATGCCGTCGGCTGGGATTCTCGGCTGAGTCTCACGGGTTCGGACTCCCCTTCGACCAGCTTCCCGGTTACGCGCCGGTGGCCACGGCGCCGTTCCGTGCGGGAATCCTGCGCGGAGTGAACGAGGACATCGCCGTGATCCGGATCGCGAGCTTCGCCGAGCAGAACTACGCGCCGGCGTGCGAGGAGGCATGGAATGCGCGCGCCGCGGTGAGCGGCGAGCCGTGCGACGAGGCCTGCGAGGAGGCGCTCTACGCGGACGTGAGCCGCCGACTCGTCGCCACCTTCGCGCGCACGCTCGAGCGGCTCGAGAGCTCCGGCGTCCGCACGCTCATCGTGGATGTGACCGGCAACGGCGGCGGGAGCAGCCTCGCCGATGCGCTCGCGCGCGAGTTGTCACCGCTGCCGCTCCGATCTTCACCGGTCGGACTGATCCGGCATCCGCACTCGCTGCGATCGCTCGTGCAGCAGGAGAGCCTGCTCAGCCGAGAGCTCGCGCGCCCCGACCTCGCGGAGCCGCATCGCGCCCTCCTCGAGACGGCGCGCGCGCGGATCGCCGCCACGATCCGCGAGGTCGAAACGCCCTGCGACCTGACACCCCTCTGGCGCGGCGAGCGCGTGGAGTGCCGCCAGCTCGTCACAGACGGGATGCATTCCACGGGGGTGCTCTCGTACGCCGCGCCGCAGGAGCTGGAGGGCCTCGACGTCGCTCCGTCGCTCTTCTTTCCATTGAGTTACGGGTACAGGGAAGGCGCGTTCACCGGGACGCTGCTCGTCGCGCTCGATCACGGCAGCGCGTCTGCCACCGAGCTGTTCGCGGCGCTGCTGCGCGACAACGGCGCCGCGACGCTCGTGGGCGAGCGGTCCTACGGCGCCGGCTGCGGCTACACGAATGGCGGGGTCCGGCTCGAACTCGCGTCCGTCGGGATGACGCTTCGAGCGCCCGACTGCGCGCGGCTCCGTGCGTCGGGCGAGAACGAGCGGGCGGGCCTCGCCCCCGATCTCCCGCTCGAGTGGGAGCGGGAGGATCGGGCCGGCAGGGCGAGGATGGCGCTGGCCGCGGCCGCCGCCAGGGCACAGGCTTCACGCCCGACTCCACCCAGGCCGTGAGGTCGGTGACGGCGTCCACCATCCGATCGACCCCGAAAAGGTCGCGACGACGGGGTCGAGGGCATTGTGCAGGGTGAGCATCGAGATGGCCAGGTCACCGGTCGTCTCGTAGAAGTGCCTGAGTACGCGGCATCCGAACTCGCCTTCAACGACGCCTGCCTCGGCGTGGCGGCGAGGAAGATGGCAAGTGCCCGGGGCCGTACGGCCGCACGCCAGCTCTCAGCGGCGACGTCCGAACTGAATCGTCACGGCAACACCGGCAAAGGACATCACCGAGTTGGCATTTGCGAATCCGTGGATGCCGATGCCCGTGAAGCTGGCGGGCCAGAGCGCCGCTTCGACCGACAGTGCGAGGCCGACACCGGCCGCGTTCAGCCCATTGTCGCACCCTTCGCACTTGATGTAGCCGATCCCCGCCGATGCCGAAGGCCGGAACGCGCCGGCTCTCCGAAGCGTCCTTCCGTACAGGATCGCCACGTCGAACGCCTCGTCTTCACCCCCGTCGAGATTTTCGGCCACGAAGCTCGCCCGCGCCGATACGAGATGCGGCCCCTTCCCCACCGAGGCGGCAACGAGCCCGCCAAGGTTGGCAGTGCTCGCGCCGAGCCCCGCCTGCACCCAGAACGCCGGATCGCCTGAGCCCGGCGTACCCTGCGCCCGCGCCTGCCCCGATCCCACAACCGCAAGCCCCACGACCAGCCAGCCAATCCGATTCCCCATCACTCCTCCCCCATTCCGTCCGTTCGTCCTCTCGTCCGACCGTCCGACCATCCGACCCGCCCCTACCGATACCCCGCCGCCTGCAGCTTGAACAACTCGGCGTACAACCCGCCGTGCTCCACGAGCGACTCGTGCGTGCCCTGCTCGACGAGCTCGCCACCCTGCAGCACGAGGATCCTGTCGGCCATGCGCACCGTCGAGAATCGGTGAGAGATGAGGACCGCCATGCGACCACGGGTCAGCTCCGCGAACCGGAGGAACACCTCGTACTCGGCGCGGGCATCGAGCGCGGCGGTCGGCTCGTCCAGGATCAGCAGCTGCGCGTCGCGCATGTACGCGCGGGCGAGGGCCACCTTCTGCCATTCGCCACCCGACAGATCGGCGCCCCCCTCGAATCGCCGGCCGAGCATCTGATCGTAGCGGCCGGGGAGGCGCTCGACCACCGAGTCGGCGAGGCTCCGGCTCGCGGCCTCGCGAATGCGCGCCTCGTCATCCCGCCACTCGATCCCGCCGACCGCGATGTTCTCGCGGACGATGAAATCGTACCGGACGAAGTCCTGGAAGATCACGCCGACGTTGCGCCGCAGGCTCTCGAGGTCGTACTCCCGCAGGTCCACGCCGTCGAGGAGAATGCGGCCTTCGCTCGGATCGTAGAGCCGCACGAGGAGCTTCGCGAGCGTGGTCTTCCCCGCGCCGTTCTCGCCCACGAGCGCGATCCGCTCCCCGGGCGCGAGGGCGAACGACAGCCCGCGCACCGCCCACCGCTCGGCACCGGCGTACCGGAAACCGACGTTCTCGAAGACGAACCCGCTCCGGACCGGGTTCGGCACCGGCCGGGCGTTCGGCCGGTCCCGGATCGTCGGCTCGATCTCGAAGAATCCGAACAGGTCGTCGAGATAGAGACTCTGTTCGTAGACCTGCGCGAACGAGAGGAGCACCCGCTGGATGAGGTCGCGACTCTGGCGGAAGCTGCCGGCCAGGAAGGTCAGCACGCCGATCGTGAAGACGCCCGCGGGCGAGCGGTGCCCGATCACCGTGAGGTAGATGATCGCCCCGTATGCGCCGTAGTAGCCGAGCGTGCCCAGGGCATTCAGCCCGACGGACACGGCACTCCGCCGGATCGCCAGGTTCCGGTTCGCATGGTAGAACTCCCGCGCCAGCTTCTCGTACCGGCCCACGAGGAACGCGGAGAGTCCGAAGAGCTTGAGCTCCTTGGCCGAGATGTCGCTGGCGCCGATGAAGCGGAGGTAGTCGAGCTGTCGGCGCTGCGGGGTCCACGAATAGAGGAGGGAGTAGCCGAGCGAGGCGAAGTGCGTCTCGCCGAGGAGCGAGGGAAGGACGGCCACGACGAGGAGCACGAGGAGCCAGGGCACGTAGAGCGCGAGGGCGATCGCGAGGCTCGCCAGCGTGATGGCGTCCTGGATGGTCTGCAGGAGGAGCGAGAAGAGGGCGATGCGTCCGACCGTCTGCCGCCGGGCCCGCTCGAGCTTGTCGTAGATCTCCGCGTTCTCGAGCTGCTCCAGATCGAGCGCCGCCGCGTGGCTCATGAGGCGCACGCTGGTCTCGTTCGCGAAGAGATCGCCGAGGAGGCTCTCGAGGAGCGCGCCGGCGCGGCTCGCGGCGGCGCCGACGAGCGCGATGCCGAACTCCGCCCCGAGCAGCCAGCCGAGGCGCTCCCACTCGACAACCCCGGTCGCCTGGTAGGCGGCGATCCGCGCCACCACCTCGTCCACGATGAGCTTCCCCACCCACAGCACGCCGAGCGGAATGATGGCGCCGACGAGCCGGAGGAGCAGCACGCCGACGACGTACGCCGGCTGGGTCTGCCAGACGAGCCGGAGCAGCCGGGGGAGATGCCGCATGGCGGCGAGCCGCTCGCGCCACGTCTCCGGGCGGTCGAGCGGCTCGGGGTTCCGGCCGCCGCGAGGCCCGGATTGCCGGATCACCGGATGAGCGAGAGGGTTCGACATCGTTCAAGTATGGCGTGACGATTAACTTCCGGCATGTCCGTCGCTCTCGTCACCGGCGCCACTGAGGGGATCGGCCGCGCCACGGCTTTCGCGCTCGGCCGCCGCGGATGGAGCGTGGGCGTCTGCGCGCGCACCGCCCCGAAAGTCGAAGCACTCGTCGGCCAGCTGCGCGCCGACGGCATCGAGGCCGCTGGGGCCGGCGGCGATGTCGGGAACGAGAGCGATGCCCGCCGCATCGTGCGCGTCATCCAGGATGCACTCGGCCCGGTCGACACGCTCGTCAACAACGCCGGCATCGCCGTGTTCAAGCCGTTCCTCGAGCAGTCGCTCGACGACTGGGACCGCATGATGGCCACCAATGTCCGCAGCCTCTACCTCATGACCCGGGAAGTCCTCCCCGGGATGATCGAGCGCGGCGGTGGCGCGGTGGTCAATGTCGCGAGCCTCGCCGGAAGGAACGGCGTGAAGGGTGGGACGGGCTACTCCGCCTCCAAGCACGCGGTGCTCGGCTTCAGCCGGTCGCTCATGCTCGAGGTCCGCACACTCGGGGTCCGCGTCATCGCGATCTGCCCCGGCTCGGTGGATACCGACCTGATCCGGAGCCAGGAAGACCCCGGCGCGCCGCCCCGGCGCATTCTCCACCCGGACGATGTCGCAGCGACGATCGTCTCGGCGCTCGCCCTGCCGGAGCGCGCGCTCGTGAGCGAGCTGGACGTGCGCCCGGCGAATCCGTGAGCGATTCCGCCGCGATGGGCGCCGTCCTGGTGTCCCGCTGCATCTGCATGCGCTTTCCCTTCGACCGCCTCCTTCCGCTGGCACGGGCCGAGGGGTGGGACCTCGACGCGCTCATGCGGGAAACCGGCTGCGGCGCGCAGTGCGGACTCTGCCGTCCCTACCTGCGGCGCATGCTCCGCACCGGCCAGACGGAGTTCCGCGAGCTTCTCTCCGGCGACGACACGTGACGGCGCGCGAAATCGCCCGGCGTCTCTACACCGTGCGGCCGCTCGCCGCCGCGGTCCTCATCCTCTTCTGGTGTGCGCTCTACCTCTCCGATCGCCGGAGCGACATCGCCGCGATCGCCGTGGCGCTCCTGGCGAGCATTGCCGCGCTCGTCGCCGTGCGGCGCGGCCGCGTCCTGGCGGTGGCCCAGAGCGAGACACTGCGCCGGGCACTCGAGGCGGCCTCGGCGCGCAATCGCGAGCTGGACCGCCTCCGGCACCTTGGCGGAACGCTCCTTTCCGGGCGCAGCGTCGCCGAGCTGCAGCGCGAAGTGGCCCTCGCGGCGGCGGATCTCCTGCAGGCGGAGAGCGGCGGCGTCACGATCATGGTCGAGGAAGGCCGGTTCCTGCGTGTCGTCGCCGCCACGGGGCCGCTCGAGGTGACCGTCGGGAACCTTCTCCCGGTGGATCACTCGCTGCTCGGGTGGGCCGTCACGCACGACCAGTCGCTGGTCGTGAACGACATCGACGGCGATCCGCGCAGCTACCGCGACGCGGTGCTCCCGGTGCCGCTCACCACGGCGGCCATCGCGCCGCTCCGATCGGCGGGGCTCGTGATCGGAACGGTCGCGGCGTACAACCGCCTGGACGGGAGGGGCTTCGGGGACCAGGACCTGCAGCTGCTCGAGCTGCTCGGCGATCAGGTGGTCGTCGGACTCGACCGCGCGGCGGGCCTGCAGGCGAGCCGCGAGAACGAGCTGGCGCTCGCGGCGAAGAACCGCGAGCTGCAGCGGGCCACCCAGCTCAAGAGCGAGTTCCTCGCCAACATGAGCCACGAGCTGCGCACGCCGCTCAACGCGATCATCGGGTTCAGCGACCTGCTCCTCACGGAACAGGTCGGCACGGTCAACGAGGTGCAGCGGGATTTCCTCGAGTCGGTGCTCCGCAACGGCCGGCACCTGCTCGGGCTCATCAACAGCGTCCTCGACCTCTCGAAGATCGAGGCGGGCCGCATGGTGCTCTCGCTCGCACCCACCGATATCCGCGAGGCGATCGTCGGCGCCGTGGCGGACACCGCCAGTCTCCGGGCGGAGAAGTCGCAGGAATGCGAAGTGCGCGTGCCTCCGGAGATGGACCTCACCATTCTCGCCGACGGCTTCCGTGTGCGGCAGGTCCTCTTCAACCTTCTTGCCAACGCTTCGAAGTTCACGCCGGACGCCGGGAAGATCACGCTTTCCGCCGTGCGGACGCGGACGCCGATGCCGGTGCCGACCGAGCGCGCCGGGGAAGCGCCGAGGCTGGTGAGCCGCGATGCCGTCTGGGTCTCGGTGATCGACACCGGCATCGGCGTCCGAGACGAGGACCGGCCGAAGCTCTTCCGCGAGTTCAGCCAGGTGGACAGCTCCTTCACGCGGCAGGCACAGGGCACCGGTCTCGGGCTCGCGCTCTGCAAGAGCTTCGTCGACCTGCATGGCGGGGCGATCGGCGTCGATTCGATCGTCGGAAAGGGCAGCACCTTCTGGTTCATCCTCCCCGTGGAGGGGCCTGTCCGGCGCCGTACGCCCGGCGCCCTGCCCGAGCCGGTTCAGTCCATCTGAAACCGCACGACACCGTGCCTTCGTTATAGTAGGGTATGCGCAAGGTCTGGCTCTCCCGGCTCAACACGCTCGTCCTGGCCCTCCTGCTCGCAGGGGGAGGGAGCGGGCTGCCGGTGGCCGATGCGCTCTTTCATTACCTGCACGGCCTTTCCCCCGAGGGGAACCGGATCGGCAGCGGCGAGACGCCGGCGTCACACGGGGAGCGCTGCACCCTCGGCGTCCCGCTGCCGGCCATGGCCACCGCGCCAGCCGTCGCCGCGGCTCCGAGATGCACCCCGGTGTCGCTCGCGGCCGTTCCCGTCCGGGGTGCGGAATCGCCTCGATCCTCCACCCTTCCAGGCGCCACCCGCCCTCGCGCACCTCCTGCCATCATCGGCTGACCGTCGCACTCACGCATTCATCCGATGCGCGTCCCCCGGGACGCCCCATGGTGGAGGTAATCGATGTACCTGCTGTCCCTCGTGCTCGCGATCGCGGGCGCACCTGCCGACACTTCGCTGCTCTCGCCGCCGATCGCGGTGCTGTCGGGCCGCGTCACGAACGAACAGGGCGAGCCGCTCGACGCCGTTCGCGTGACGATCGTCGAGGCGAACCGCTCCACGCACTCGGGCCCCGACGGACACTATTCATTCACCGGCCTTGCCCGCGGAACCTACGGCCTCTCGTTCGCGCGGATCGGCTACGCGCCCCGCGTGCTGCGCATCCGGCTCGGCGACTCCGATACGACGGTGAACACGGTGCTTCGCGCCTCGTTCGTCGAGCTGCCGGATATCCAGGTTACCGCCTCTCCCCTCGCCACCACCGCGCTCGCGGCTCCGCAGCCGATCTCGGTGCTCACGCCGGGAGACCTCGCGACCGCCGGCGCCCCCTCGCTCGGGGAGACCGCGAGCGTGGTCCCGGGCGTGCGCAGCGTGAGTACAGGTTCGGGCATCGGCAAGCCGGTGATCCGGGGACTGACGTCGAATCGCGTGCTCGTCCTGGCCGACGGGCAGCGCCTCGAGACGCAGCAGTGGGGAGACGAGCACGGCCCCAACGTCGAGACGGCGAGCTCCGAGCGGATCGAGATCATCCGGGGACCGGCGAGCGTCCTCTACGGATCGGATGCGCTCGGTGGCGTGATCAACGTCGTGGACCCCGAGCTTCCCGACGCGCTCGGCAAGCCGGCATTCGTGCGCGGGAAGATGCGTGCCGCCTTCAGCACCAATACGCGCATGCCCGAGGGAACGCTCATCGCCGAGGGCGCACGCGAAGGCTTCGGCTTCCGGGCGGCCGGAACGGCGCGCTCCGCCGGCAACCTGCAGACCCCGAACGGCCCGCTCGACAACAGCGGGATCGAGACGATCAGCGCATCAGGATCGGCGGGCCTCCGCGGGACCTGGGGCGCCGCGCACCTGACCTACGCTCGGCGCAACGAGCGCCTCGAGCTGCACGAGGACCCCGCGGAGGACCCCGGAGCGACACCCTACCAGCGAGTCTCCGACGACCGCCTCCATTTCGAGATGACGCTGCCGGTGGCCGGATCGCACGTGGACGTGGATGCGGGATACGAGCGGAACAACCGACGCGAGTTCGAAAGCGCGGACGCCGAGGAGATCGAGCTCGGGCTTCTCTCGAAGACGTGGACCGGAGACGCGCGGTTCCACCATACGCCGGTCGGGCCCCTCGACGGCATCGCCGGCGTGAGCGTCCTTCGGACCGACGTGGACAAGTCGGGCGAGGAAACGCTGGTGCCGGGGAGCAGCACCGGGAACATCGGCGTCTTCGTGTCGGAGCAGGCGCCGCTCGGGCTCGTCACAGTGTCGATCGGCGGCCGGTTCGATCACCGGCGGCTCGACGTGGACGCCGATGCCGACCTCGGGGTCGCCGCCGAGCGGCGCACCTGGAACGCGGTGAGCGGGAGTTTCGGACTCATCCTGCACACCTCCGAGCAGACCGCGGTCGTGCTGAACGTGGGCCGCGGATTCCGGGCGCCGTCCCCGTTCGAGCTCTTCTCGAACGGCGTGCACGAAGGCACGGCCCGGTTCGAGCGCGGGAATGCGGGACTCGAGAACGAGACGTCGCTCAACACCGACCTCGCGTTCCGTGTGCAGTCGGAGCGGGTGAGCGCGGAAGTGGGAGGGTTCGTGAACCTGGTGGACGATTACATCTACCCGCGTCCCACCGGCGCCGAGGACCCGGAGAGCGGCTTCGAGATCTTCGATTACACCCAGGGCAATGCGCGGCTCTACGGGCTGGAGGCCGTCGCGGAGTATCATCCGACGCCGGCGCTGCACTTCCGGGGAACGGCGGACTACGTGCGCGGCCAGAACACCGACCTCGACGTCCCGCTTCCGTTCATTCCGCCGCTTCGCGTGACGTATTCGATCCGTATCGAGGCGCCGCCGGTCGGCCCGCTCGCCGGGCCGTACCTCTCGGCCGAGGGTGAAACGAACGTGCGGCAGACCAGCCTCGATCCGCAGGATTTTGCGCCGCCGGGATACACCCTGGCGCACATCGGTGGAGGCTTCGGGATTCCGGTCGGAGCGAGGACGATCGGCGTGGATGTGCAGGTGCGCAACCTGTTCGATACCGCATACACGAACTTCCTGAGCCGCTACAAGGCCTGGGCGCTCGACGCGGGGCGGAACGTCATCTTCCGGGTGAGCACCGACCTCTAGCCGGCGTCAGTGGGCGCGGCGCGTGATCGTGACGGCGTAGGGGCCGAGGACGTAGTCGCCCTTCGATTTCTGGTAGAGGCCCAGGAAGACCGGCACGGACTGCCCGGGGGCGATCCAGTAGAGCGAGCCGCTGAATGCGTCGTCCGCGGTGTACTCGACGCGCGTGGGAAGCGGGCCGCCTGCGGCGCTGCCGGTGACACGCAGCTCGAAATCCGCCGGCGTGAGCGGAGCCGTGAGGTTTCCCCCGGTGTTGGCGAAGGTCGTGCTGATCCGGACACCGCCCTTGTTGACCTCGATGGGGCCGGCGTCGAAGCCTGTCCCGGCGACGGCGGTGTAGACGAACCCGTCGATCCGCGCGTTCATCTGGAGCGGACCGCGCGACGTCGGCTGATCGATCGGTGTGGGAATGACCGGCGACTCGGCCGAACAGGCGGCGAGCAGTATCGGAAGGGCGAGGAGGGCGGCGAAGCGGCCCCCGATGGGCACGGTCATGCGAACCTCCGGCGGGGTACCCTTCAACACTACGGGCTCGCCGCCGGCTCGCAAGATCGGTGTGGTTCAGCGCCTCGGGGCCCGCTTCCAGCCGGGCATCACGGGCGGCGGGGCCACGGCGTCCCGCCGCAGCAGCTCCAGGTACGGAGCCACCGCCGCCGCGAGCCCCCGCGCCGTTTCCTCGTCGCTGCCGCCGAACATCCCTTCCTGCCGCGCCAC